>CANCEQ010000284.1 GCA_947375085.1 Flavobacteriales bacterium
AAAATCAAATCTCACCAAAAATTTCGATCAATCTTTTTCTTCTGAAATCAAAAATTTCATTCAATTTTGGTTGAACTAAAATCGGATTCATTAATCTTCCTAACGCTCCAAAGGGAATTTTATAATCGACAATATCTTCCATTTCAACTCCACCAGGAATTTCTTTTAAAAAATGTTTGTGATGCCAAAGTGCATAAGGTCCGAAACGTTGTTCATCTACAAAATACTGTTTATCAACTACATGCGTAATTTCTGTCACCCAATTTGTTTTTATTCCTAAAACGGGAGTTACAATATATTGAATAATTTGACCTGCAAACATTGGTCGATCTGCACCCGATAAAATATGAAAACCCATATATTCTGGTGTAATCACTTTTAAATTCTTTGGGTCAGACAAAAAATGCCAAGCTTCTTCTAAAGAGATCGGTAAATTTTGTTTGGTATGTAAACGATAAACGGTTCCTTTTGTTGAGAATTCTTTCATAATTTCTAGATTTTAAATTTTAAAACTCACTATTCCACAATCCAATTCAAACACCTGACCAGTAATCGATTTCGACTTTTCATGCAATAAAAAATCGGCTAAATCAGCCACTTCAGAAGGTTGTAAAATCTTTTTCATTGGATGACGTTGGATCATATTCTCAATGGCTGTCTCATTTTTTAAAAGATGTGCCGCCAAATCTGTATTCGTCAACGTTGGGGCAATCGCATTGATTCGTATAGAAGTCGCAAACTCTGCTCCAAATGATTTTACTAAACCTTCAACTCCCGCTTTTGCTATCGCTATGCTTGCATGAAAGGGCATTCCTAATTTTGCTGCAACACTACTAAACAAAACAATAGATGGATTTTGACCATTTTTTAATTTTGGTAAATAATGCTGAATCAATCGAATAGCTCCTAAAACATTGATTTCAAAATCAGAAGAAAAATCATCTAATTTTAAACGGTTAAAAGGCTTTAAATTGATACTTCCAGGACAATAAACCAATTTATCAACCACTTCTAAATCAGGCAATTCATCTTTTATTGCATCTAATTGAAAGTGAACCAAATTTTGGTGTTCAAAATCGATTTCTCCCCTACTAAAAACAATTACCTTATTTTCAACAACTTGCTGTTCCAATATGGCTCTTCCAATCCCTCTACTTCCACCTATAATTAGAATTGTGTTCATCGCTTAATCTTTTAGATAATTTTGAAGCTCTACAATTTTTTCAGTCGTATTAAAAACACCACCATAATAAGAAGTTATAGTAGAAGAACTTTCGTCTTTAATTCCTCTTGAAGAAACACACAAATGTTTTGCATCGATAATAACGGCAACATCTTCTGTTCCTAAAATTTCAACTAACTCTCTACCGATTTGGTTCGTTAAACGTTCTTGAACTTGAGGACGTTGAGAAAAATACTGTACTATTCGATTCAATTTTGAAAGTCCTATTACCTTACCAGAAGATACATAAGCAATATGCGCTTTCCCATAAATTGGAACAAAATGATGCTCACAATTGGAATAAAAAGTAATGTTCTTTTCAACCAACATTTGACTGTATTGATACTTGTTGTCAAACAACGCTATTTTAGGTTTATTTTCAGGATTTAAACCCGAAAAAATTTCATCAACATACATTTTAGCAACACGATTCGGAGTCCCTTTTAATGAATCATCTGTCAAGTCGAGACCTAAAACATCCATAATTTCAGCAAAAAGAATACTGATTTTTTCTTTCTTTTCATCATCCGAAAGTAAAAAGGCATCCTCTTTCATTGGAGTATCTATACTTGTGTATAAATGATCATCACCGATTTCTGAATCCGTAAAATTATTTAGCTCTAAAGAATCAGTAAGGGTATTCAACATAGTTTCTTGGCGTTTCATATAATTTTATTTTAAGTTCTAATTCATTATTGATTTGAGATCGTAAAATCTCGTAAATTACTTTAGCAACATTCTCTGTCGTTGGATTTGTATTTTTAAAATAAGGAACATCCAAATTCAAATTTTTATGATCGAAAACTTCAACTACTGAATTTTGAATAATCGAACCTAATACCTTTGTATCTATTACGTAACCCGTTTCTACATCACAATATCCAATTACTTTTACTTCTAAATCATAATTATGACCATGAAAATTGGGATTGTTACACTTTCCAAAAACCTCCTCGTTTTTTTCATTGCTCCAATTTTCATTGTGTAATCGATGAGCTGCATTAAAATGCTCACATCTTACAACTGCAGTTTTAAAAACTTCTGAACTCATGTTTTGTTTAACTTATTTATGTAAAGGTAAAACAAAAATAGAAAGAAAATTCATTTTGTTTAATTATTATTAAAAAATATTAAACAAAATAATCAAAACAATACGTATCAAGTTATTAGCAACATTTTTAGAAGTCCGTTATTTAATTAACTTTGTAAAAAATTAAAACAATGAATTTTTTTAATCGAAATATGATTATATATAAAACTCCAGCGGAAATTGAGATCATGCGTGAAGCGGCTCAAATTGTTAGTCGCACATTGGGTATTCTTGCAGCTGAAATCAAACCTGGAATTACTCCACTTTACCTTGATAAAATTGCAGAAGAATACATCCGTTCTCAAAATGCATTACCTGGATTTTTAGGTATGTATGGATTCCCGAACACACTTTGTATCTCTATCAACGAGCAAGTTGTTCACGGTATTCCATCTAATCGAATCTTAAAAGACGGTGATATTATATCAGTAGATTGTGGTTCTAAATTCGAAGGATTTTACGGTGATCACGCCTATACATTTGAAGTGGGAGAAGTTGCTCCTGAAACTAAAAAATTACTTCAAGTAACGAAAGAATGTTTGGATTTAGGTGTTGCTCAAACAAAAGCTGGAAATAGAATTGAAGACATTGGTTTTGCTATTCAACAACACGCTGAAAAACATGGTTACGGTGTTGTTCGTGATTTAGTAGGACACGGTTTAGGAAGAACAATGCACGAAGAACCTCAAGTACCGAATTATGGTAGACAAGGAAGAGGTAAAAAAATTCAAGAAGGTTTAGTTCTAGCAATTGAACCAATGATCAATTTAGGAACTGAAAAAGTTATTACTCTTTCTGACGAATGGACAATCGTTACGGCTGATGGTAAACCAAGTGCGCACTTTGAACACGATGTCGCAGTTGTTAATGGTAAACCAGAAGTGCTTTCAACATTCAAATACATTGAAGAAGCATTAGCTAAAAAATAAAATGACAAAAGAAGGGAAAACGGTCACATTAGCAGCATTAACTGTTTTTATGTACGGACTTACGAGTTTCTTACAGTTCAAACAAGTTATTTTTCCCTTTCCTTTAAATGAACTTATCTTTTTTATTGCAACAATCGTTTTTGCAAAAGATCATTTAAAAAACAATCCTAAAACAATGAGTTTAATTCTTGTTTTAGGATTGTTTCATATTTTATCACTCGAATTTTATTGGAATATTTTTCTTTCAAATGAAAGAATGCTCCGCTTATCTCAAAGTAGTATTACCGACTATTTCAAAGTAGGTTATTACATTGGTATAATCGCTTGGATAATAACTACTTTCAATCAAGTTGAAGTCAATTTTAAAAAATACCTTTCGCTACTTCCAATTACGTTGGTTTTAGCTGGAAGTATTCTAAATGAACAACTTACCATTTTTTATTCTCAACTTCTCCTTTTCTTAAGTTATGGTTCAGTTGTGATTCTCCTTTTCCCTAAAATAAAACACTTTCCCCTACTCTATTTATGGGTACTGCTTTTCATTTTAGAACTCACAAAAGTTTGGTCTTTAGGTAGTTTGAAATAATTTTTAAACTATTTTTAATATTTTTTTGAAAAAAGCATTGAAAAATGGATGCTTTTATTAATTTTGCACCTCGTTCTTTACAAAAGACGTCCGGAGGGATGGGTGAGTGGCTAAAACCACCAGTTTGCTAAACTGACGTACGGGTAACTGTACCGCGGGTTCGAATCCCGCTTCCTCCGCTTCATATTTTTTTAATATTGCTTGTATATTAATAAAATTGTAGTATCTTTGCACACGCTTTCTGAGAAACGTCTCAGAGTTAAGCAAAAATAAAAACTGAAAGAAATTTCGGGGTGTAGCGTAGCTCGGTTATCGCGCCTGGTTTGGGACCAGGAGGTCGCAGGTTCGAATCCTGCCACCCCGACGAGGGGAATGAGCAATCATTCCCCTTTTTTATTAAAGTTTAATGGTTCCGTAGCTCAGCTGGATAGAGCAATTCACTTCTAATGAATAGGTCTTTGGTTCGAATCCAAACGGGATCAC
>CANCEQ010000285.1 GCA_947375085.1 Flavobacteriales bacterium
ATGTTCGATTTTACTTTTGCCATGGTTGATGAAGGATAATAACGTATTTCAAAATCTTCCTCTTTTTGAATTAATTTGAAATTTTGAGTTTCAGTCTTAGCTGTTGACATAGTTATTACGATTTGAAAAATGATAAATAGTCCGAGTAAGACACCTAATATTATTAATATAATCTTCATAATTAGAATTGTTTGGTTTTTAAAATTTTAGACACATCATATCCTTTTGCTTCAATTCGAGAGACAATTTCATGATACAGTAAATCGTCCATGGAAGCTGATCTCGAAAGAATCCATAAATAATTTCGATTTGGATGACCCACTACTGCATATGAATAATCCGGTGCTAAATCGATGATCCAATACTTTCCTTTGAATGGCCAGAAAAACTGAACTTTTAATTTTGAGTTACCCGTATTTTTCTCAGCAAAAACCTTTCCTTTGATATACAACAACTTGCCATTTATGCTATCTTTTTTACAACGATTTTCAACGATAAGATAATCTTTGGATGTCAACGTATATTCTGCAGATGTACAATGACAACCTTTCTGAAAACGTTGAGGAAAAGACGCTATTTCATACCATTTACCAGAATATTGCTGAAGATTAACAATTGAAACTGTTTCTAATTCTTGGGAAAAAGAAGTTGAAGCTAAAAACAAAGTAATAAAACTTAGAAACCAACTTCTTATGAATTGAATTTTTGAATTAAGTATTTTCTTCATATTCGTAATGATTTTATATTCTTTACAAATTTGGACTTTTGCACATCTATAAATTTACACTATTTAAATTAAGAATTGCATTATTTTGATAAGTTTACAATTAATCAAAATAAAGGACTAAATAATCAGGCAAACCATTCAAATATTCATTTATGATGAAAAATCAATCTTTTTTTATGTTTTAAGAGATTTTTTTGAAATATAATATATAATTTAGTTGAAAACACTAAAAACTAAAGGTTATGAAAAAATTATTACTTCCCCTACTTTTGTTGTTCACACCTTTTGTATTTTCTCAATCTACAAATAAAGGACAAACTATTTTCAAACCTTCTTACGAGCATCTAAAAGGAAAAGTGAAAACGGTTGAAATTTCAATCTACAATGCTTCAGAAAAATTAGGTGAAGCAGTTAAAGCCAACCTTGAAAAAAAATATATCGAAACATATAACCAAGAAGGTAATAAAATCGAAGAAACTCATTTTTTAACCAACAACTCAATTGCTGAAAAATTCACTTTTGAATACGATAAAAAAGGGAATTTACTTTCAGAAAGTAAATTGAATGCAAACGGCACACTGTATGAAAAATTCGTCTATAAATATGATGAGAAAGGTTACCTAATAGAAATGACAGATTATAACTCTGACACTCTTGTTGACGGAAAAACACTTTACATCAATGATCAAAATGGAAATGTTATAGAAGAAAAAGATTTAAATTCAAATGGTATTCTTTATGATCGTTATACTTATAAATACGATGAGAAAGGAAATCTGATTGAAGAAAACGACTACAATGGTGCTGGAATTTTAAACGAACACTATACCTATAAATACGACGAAAAAGGGAATTTAATTGAAAATGGAATCTATAATTCTTCGAACGTGTTATTTGATCAATTTTCATATAGTTATGATGACAAAGGAAATATAGTTGAAGAATCAGATCATAATGCTGACGGAGTTGTTTTTAGAAAAAACAGTTATAAATATCAATATGATGCGAACAATAACTGGACGAAACGAATCAAATTCAATGTCATCAACGAAAAACATAAAAGCGCTGATTCAATTGAAGAAATTAAAATTGAATACTTTCAATAAAACAGTTTAAAAACTTCATTATTAACACCAACAAGATTATTTTTGTTGGTGTTTTTTTTATTTATATAAGATGATCACTTCAAAACAAATCGACGAATATATACTCACTTTTCCTGAAGATACTCAAGTTAAGTTAAATAAGCTTCGTTTAATCATTCAAAAGGAAGTTCCAAATTCTACTGAAACTTTTAAGTATGCAATGCCTACCTTTGATTTATATGGAAACCTAGTTCATTTTGCTGGTTACAAAAATCACATAGGCTTCTACCCTGCTCCTTCCGGCCTGAAAGCATTTAAAGATGAAATTGCAAAATACCCTAATTCAAAAGGAGCTGTTCAATTCCCACTAGATCAAGAATTACCTGTCGAATTAATTCAAAAAATAGTACAGTATAGAATTAAAGAAAATAAGGAAGCTTTTGTTAGAGGCAATAAAAAATCAGTTTATTTTTTCATTGACGGACTTTCAGCTCCAGCACAAAGAGCTCTTATAACGAATAATATAACTAATTTAGCTGAGTTAGCTAATTTTACTTTAACCGAAATTTTATCTTTTCATGGTATTGGAAAAACGGCAATTCCAATTCTAGAAAAAGCATTATCAGATCACAATTTAACTTTTAAAAATTAAAAAACTGTAACAAATCAACCCTTATCCGTTATCAGAAGATAACACTTAAAAACAACACTATGAAAAAATCGATTTTAACAAGCGCCTTCGTTTGTGCATTCACACTATTATGTAATGCTCAATTTTATCCGTATCATTCTCACTTTCCATCTATTCATATTCAAGGAAATGAAAATGTTTATTTTAGCACTTTCGGGAAGTTTCAGTCCTCAGAATCAAAACAAACATTAGATAATAGAAAGAAATTAAAATTAACAAAAACGGTCGCTACACAAAAAAACAACAAAGGAAAAATTACAGGCTCAACAACTTGTGAATTCAATGAAAGCGGACGTTTAATATCTTATGAAACCAATAAGTCTAAAACAATATTAACCTATTTAAACGATTCAATTTTAAACGAAATCAATGTTATAACAAAACATCCTGAAAAATATACAATTACCTATGAAAATCAACAATTGGTAAACTCTAAAAAATTAGTTGACAATAAAGTAGTTTCTGAATTAAAAATGACATATAATTCAAATGGAAAAATAACATCAAGAAGATATGAGTTTGGAAGGAAATTAAAAAAATCAGAAGAAACTAAAACCTTTTACAATGCTCAAGGAAAAGTAGAAAAAACTCAAACATTTGTGAACGATGAATTAAAAAAAGAATACATCTACGATTGCAAAGATGAAGGTACAGAAATTAAAAAAACACCAATTGAAACCTCAACCATTTGTAAATGGACGGAAGAAAGAAACGACAGTTCTTATACCGTTTATTCAAGAACGATAGAAAAAGAAAGAGAGATTTTATGGAAAACCAATTTTTCTAAAGATTCCATTTTTATTAGTCAATTTCAATATTTAAATGATACACTACTTTTCTCTAAAAATATCAAATTCGAAAACACCTTTTATTTCGCTTACTACAAGAAAAATGGAGAATTAAACAATTCTAGTATCGAGATTTATTCAAAAACAAAAAAGTTATTGGAATCGCAACATATCTACTATAGCAGCCATCCTTTTATTTTAATTGAATCAAATGAATACGATGAAAAAGGGTCACTCTTAAAAACGATAAATACTTCCAATCGTAAAGTTAAATCAACCATTGAATACAACCATATTTACCGTCCATAATATTTTTCATTCTCCAACAAAAGTATTTTAGTACATTTGAAACCTATAAAAAATTAACTTCATTATGAGTAAAATTAAATCATTTACAAAATCTATGAATTCATTAAAAATGAATTTGTTAATGACATTTATCCTATTCCTAGGTTTAAATTCATTCGCCCAAAACGCACTTAAAGTCCAAAAATTTGTCTTAGACAATGGATTTACAGTGATTTTAAATCAAGATCCAAATGCAAAAGATGTATATGGAGCAGTTGTAATCAAAGCAGGAAGTAAAAATGATCCAGCTGATGCAACAGGAATGGCACATTATCTTGAACATTTATTGTTCAAAGGAACAGAAGATTTAGGTTCAACGGATTTTACAAAAGAAAAACCGTTCATGGATTCTATCATTTATTATTACGATTTATTAGGTAGAACTAAAGACGATGTTGAAAGAAAAAGAATTCAATTATTGATTAACAACCAAAGTGTTCAACAATCAAAATATGCAAACCCAACTGAATTTGATAAATTAATCAAAAGTATTGGTGGAACAGGATTAAATGCCTTCACAGCAAATGACATGACGGTTTACCACAATGAATTCCCTGGAAATCAAATGGAAAAATGGTTAGAATTATACTCTCACCGTTTTCAAAAACCTGTATTCCGTTCTTTTCAATCAGAATTAGAAGTTGTTTACGAAGA
>CANCEQ010000286.1 GCA_947375085.1 Flavobacteriales bacterium
ACGCGACAAAACAGTGAAACAAATCATTGAGGAATTAGAACAAAAAGCGAAGGAAATTCCTGGAGCAGCGATTGAATTTTTCGATCCGCCAGCCGTTCCAGGATATGGAGCAGCAGGAGGTATTGCTCTACAATTGTTAGATAAAAATAATACGATTGATTATGAACGTTTAGGAGGTGTTACGGAAGACTTTATGGCTGAATTAAAAAAGCAAAAAGAATTGACTTCCCTCTTTACATTTTACCGGACAGATTACCCTCAATATGAGTTAATTATAGACAATCAACAAGCTATGCAAAAAGGGGTATCGATTGATAATGCAATGGAAAACCTTTCTTTAATGGTTGGTAGTACTTATGATATTGGATTCATTAAATTCAATCGTTTTTTCAAAGTATTCGTTCAAGCAGATCCAGCTTATAGAAGATTACCAACCGATATTTTGAAACTTTATGTGAAAAGTGATAAAGGTGAAATGGTTCCTTACTCTTCTTTTATGAAAATTAAAAAGACACAAGGAATTTATGAAATTAACCGGTATAACATGTATACAACTTCATCCATTCGATGTAATCCTGCTGCAGGATATAGCAGTGGTGAAGCCATAAAAGTTATTCAAGAAGTTGCCAAAAGAACACTCCCAAAAGGTTATGATATTGATTGGGGAGGTTTACAAAAAGATGAAGTAGCCCGAGGAAATGAAGCGATTTATATTTTCTTAATCGTATTAATATTTGTTTACTTGGTTTTGGCTGCTCAATACGAAAGTTTCATTTTACCATTAGTAGTTATCTTCTCTCTACCAGCAGGTATTTTCGGTGCATTCTTATTGGTTAAAATGATGGGATTAGCGAATGATATTTATGCTCAAGTTGGTATGGTAATGTTGGTTGGTTTGCTCGGTAAAAATGCGGTTTTGATAGTTGAATTTGCAGTGCATAAACAATTACATGGAGCAACTGTATTAGAAGCCGCCATTGAAGGAGCTAAAGCACGATTCCGACCAATTTTGATGACCTCATTTGCCTTTATTGCCGGATTAATTCCTTTAATTGTAGCTCACGGACCAGGAGCTATAGGAAACAAAACGATTGGTTCAGCATCCTTGGGAGGTATGATTTTCGGTACTGTATTCGGTGTAATCATAGTACCAGGACTTTACTACATTTTCGGTTCAATAGCCGCCGGCAAAAAATTAATAAAAGACGAAGATTTTAATCCATTAACTGAAGAAATAGGACACGATGAATAAGTATAGAAATAGTTTTATTTGGATAATCAGTATTGTATTGGTTTCATCCTGTAAGCTCCCCGCTTTGATTCAAAAAACGGAGAATAAAGAGGTAGCAGGAAATTATAATGGTGCATCACTTGATACAACCAATTCTGGAAAATTAAAATGGCAAGATTATTTTAAAGATCCAGATTTGGTTGCTTTGATTGATACAGCCTTAAGTAACAATCAGGAATTGAATATCTTTTTACAAGAAATAAATATCAGTAATAATGAAATTCGTTCAAGAAAAGGAGCATACTTACCTTTTCTTGGAATTTTTGGAGGTGCTGGTACTGCAAAATCTGGAAGATATACAAATCAAGGTGCTGGAGAAGAAGCTAATCAAATTGTACCTGGTAAAAAAAATCCAGCATTTGTTTCCGATTTAGTAGTTAGTGCAAATGTTAGTTGGGAAGTCGATATTTGGAAAAAATTACGAAATTCAAGACAATCTGCAGTTTACAATTATATCTCAACCATTGAAGGGAAAAATTTTATGGTAACAAATTTAATTGCAGAAATTTCAAATGCATATTATGAATTAATTTCTTTGGATAATCAATTAGACATTTTACAACAAAATATTGAAATTCAGCAAAATGCTCTTGAAATAGTGAAATTAGAAAAACAAGCTGCAAAAGTTACTGAATTGGCGGTGAAAAAGTTTGAAGCGGAAGTATTAAAAAATCAAAGTCGCATTTATGACATCAAACAACAAATTACAATTCAGGAAAATGAAATTAACTTTTTAGTAGGACATTTTCCTCATTCAGTTAAACGAAACTCGAAATCATTTTTAACTTCGTTTATGGATACTGTTTATGCCGGTATCCCTTCTCAATTATTAGAAAATCGTCCTGATATTAGAAAAGCAGAACAATCATTATTAGCTGCAAAATTAGATGTAAACGTTGCGAAAGCTAATTTTTATCCATCTTTAATGATAAACGCCAATTTTGGTACGCAAGCATTTCAACCTCAATATTTAGCAAATTTACCAGCATCCTTAATTTCATCCTTAATTGGTGGAGCTTTTGCACCATTAGTAAATAGAAATTCACTTAAAGCGAATTATTTAACATCTAATTCGAAGCAAGTTCAAGCAGTTTTTAATTACGAAAGAACAATTCTAAATGGTTATATTGAAGTAGCAAATCAACTGTCAAACATTGAAAATTTAAAGAAAAGTTTTGATTTAAAAACAAAACAAGTAGATGCTTTAACAGAATCAATCAATATTTCAACAGGATTATTCAAATCAGCGAGAGCAGACTATATGGAAATATTATTAACACAAAGAGATGCTTTGGAATCAAGATTTGAACTAATCGAAACTAAAAAACTTCAAATGCATGCGAAAATTAATATCTACAAAGCCCTAGGTGGCGGATGGAGATAAAAATCAAATAGATTCAAGAATTTGAAAGAAAAACCAGTAAACCCAATAGAGTATTAAACTTTAAAAATTATTATAAATGCATTTAATCAAAAACTAAATTTTATGAAAAACACACCGTTTCGTAATTTTATTAAATACTTAATGATTGTCTCGTTTACTGGATTTTTTGTTTCGATATTTTTTCATTTTAAAGTCACATTAATCTTTTTGATATCTAATGTTTTGTTAGTATTTCTTTATGTATTAAACAAATACAATAGGAGTAAAAAAGAAAACGACTGAAGTTAGTTTCAGCCGTTTTCTTTTTAAGTTGAATGTCTTATTTCCCTTTGGTTAAAAAATCATCTGGTAAAAATTCTACTTTTCCCGTTGACAAATCATATACAGCACCTACTATTTTTAAATCTCCTGAAATGACTGCTTTAGAAAGTACAGGTTCTAATTGTCTTAATTTTTGAACTTGTAATGCGACATTGTAAGAAACCGCTGCATCTACTAATTCTTCAGGTTTATGAATATGTTCTTTTGCTAAAGTTGCAGCAGGTTTTATTTCGTTAATCAAAGTAACAATGTGTCCTGGAACATCTGGCAAATTACAAGCTGCAGCTACTGCTCCACATTTTGTGTGACCTAAAACAACAATTAGTTTTGATTTTAATACTGCATTTGCAAATTCTATACTCCCCCAAGAGGCGTATGATGAAACCTGACCAGCAGTTCTAACAATAAATAAATCTCCTAAACCTTGGTCGAAAATAATTTCACTTGGAACTCTTGAATCCGAGCATCCTACAACGATTGCAAATGGATTTTGACCACTTGATACTTCTTTCAATCGTTCTAAACTTTGATTTGGTTTTAATGCAGTTCCTTCAATAAAACGTTTATTCCCCTCCTTCAAACGAATTAATGCACTATCTGCAGAAATTTGACCAAAGCTTGCTTTCGTAAGCAAACATAATACTAAAATTTGTAGTTTTTTCATCTTTATATTTTTGACAAAACTACAATTAGAAATTCATTTGTTTTTATTTATGTTTATTATGAAATGCATTAAATTAATTTATGGTTTAGATTTTAAGATTCAAGACTACAAGAAGAAAGACATATGAAATAGACAATAGATATTTAGAAGTTAGACATTAGACAAAATGTGAATAAGTCTTAATATCTTGAATCTTATAGTCTTGAGTCTAATCACTAATAAGCCTCATACCATCCAAATTTTTCTTTGATTATTCTATTTTTTTCTTGATTTATAAAATCTAAATAAGAAGTTGCTACTGCAGATAAATTCTTGTCTTTCAACCAAATAATATTCCAATTTGATTCAATCGGAAAACCTTTAACTGGTATTATTTGTAATTCTTTGTTTTGAATTTCATTTTTCAACCCGATGATTGGCATAATTGAAGCTCCTAGACCAGCAATAACAGCCTGTTTTAAAGCTTCATTTGAGGTAAGCTCCATTTTCTTTACTACAGGTAAATTATGTTGATTGATATATCGTTCCATCACCAAACGAGTTCCCGAACCCATTTCTCTATAAATCAATGGAATCTTTTCAAAAA
>CANCEQ010000287.1 GCA_947375085.1 Flavobacteriales bacterium
GCTGCAATATCCGCAGGTGCTTTTTGCAAATAACGAACAGCAGATTTATAGTGAGACAATGGCCAATTGATATTTACATTCGTGTCATTTTTCTTCAATGCATTTTTAACTTCTGGTAAAGCTTGCTCCTCAGGAGTTAAACGCAAATAAGATTGCCACAAATTCAATGTTTTATATTTTTCACCCAATTGAATGAATTCGTCTTTGTAACGTTCTTCGAATTGAATTAAAGTCAATGTTTTTTTACCAGTTGCTAATTCAGTGGCACCTTCTTTCCAATAAATATGTTCGAAAAGCTCAGCAATTGTACTGTCTTCTTTGATTGAATCACGAACATCTTTATCCACCAAATTTTTGAAATCAGTAGAGCAGATTTCAATTTTTCTATATTGAGCTGATTGAAAACCACTTGCAGGAAGAAGAGACATTCTAAATTTCAAGAATTGCTCTCTGTCCATACCCTCAATCATAATGTCGAAACTATGCGTTAAAGCCTCAAAATAACGATTGATACGATTTACTCGGTCAACAAAAAATTTAGCTGTTAAATTCTCTTGAAGTCCAATTTGTTCAAATTCACGAAGCGAAAGTTTAAAATACAACTCCGTAATTTGGTGATACATAATGAAAATAACCTCATCAGGAAAATCTGTTCTCGGTTTTTGCAAGCTTAAAAGCGTATCAACTTCAACATAATCCCAATATTTAACGCTGTCATTGTACAACAACCCATCTAAATATGAAAGCATATCTTGTCCGATAGCACTATACTTTTTTTCAAGTAACTCTAATCGTTCAATAATTTGTGGTGTTATTTCCATAAATTTTCATTCTATAGTTAAACAAAAAGAAATTCTAATTTTAAAACCTCTCGTAACAAATGTAAACAAAGGATGTTAAAGTTTAAAAAAATTGAGAACTTCTTTTAAAAAAACCACATATTGTTTTGTGTTTGTTAAGAAAACAGAATTGTTTAGAATCCCACCTAGGAAGAAGGAAGAAATAATCATCAGACAAAAACCATTATACAATCGAATATAGTTGGATTTTAAACTCTTATCAATAAACTATAATGAAGGTTTTCGCCCTTTGAAGGGGGATTAAGGGGGAGGACTCTAATCAGATTAAATATTTATCTTTGAAAAAAAGAAAGTTATTAAATCCAAAAAACAACATATCATCAACCTATTAATCGAATCATTCGATGACAATAAATCTGTCAATTTTGTTGTAAAACAAGATAAACACCGAATAAAACGATTAAGAACGTTAATGGAATATTCATATTTTGTTTCTAACACTTTTGGAGAAATTTATTTGTCTGAAAATCAGTTAGCTTGTGCTTTATTAATAGATCCCACAAAAAAGAAAACTACTTTGAGCAGTATTTATTGGGATTTAAAACTAGTATTTAATTGCATCGGGATTTTTAATATTGGAAAGGTATTAAAAAGAGAAACATTGATAAAACAAAATCACCCAAAAGAAGATTTTATTCATTTGTGGTACATTGGAGTTAAAAAATCGGAGCAAGGAAAAGGTGTTGGAACTCAGTTAATGCATCATATAATAAACGATTATTCCTTAAAAAATAAACCTATTTACCTAGAAACTTCAATGGAGAAGAATTTCCCATTTTATGAAAAGTTAGGATTTAAATTGATTTCAGAAATGGAGTCAGTTGGTTATCCTTTGAGAATGTATTTGAAAGTATGAAAGTAAATTTTTGTGCATTCATATATTTAGTAATTATTTTTATTTCAAATAGTTATGCTCAAACTATTTCTTTTAATAGAACTGGAAAACAAGGAATGAAGCTAAATGATATAAAAATAGCTGATTATAAAGACTCTTTAACTTCATTTTCAATCGGATTATTAGATTCAAATAAAGATGGTAAGTTCACTTTTGATGACAATGATTCAATTTATATAGACTTTTATGGAACTGAATTATTTATTTGGGAAGCATCAAAATCTCGATCAAATTTGAAAAATAATTTGATTGTTGAATCAGGAAAATATCAATATAAAATGGAACTAAAAGATGAGGAATTAGTTGAATTAAAGATTTCAAAATGTACAACAAATCAAATTTCAGATTTACTAAGATTAAATAGACTGACTGATTTTCAGTTTATCACAATAAATGATTCCATACAATCAATAAATGAATTTTTAAATCAAGGAAAATATATTTTTATTGATATTTGGTCAGTTTTTTGTTCTCCTTGCCTTAAATCATTTCCATTGTTGAATGAAATTCACTCAAAATATAGTGATAAGTTAACGATAATTACTTTATTGGATCGAGGTGATAAAAATGATTTGATTCGAATATCAGATCAATTCAAAATTCAATTTATTCAAGGTTTTTCTTCTGATGATATAAACAGAGAATTACGATTAAATGGTTATCCAACTGGGTTGTTATTTGATGAAAAAGGTAATTTAGTTCAATATAATATTAGAGCGAAAGAGCTTTTGGAAGTTATAAAGTAATTATTCAAGTTGTACTATTTCCTCCCCCTCTGTCCCCCTCCGAAGGGGGAAGTAATGAAGACTCAAAAACAGTTTATTTATCAAACATTTTTAAGAATCTAAATCTTTATCTGTAAATTTTTAAGGAACCGTTTTCCCCCTTTGGAGGGGGCTAGGGGGAGGACAACTATAACTTCAAATTATCGTCGAAGCCCTAAACAATTTCAATTCTTCCCAGCTTACTTTATCTCCTAATTGTTCTTTTAATGGAGTCAATGAGGCTTCGTGGTAATCTTCAAAATAATCTTCTAATTCGCGAATTCGTTCTTTGCTCATGACTTCTGAAAGTTCAATTTCTTCTGATTTAATGAGGTTCATAAAATGCCCATTAATTGTTTTTACAGATAATTGTCGCATTCGAGCAATGTCTTCTACTTTGTATCCCTCTTTTACTAAATCCAATGTTTGGTGGAAAGTAGTACGTTTTTCTTTGACTTCTTTTGGACCTTTTTTGGCCACTTGAATTGGAATGAATTCTTCACCATTTTCATCGTCCATATCCAATAATGAACGTTTTTGTCGCTTTTCTTGTTTGATTATTGCGATTTTAGTTAGTTTGTAGTTTTTCAACTCTTCGTTCCAAATCACTTCTTTAGTGATTTCTCGACCACTTAAAACAAGTTCCATCAACAATCTTGCTTTCTTTAATTTCAGCACGACTTCAATTTGTAGTTGATCCAATTCTTGAACTTCTTCTAAAAAAACTTTAATCTTAGACATCCGTTCCAACTCTGAAATTTTCTTCAAAGTGGAATACACTAAACCATCTAAAATTTTAAAAAAGTACTGATAAGCAGCTTGAACTCTTTCGTGAATATGTTCTAAATCAAACGGCTCTTTTGAAAACAAAACCATTAATTGATTTTGAAATTTCTTAGCAGGATCCATTGTAGATTGAATGGCTTGCGCTTGATGAGTAACCCACGTTTTCGCTTTACCTTTTTCAGATTTAGATGGTGCGTTTTTATAACTAAACTCGTGAATCCCCCATTTGCTTGTCAATTCGTGCCAGTCGAAAGCATCTATTAAGGTATATAATAAAAATTGTTTCTGCCCTTTTTTCAAAGAATCCACTAACATTTTATCATCCGCTTTGTTATTCGAATAATTGACAACGTTACGGTCATTAGAAAGTCCGTTCATTCGCATTGGACTCGTTAAAACCAATCCTTGTAAAGAACGTAAACGTGAAAGTGCTACATACGCCTGACCAGGAGCAAAAACTTGAGAAACATCTAAAACCGCTTTGTCAAATGTTAACCCTTGACTTTTATGAACTGTTATCGCCCAAGCTAATTTTAAAGGATAATGAACAAACGTTCCTAAAATATCTTCCGTAATCTCTCCTGAATTTTCATCCAAAACATAGCGAATGTTAGTCCACTCGTATTTTTGAACCTCAATCGTTTTCTTTTCTTCCGGAAAATGAACTAAAATCTCATCTTCCCCTAGCGCTTCAACACGTCCCATTTTACCATTGAAGAAATTCTTTTCAAAAGAAATATCATTCTTGATAAACATCACTTGAGCTCCCACTTTCAATTCAAGAGTTTGTTCGAGTGGAAACAAATGTTTCGGAAACTCATCAATGATTTCTGCATCAAAATAAAACGATTTTTCTTTTAATGCTTCCAACGCTTTAGCATTGATTTCATCTGCTTTCGCATTATGCGTTGTCAACGTGATATACCCTTCGTG
>CANCEQ010000288.1 GCA_947375085.1 Flavobacteriales bacterium
GATAAACGTTGGCCTTTTTTATTGACAACAATGAAATCTTCATCCGCCTTTTCTAAATTCAAATTCAAAACAGAATTTATACCCCAAACCAAACGGTAATCACTGTGATGTGAACAAATTCCGATCATTTCATAATCGTATTCACATTCGAGAGTCAAGGTATATTTTTTCTGTTTTCCCATGTAAATTTCTTCCTCGCGAAGGTAGTGATTTTTTTGGGAGTTTTTTGTTAATTAACGGAATAATACGAAGCTAAATAATAATTCACATTATTTATAAATTTACCTGAAATTTTAACGGTTTTTGTTTTTAAATGGGACTGTTTTGTATCAAAATATTAAACACACTTATTTAGATTCAATTGTTGAATCGATAATACATTAAAAAAAGAGGTCTTTAATTTTTTTACTTAACTCCTTCTTCTAAAATTTTACTTTCAAAAAAGGTCAATTGATTTTTTAATTTATCTAACTCTTCTTGATTTTGAATTTTAGCATCCGCGAAATTGTGATTGAAACTTGGGAAAGCATATACACCTGAAACGTCTGCTCCAAATCGAGGAATTACGTTTTCTAAAATTTGTAAAGCTGAAATACCCGCTCTTGGTCCTGTTGATGTACTTAATAAAAAAGTCGGTTTTTCACCAAAAATTCTTCTTTCAATTCTTGATAACCAGTCCAATATGTTTAAAAAGAAAGCTGGTGGAATTCCATTGTGTTCTGGTGTCGAAATAATAAAACCATCATACGATTTTATTAAATTCATTAATTCTTTCATTTGTTCAGGAGAACCTTGTTCTGCTTCAATGTCAACTCCGAAAATATGTACACTGAAATCACGTAAACTAATTACGTCAACTTGCGCAAAATCAATTAATTCAGAAGTAGCTAAAACCAATTGATGATTAATCGAAGTAGATGAATTACTACCTGCAAATGCTAGAATTTTTTTCATTTAAACTGATGTTGAATGTTGAATTATTAATGATGGATGTTTTTCAATCAAACATCCATCATTAACCATCAAAAATTATTTAATTACGTTTAATTCTTTTCCTACTTTGATAAAGGCTGCAATAGCTTTATCTAAATCAGCTATAGAATGTGCTGCTGAAATTTGTGTACGAATACGAGCTGCTCCTTTTGCTACTACTGGGTAGAAAAATCCTACTGCATAAACTCCTTCTTCTAACAATTTATTTGCAAAATTTTGAGACAATGCTGCATCGTATAGCATAATTGGTACGATTGGAGAATCACCTGGTTTAATATCAAACCCTGCTTCTACGATTGCTTTTTTGAAATAAGCTGTATTTGTTTCTAATTTATCTCTTAATTCTGTAGTTGAACTTAATATGTCAAACACTTTATTCGAAGCACCAACGATTGCTGGAGATAATGAATTTGAAAACAAATACGGACGAGAACGTTGACGTAAAATATCAATGATTTCTTTTTTACCTGTAGTATATCCACCCATAGCTCCACCTAAAGCTTTCCCTAAAGTTCCTGTAATAATATCTACACGATCCATTACATTACAATATTCTGGAACTCCACGGCCTGTTTTACCAATAAATCCAGCTGAGTGACATTCATCTGTCATTACTAAAGCATCATATTTATCCGCTAAGTCACAAATTTTATCCATCAATGCAATGTCGCCATCCATTGAAAAAACACCATCTGTAACAATAATTCTAAAACGTTGTTTTTGAGCTGCTCTTAATTGCTCTTCTAAATCAGCCATGTCAGAATGTTTGTATCTGTAACGTTGTGCTTTACATAAACGAACACCATCAATAATTGACGCGTGATTTAATTCATCTGAAATAATCGCATCTTCTTCACCAAACAATGGTTCAAAAACTCCTCCGTTTGCATCAAAAGCAGCTGCGTAAAGAATAGTGTCTTCCGTACCATAAAATTTAGCAATCTTCGCTTCTAATTCTTTGTGAATATCTTGAGTTCCACAAATAAAACGAACCGAAGACATACCATAACCGTGAGAATCTAGTGCATCTTTTGCTGCTTGAATTACTTCAGGATGAGATGATAATCCTAAATAATTGTTTGCACACATAATCACCACATTTTCACCTGATTGAACAGTTACATTCGCTCCCTGAGGAGAAGTGATAATTCTTTCTCTTTTATAGATTCCACCTTCTTCAATTGTTTTTAATTCATTCTGAAGGTGAGCTTGCATTTTTCCGTACATAATCTCAAATTTTTAGTAAAGATAGTTTTTTTTGATTTTTGATGTTGAATTTTGAATGTTAGATTCAATTAATCATCAAAAATTAAACATTCAACATTAATTAAAAGTTCCATTTCATATTTCGAATATCCAAAACGGCGAATGAAATTTTCCAAGTGGTAGTTGGATTGATGTGATTTCCATCAGATAATACGCCATAAACACCGATTCTTAATTTTCGTTTTGAAAATTTAAAATTGCGTTCTAAACCAGAAAATAGTTCATAATGCTGCCAATTGAATTCTTTTACATACAAACCTCCGCATCCTACAACTAATCCAATTCCTGTCTTTTTCATAAAAGGAATTTTATTTAGAATTGCTCCATTATCGTGGTGGATGAAATGTCCTTCAATGAAAAACTTTTTAGAAGGTAAGGAAACTGATAATCCTTGAAAAGAATACAAAGGATTCGAAAACCAAAATGGGTCACTTCTTCTATTATATTTAAAATCAGCATCTTTCAAAGAATTAGAACTGAAGAATTGCCCTGCTTTAATATGATAATTTGAAGTTCCTAAAGTCCCAATTTTAAATGTTTGCATCATTCCAACTAATCCATAATCGTGACTAACATCACTTCCTAAAAAAGTAGGAATTCCTTTTTCATAATATGCATAAAAAGTCGGCCATTTTGAACCTAAAAGCACTTTTCTATTTGGTTCTCGCATATAACGTTGACCTGGTATGTAGCTTATTGTTAATGCGCCAATAAATGCTTGGTAGGTTTCAAAAACTGTTGGTTCATTGTTTGCTAATTCTTTTTGAAGCAACTTCACAAAAGTGTATTTATCAATATTTCTTCTCTCTGAAAAATTGACTTCTGGCCTAATATAAAAACCGTTAAACAATTCTCTGTCATACGATAATTCTAACTTCGTGACCTCAATGAAATTACTTCGTTTATAAATTTGAGTGATTGCATCATAACTTCTAATTGCATCAAAATCGTGGAAAAAATTGGCGGATATTGTTCCAAAATGAAAAGGATCATGCAAATAATGCCAATAGGTTCTACATTTTACATCTTTATTAATAAATCCAAATGTTACTTCTGAATAAGAGTCCAACGATTTTTGATTTTCCCATTTTTTAAAATAATTAATTCCAGGAGCAATTCTTGGTCCAGCAATGTATAATGGACGAACAATTGCACCCAATGAATTAATGGTCCATTGTGTTTTTTTAGCCCTATTTCTGTGATCAACTCCAAACCATAGCACCTTTTGAACGTTTATTTGATTGAATATTTTATCAATTGAATCAAGGTATTCTTTTTTATTTTGATAATCTCGAATACTATCTTTCGCAATGATGAACTTCTTTTCTTCTAACGTCAATTCCACTCCTCTAATCTGATTCCAATATGAAGTATCTTTATCATAAGCTTCTTGTTCGGTAACCGAAAGTTCCTTATTGAAAAATTTGGTTGAAAATTTTGGTTGAAAGTTATAATTCGTAAATTGAGCTACTGTTGAACAATTTGATATCTGATCTTTGTATTTCACTCCATACGTCAAAATTTGATTTTTTAAAATACATAGTGAATCTCCCGAATTATCAAAATCTTGGTGAATTGTGAAGTAATCATACTTTAATAAATTTCCTTTTGAAAGCGTTAATTCTAATTTTTGAACTAACCATGTTGAATCAACTATCCATATAAAACCTTCCAAAGTAGAAGTTGATGAAGAGCGAGAAGTAATTTTAATTTTATGAATTTTCTTCCCGTTCTCTTCGTACTGTTCAACTAATCGATATTTATAAGAAAGGATTCCTGGGACAGAAATAGGTGAAGTTATGGGTGTTTGATGTAAATCATCTAAATGCAATAGGTTTTGAAAAAAATTGAAATTCGATTTTACAGTGGTCGTATAATACAAATTCATTGTATTCCCTCTCACTTCATAAGCATTTCTAATTTCTTTTACTTGATTGATTGGGGCGAAATTTCTAGTAAACTGAACTTCAATTA
>CANCEQ010000289.1 GCA_947375085.1 Flavobacteriales bacterium
CCAACTTCTAATTTATAGGCTGTTGTAACATATTCGCCACAATCCCACAAACTTACAGTGTCTTCGATAGTGATAAAGTAAACGGCTGTAGCGATTAAAAACACTAGCCATCCAAGGGTTTGATTCAACTTTTTATAGTTCATATTCTAAAAATAAAACGCGTTAAGATGTGCGAATTTAGTAAATTAATGTAGTTTGAGAAGTGATTAGTCGCTAAAAAATGTGAAAATGAGACGTTAACAAAATATTAAGTCAAGAAAATCTTAGCTATTATTAAAATTCAAAAATTCAAACAAAAGACAATCAATTATTAATCAAAGCTTTATAAGTCAATAAAAAGTTAATCAAAAATAATTTTACATTTTTTTTGAAAAATAGCTTTCAAATTTAAATTTTGTTTCTAACTTTGCGCTCACAAATTGTCCCATGGTGTAACTGGCAACACGTCTGTTTTTGGTACAGAAGAGTCTAGGTTCGAGCCCTAGTGGGACAACAAAAGCTTCTAAGAAATTAGAAGCTTTTTTTATTTAGTTGACTTCTAGTGCCTCAGTCAACTATTCATCAACCTCAGTTTAATAAGGTTCTAAATGTTGACTGAGGAACTCGAAGCCACTATTTACCAACCTTATTATTCAAAATAGCATTAGCTGATTCCAAAAATTTCACTTCTTCTTTTCCTTCTTCTGGTTCTGATGGATAACCGCATGAGCCTAATGCTTCGATTTCATATTTTGTTCCATCCGCACTTTTCTTCATATTAAAAAACCAAATCGTTGGAAATCCTGGGACTTGAAATTGTTGCTTTAAATTATTATTTTGAGTTTGTAATTCAGGACTTAAAGCTTTATTTCTTGGGAAATCCAATTCTAATAAAACTACATTTTCATTCGCCCATTTAATAAAATCTGGTTTAGAAAAAACGTTGTTTTGCATTCTCTTACACCATCCACACCAATCACTTCCTGTAAAAAAAGCAAAAATAGGTTTGTGCGTTGCCGCTGAAATTTCATTTGCTTTCATCAAATCGGTGTACCAATTTAATTGAGTTGAACTAACAGGTTTAGCTTCTGTCTGAGCTGACAGATTTAATGTAAAAGCAATAAAAGAAAATAAAAGAATGATTTTTTTCATAGTATTTTGATTTTTAAGAGTTTCAAAGATAAAAGATATTTTTAATTATGAGTTCGACATCAATAATTCGTAAAAATTAAACAAGAAAATTATTTTAAATGCCTCTCAATAAAACGAAAAGTTAAATCAATATTTTCTTTTTGATCAAATTCCCTTCCTCCATGTTTCGCTCCTTGAATTAATTTAATATCCACTTTTTCTTCACCTAATTTCCCTTCTAATCGATGAAAAAAATAAGTCGATTGCTGAACGGGTACTAGAGGATCCATCGTCCCATGTTGTATAAAAAAATATGGATCATTAGGAGAAATATACAGCTCAGGATTTGAACTTCGAACTAATTTTACATTCTTAGTAATCTGAACACCAATGAATTTACTTTCAGCTGAATTAAGACTATCATGTTTTGCAATTCCTCGTTTCGTATTCTTCAACTGTTCGTCCATTGCTAAAAAATTAATCGGACCAAACCAATCAACAACCACGTTAACACGAGTATCATATTTATTTAAGTTAGAAGATGTATTTTGAAAAATTGGTAGATCTTGAGTGGTTCCTGCTAAACACGCTAAATGAGCACCTGCACTTGCTCCCCATAAAACAATTTTAGTAGGATCTAGATGATAAGCAACCGCATTCAATTTAACCCATTTTATTGCTTCTTTTACATCTTGAATTTGAGAAGGGAACTTACTTTCTGAACTCAATCTGTAATTTACGGCAACAACTGCAAATCCTCTTTCTAAACCATTAAACATAGCCATTTTAGGTAATTGATTTTTGTCTCCACTCATAAAGGCACCGCCATGTATTGCTATTATTACAGGATAAGCATATTTTTTAGTTGAAGGAAGATATATATCTAATTTTTGAAAATCTGAAGCATTTGCATAAGAAATGTCCTTAATAACTGAATAAGTTAAATGTTTCTCTATTAAGACTTTATTCGTTTCACTGATAAATTTCTCTTTTGAAGGAAAAAATACAGTAAGAGTTAATAATAGTAAAGCGGATAGAGTACTTAAGATTAAGAATTTCATTGATAGAAAATTTCAACGAATGTAAAAGTTAAATTTTGATTGAGTTGTTAATTTAAAGTCATTTTTGAAGAAAAGAATGTGAATGTTTATTTTGACTTTACTATCTTTGAAAAAACAAAATTCAAATGATTGGTAAATCTCCTATTGGTGTTTTTGATTCTGGTTACGGAGGTTTAACTATCCTTTCCGATATTCAAAAGCATCTTCCTGAGTATGATTATCTTTATTTAGGTGATAATGCAAGAGCCCCTTATGGAACTCGCTCATTTGATGTTGTTTATGATTTTACGCTAGAAGCGGTTAAAGAATTATTTGACAGAGGTTGTGAATTAGTCATATTAGCTTGTAATACTGCATCAGCAAAAGCTTTAAGAACAATTCAACAAAATGATCTTCCTAAATTAGCTCCAAACAAACGTGTTTTAGGTGTTATTCGACCTAGTACTGAAGTGATTGGTGAAATTACGAAAACGAATCACATTGGAATCCTTGCAACAGAAGGTACTGTAAAATCAGAATCTTATCCTATTGAAATTAATAAATTTTCTCCTGAAACAATTGTTACTCAACAAGCTTGCCCGATGTGGGTTCCTTTAATTGAAAATGGACGTCACCTTTCTGAGGGAGGAAAACTTTTCATTCAAGAAGATGTAAAAACCTTGTTGGAAAAAGATGCTGATATAGATGTTATCATTTTAGGTTGTACCCACTACCCTATCTTAAAATCCTATATTGAATCTATTGTTCCTAAAAATGTTCAAGTTGTAGCTCAAGGACCAATTATAGCTGAAAAACTTCAAGACTACTTAAATCGACACCCTGAAATTGAAAGTAAATGCACAAAAAATGGTCAAGTCCACTTTTTAACAACTGAAACTAAATCCGATTTCGATGCAAAAGCATCTTTATTTTTAGGTAAAGAAGTTGATTCAGAACATATTCGTTTTTAGAATAAAGACTAAAAGACAAAAGACTTTAAGACCAATTTTTATTTGGTATGCATAAGTCTTTAAATCTTGATTCTTATTGTCTTGAATCTAATTTATTACACCCACACTTTCGCTCCTTCAGAACAATTTTGACAAATATCAATTGCATTTCTGTTTGTTAAAATAGATTTTCTAAAACGTTGATATTTTGGACTTTCCCAAATTGTATTAAAATCGGATTCCGCAACTGAACCTAAAATATGCTGAGCATCTTTATCGAAACAACAAGGAACAACTTTTCCATCCCAAGTCAACACGCTACTCGACCACATTCTCCAACAATGATTTCCTGTTTGATATTTTAAAACGAAAGTCCCATCTTTTTTTCTTTTATACCTTGAATATTCCTCGCTTTCAGGCATTAATGAATTTCCATTTTTGTAATCATACAATTGTGCCGTTTTCAATCGAACTTCGTCTATTTTTAATTCTTTCGCTAATTCAAAAACAGCATTTGCTTCGTGTTCATTTTGTTTCACCACCAAAAACTGAAAAATCAAATGAGGTGTTTTGGATTTTAATTTCTTTTTCGCCTCCACCATTCGTTTTGAAGCTTCAATTACTTTATCTAACTGACCATTCACCCTATAATTTTCGTATGTTTTTTGTGTCAATCCATCAATAGAAATAATCAAACGATCTAAACCGGATTGAACAATTTCATCTGCTTTTGAAGCGTCAATAAAATGAGCATTTGTGGATGTTGCCGTATAAATTTTATGACGTTTAGCTTCTTTAATTAGTTCTAAAAAATGAGGATTCAAAAATGGTTCTCCCTGAAAATAATAGTTGATGTAAAAAACTTGATTACCAACACTTTTGAGCATTTTTTGATGAAACTCAATGTCCAACTTACCAGTTTCTCTCGTGAATTTTTTTAATCCACTTGGACATTCAGGACAACCCAAATTACAAGCTGTTGTAGGCTCTATTGATAATGCGTAAGGTTTTCCGAAAAGAATTGACTTTTTAGTTAAACGAGAAAAATAATAGGAGAATTTCAGTTGAAATAGATTAAACAATCGCTTCACTGAAACGTGTTTCACTATTTGAAAAGTATCTCT
>CANCEQ010000290.1 GCA_947375085.1 Flavobacteriales bacterium
ATAATGGAAATTTATTATACACTTTAGACATTGAAAAGAAAATGGATGATACTATATTAGTTGAAATGTTATCATTTAATAATAAAATAAAACAAATAAGAGCCTAAACTAAAGCTTATAAATTGATTTTAATCAAAAAAAACAAATTATTAAAAATTTAATTGTAAATTGGTCTCCTACTTTACAGTATTATATGATACTGATTTAATTTAAGACTATGAAAATTAAATTTATTACTTTTACAATAATCACATTATTTACGGTGATTTCTTGTATTAAGCATGAAGTAATTCCTGCTCCAACTCCTAAAGTTACACTAACTTCAAAATTTTCAGGAATCGTTAATGGAATCCCTGTTGAGATTAATGAAGGTGTTTCTGGTTACACATGTGTACCTACTCAAGATAAAAACTTATTAACTTCTCCAATCCTATCTTCAGCTATTTTTTATGCTGAAATGTTTTCAACTTCAGAAAAAAAAGCATTCAGAATTGGTTTAGGGAAAGCATTTTGGGATGCAAGTGTTTCAAGCGAACCGAGTTTAGACGTATTTAATGAATTCTTTATAACTCCTTCAAATGTTCTACCGACCTATAAAGATGATTGCGCTCAAGGTTTTAACGTAAGATATACTGATGCGAGTGGAACAATTTATACTTCAAGAGATTCAAGTACTCAATTTCAAAATGTGAAATTCACAAATATTAGTCAAGAATCTGATCCTACAGGTGATTATTCTAAATTCATTTGTACCTTCAATTGCTATGTGTATTATTCTAGTGGCCCAAATCCACCCGTAGGACTTGACTCTATCAAGATTCAAAATGGACAGTTAAAAGGTTGGTTTAAAAAATAATTCTATTTTTATATCCAATTGTATGAGTTTAAATCTAAAAATAGCAGTTATAGGAGATTATAATTTCACTTATAATTCTCATCAAGCGACAAATTTAGCTTTAGATCATTCGTCTAGTTTTTTAGATATAGAAATTAGCTATTATTGGATTAAAATAAATGAGGCTGCTCAAATTAAAATTCAACTTTTTGAACAATATGACGGTGTGTGGATAGCTCCCGGCCCATTTAAAAACTCATTTTTTTTAAATGGGATAGTTGATACTTTACTTCAATTAAAAACACCTGTTTTGTTAACTGGAGAAAGTTTCAAAACATTGATTGAAGTCTTGGTAAATAGAAACAAATTAAATCCAAATGGAGAAAAATTAATTTCAGAAAACCTGGTAGATGGTCAACAATTTGAAAGACTTTCTATTATACCACATTCAAAAGAATTTATTCAAATTTATGAAAACCATAATACTATTGAATTAACATCTTCTAGGTATAGTATTTATCCTCAACTTATAACACAACTTGAAAACAAACTAATTGATATTGAAGCTTATAATGAATTTGAAGAGCCTGAAGTTATAAGTTTAAAAAAGCATAATTTCTTTTTAGCTTGCGGATGCTGTCCACAAATATCTTCAACTAGAGAAATCGCACATCCACTAATTTACACGTTTATAAAGGCTTGCATGATTTATTCTCAAAAAGAAAATGAGGAGCTAATTTAAATTAATTCATTTTTTTCTCTTTCCTTTTCAAAAACTTCATCTATTTTAAGATTTTTTCCTTCTGCTGCTGCAACAGCTAAAACATCACATCTTTCATTTTCAATATGCCCTGCATGACCTTTAACCCAATGAAGAACTAGGTCAAACTTTGGATGAACTTCTAAATACCTAAGCCAAAGGTCTTTATTTTTTTTCCCTTTGAATCCTGTTTTAACCCAATTAAAAACCCATCGTTTAGAAATACTGTCGATGACATATTTAGAATCAGAGTAAATATGAACAGGATACTGATTTGTTTTTAAAGATTCTAAAGCAACAATAACCGCAAGTAATTCCATTCTGTTATTCGTTGTCATTCGAAATCCTTCAGAAATTTCTTTGACGATATCATTAAAACGCAATAGGACTCCATATCCTCCTCTACCAGGATTACCTTTTGCTGCGCCATCAGTGTATATTTCAATTTTCATCCTTTAAAGATAACTAATAGACTTTAAGACTACAAGAAGAAAGACTCAAGATAAATTTATAGTCTTTAAATCTTTCATCTTAATATCTTGAATCTTTATTTAAAACAAAACACTTGACAACCAACGTTCCATCTCTTCACAACTTTTCCCTTTTCTTTTAGCAATATCCTCAACTTGATCAATACTAATCTTCCCTAGTCCAAAATACTTTGCTTTTGGATGAGCGAAATACCAACCACTAACTGATGAAGCTGGTAACATTGCTAAACTTTCGGTTAATGATACTCCGGTAATAGCTGATGCATCTAACAATTTAAACAATCCTGTTTTTTCAGTATGATCAGGACAAGCTGGATAACCTGGTGCTGGACGAATACCTTGATACGACTCTTTTATAAGATCTGTATTTTCTAAACTTTCAGTTGAAGCATACCCCCAGAATTCTTTTCTCACTCTTTCGTGCATTCTTTCAGCAAATGCTTCTGCTAATCGATCCGCTAGTGCTTTCAGTAAAATAGAATTATAATCATCGTGATCAGCTTCAAAACGATCAATATGTTCATCCATTCCAATTCCTGTCGTTACAACAAAACCTCCAACATAATCTTTAATTCCCGACTCTTTAGGAGCTATGAAATCTGATAATGCAATATTTGGTTGACCTGCTACTTTTTGTGTTTGCTGACGTAAACTATGTTGTATGTGAAGAATTTTAGACCTAGACTCATCTGTATAAATTTCAATGTCATCTCCATTTGAATTTGCTGGAAATAAACCTATTACAGCATTTGCTTTAAGCCATTTCTCATTAACAATCGTATCTAACATTTTTTGAGCGTCAGCAAAAAGTTTTGTTGCTTCTTTTCCAACAACTTCATCTTCTAAAATTGCAGGAAATTTACCGTGTAACTCCCATGTTTGAAAGAAAGGAGTCCAATCAATATAATTAACTAACTCTTCTAAAGTATATGAGACAAATTCCTTAATACCAACCTGTTTAGGAACCGTAATATCATCTTGATTCCATTCTATTTGAAATTTATTTTCTCTTGCTTTATCAATTGAAAGAAGCGTTTTAGCATTTTTATGTTTTTCATAATGCTCTCTCAATTTCTCGTATTCCACTTTAATGTTTGCTACAAAATCAGTTTTTCTATTCCCTAATAAACTTTCTACAACTGTTACAGCTCTTGAAGCATCTAGAACATGAATTGCTTGATCTTTAGTGAAATTCTGGTCAATTTTGACAGCTGTATGAACTTTAGAAGTTGTTGCTCCACCAATCATTAATGGAATTTGTAAGTTAGCTCGCTCCATTTCTTTAGCAACAGTCACCATTTCATCCAATGATGGCGTAATAAGTCCACTTAAACCAATAATATCTACTTTTTCTTCAATAGCTCTTTTGATAATTTGATCTGCAGGTACCATTACCCCCATATCAATTACTTCATAGTTATTACATGCTAAAACAACACCAACAATATTTTTACCGATGTCATGAACGTCCCCTTTTACAGTAGCCATTAAAACTTTACCTGAAAACGATTGAACTCCATTTTTTTCAGCTTCAATGAATGGTAATAAATAAGCAACTGCTTTTTTCATTACTCGCGCAGATTTAACAACTTGGGGTAAGAACATTTTTCCACTGCCAAATAAATCTCCAACGATATTCATTCCGTCCATTAAAGGTCCTTCAATAACCTCAATTGGTCGAGCAAATTGATGACGACATTCTTCAACATCTTCATCAATAAATTCTACTAATCCTTTTACAAGCGCATAAGAAAGTCGTTCATTTACAGGTACATTTCTCCAAGATAAATCAACTTCTCTCTTTTTACCTTCACCTGTAACAGTATCGGCATATTCTAATAATCTTTCAGTTGCATCCGATCTTTTATTGAATAAAACATCTTCTACATATTCTAATAACTCTTTATCTACATTATCATAAACCTCTAACATTGTAGGGTTTACAATCCCCATATCCATCCCGTTTTGAATCGCATGATACAAAAAAGCAGAATGCATCGCTTCACGTACTTTATCATTTCCTCTAAATGAAAAAGAAACATTTGAGACACCTCCACTAATATGAGCACCAGGAAGATTTTCTCTTATCCATTTTGTAGCCCTGAAAAAATCTAAAGCATTGTTATTATG
>CANCEQ010000291.1 GCA_947375085.1 Flavobacteriales bacterium
CCATTGGCTAAATTATTTCAAGACAAATTCAATACACCTGCTATTTTAACAAACGATGCCAATGCAGCGGCTGAAGGAGAAATGCTTTTTGGAAATGGAAAAGACCTTAAAAATTTCGTTGAAATTACGCTAGGAACAGGTTTAGGAAGCGGTGTCATAATCGACGGAAAAATCGTTTATGGAGAAGATGGATTCGCAGGTGAATTTGGTCATATTCGTGTGTTACCTAACGGTAGAATCTGTGGCTGTGGTAGAAAAGGCTGTTTAGAAACTTATGCTTCTTCAACTGGAGTTAAAAGGAGTATAACCGAATTAGAATCAAGCAATAAAGCAACATCCTCTTTATTAAAAATAGAAAATCCTAGCGCGAAAAATGTATTTGAAGAAGCTGAAAAAGGAGATCTTTTCGCCAATGAAATCATTGAATTTACCGCTCAAATTTTAGGTTCTTCTTTAGCTGACTTCGCTTGCTTCTCTAATCCAAAGGCTTTTATTCTTTTTGGAGGAATTGCACAAAGTGGTCCTAAATTTGCTGAACGTGTAAAAGCACATTTTGAAGAGAATGCATTAACGATATTTCAAAACAAAATAGAAATTCGAATTTCTTCTCTTCACGATAAAAATGCTGCCATTTTAGGTGCTGCAGCTTCGATTTTTTCAAAACATATCTAAACTATTAGAAGATGAGGGATTTGATGACTATTTCTACTTTTATGCTACTTTCTTTTCTGAGTTTCTCTCAAGATAATGGTGTGAAAAAATTACAAGAAGCGCAAGGCACGCGAAAAAAATACATCGATTTCGAATCAAAGAGTGATGGAATTGTTAAGGCTCCTGAAAAATGGACATATGTAAATCCTTTCATTGGAACAGGTGGGCACGGACATACTTTCCCCGGTGCAACAGCTCCTTTCGGTATGATGCAGTTGAGTCCAGACACACGTGTAAACAACTGGGATGCGTGTGGAGGTTATCATTATTCTGATTCAATTATTTACGGATTTAGTCACACGCATTTAAGTGGTACAGGTGTTGAAGATTATTCAGATTTATTAATTGTTCCTCAATCGGGGAAACTAAAAACAACTCCTGGTTATAAAGATCCAAAGGGATATGGTTCTAAATTTTCACATGCAAGAGAAAATGCATCACCTGGATTTTATAGTGTTAGTTTATTGGATGCTAAAATCAATGTTCGACTGACAACTTCAGACAGATCTGGAATGCACGAATATACATTCCTAGATAAAAAAGCAAAAAAATACATCTTAATCGATTTAGATCACAAAGACAAATTATTGAACTCTTCACTTATCGTTGAAAACAATACATCTATAAAAGGATCAAGAATTTCAGAATCTTGGGCGAAAGAGCAGCACTTCTATTTCCATTTAACCACTAATATTCCATTTATTAAATCAAAACAGATCATTAAGAATGGGCAACATAAATTGGTTCTAGAATTTCCTGAAAACACAGAAAAATTATTGATTAAAGTCGGAATGTCGGCTGTTGATATAAATGGCGCTTTAAAAAATGTTACGCAAGAAATTCCGCATTGGGATTTTAATCAATTGAAAGAAGAAACGTTAGCAAAATGGACAAACGAATTAAATCGAATTGACTTCTACTCAATCAATAGAGATATTATGGTGAAATTCTATACATCCCTTTATCATTCATATATTGCTCCGAATTTATTTAGTGATATAGACGGAAGACATAGAGGAATGGATCAACAAATCCATCAATTAGAAAATCCAGATTCTGATAATCAATATACAGTATTCTCAATTTGGGACACTTACAGAGCAACACATCCTTTATATACCCTGACTCAAACGAAAAGAAACGACCAATTTATTTCTACATTTCTTCGTCAATACAATGAAGTAAAAGGTCGATACGATCGAATTAGTAAATTACCAGTTTGGGAATTGTCAGCTAATGAAACAAATTGTATGATTGGGTATCATGCTGTATCTATCATTGCTGATGCCTACACGAAAAATACAAATTCCAACTTTAATTTGAAAGAAGCTCAACATGCTTTAATTTCGTCGACCTTTGGTGTATACAATCACGAAAAAAGTAAGTTCATTTCATTTTTCAGAGGATTTATAGGTTACAATGAATTAGCTGAATCCGTTTCAAAAACATTGGAGTATGCCTATGATGAATATTGTATAAGTCGCTATTTAGAAACATATTATAAGTTGCCTAGAATTATTTCACCTATAGAAGCTACCATTAAATTAAACGATGGGAAAGACAATTTACTTCGTAGTATGAATTTTATCAACGTTTTTGATCCCAAAACTAAGTTTATGCGCGCTAGAAAAGAAGGAATGTGGTATTCCCCTTTTGATCCTTCGGAAGTAAATTTTAATTATACCGAAGCAAACAGTTGGCAGTATTCTCTTTATGCTCCTCATGCAGTAGGTGTTTTGAGTGATTTATTAGGTGGTAAAGATTCCCTTTCAACTTGGCTAGATAGATTATTTACAACAAATCTTTCATTGACAGGTAGAAATCAAGCAGATATTACCGGTTTAATTGGACAATATGCCCACGGAAATGAGCCATCTCATCACATTGCATATTTATATAACTATACAAATCAACCATCTAAAACACAATTTTATACCGATAAAATTCTTCGAGAAATGTACACTACTAAACCAGATGGATTAGCTGGAAATGAAGATTGTGGACAAATGTCATCTTGGTATGTTATGAGTGCGATGGGATTGTATCAAATTGCTCCTGGAAATCCATATTACGATTTCGGTCGACCTTTAGCGATAGAGTCAATAATTGAGCTTGCAGACAATAAACGATTTAGAATCAGAACAGTTCACAATAATGACGCAAACAAATACATTCAACGAATTACATTAAACGGGAATGAAATCAAACGACTATACATAGAACATTCTGAAATTTTAGAAGGTGGAATTCTTGAATTTGAAATGGGAAACACTCCGAATCCTTTAGTGGATAAATATGAACATGCACCAACAATAACGGAAGTTCCAAAAGAATTTATCCCTTTACCCTATTTCGAAAACGAAACCAGCACATTCAAAGATTCTATCCAAATTTCAATCAATTATCCCCATTTAAAAGATAGAAAATTTGACATCTATTATGCATTAAAAAATAGTTCAAATAAAGATTTTCAAAAATACACTTCTCCTTTTTCAGTAAAAGAAACTTCTGAAATAGAAATTTACTTAGAAGATGTAAATTCAAAACTGAAAAGCTCAACATTGGTGAATGAATTCAGTAAAAAAGACACTACTCTTTTTTTAATCTTATCTTCCACCTTTTCAAAACAATATAGTGCTGGAGGAAAAGATGCGTTAATCGATAAAAACCAGAGTAAGAGTAAAAATGATGATTATGGAAGTGATTACAGAACGGGCGAATGGCAAGGATTTCTTGGTCAAGATTTAAAAGCTGAAATTACACTTTCTGTACCTCGAAAAATTTCTTCGATAGAAGTTAGTTGTATTCAAGACATCAATGCTTGGATATTTTTTCCACAATCAGTTGAATATGAAATATCGGTTGATGGAATAAATTTCAAACCATTAACAAAAGCCGTTTTACCTTCAAACAAAGTAGGAAACCCTAATTCAACTTGGACTTTTCCTGTGCAAACAAATACAAATGAAGTAATTAAGAAAATAAGAATTAAAGCCATCAATTTTGGCAATTGTCCGAAAGGTCATCCGGGAGAAGGAAATCCAACTTGGATTTTTGCCGATGAGATCCTTCTTCGTTAATAAGTTTCGTCCCAAATTCGGATGAACGGTCTTTTTCTTTCACAAGAAATAAATAAATTTACCGCACTCAATCGACTATTTTGAATAGCTCAAGTTAGTCTTTTGAAAAATTGAATTATTAATTAAAACAAACAGATGAAAAAAATTAATTTTTTATTGATCGCTTTCACGTTGGTATTTACAAATCTTGTAAAAGCGGACGAAGGAATGTGGTTCCTAATGAACATTGAACGTTTAAACCATAGAGATATGGAAAAAATGGGACTTCAATTAACAACGGAAGAGATTTACAGCATCAACCATTCAAGTTTGAAAGATGCAATTGTTCAATTCAACGGAGGTTGTACAGCAGAATTAATTTCAAAAGACGGTTTACTTTTAACAAACCACCACTGTGGATACAA
>CANCEQ010000292.1 GCA_947375085.1 Flavobacteriales bacterium
TCTCTTGAAACGTTGTATTTTTTTGCAACTGCTTCTGCTGTTAAGCCCATTCCCCAATACCAATCAGGGTGTTCTTTACCAACTTTAGAATTTGGAACAATTCTCCAACCTCCCATTGCCATAACTGACATTGATTCAACTCCTCCTGCAATGATACAATCTGCCATTCCTGATTCGATTTTTGCAGTTGCAATGGCAATCGTTTCTAATCCTGATGAGCAATATCTGTTAACTGTCATTCCAGGTACTTTGTCAGTGTCTAATCCCATTAAAGAGATCATACGTCCAACGTTTAATCCTTGTTCTGCTTCAGGTGTAGCATTTCCAACAATTACATCGTCAATCCTGTCTTTATCCAATTGCGGAACTGTCGACATTAAATGTTTGATTACATCAGCTGCTAGATCATCCGGACGAGAGAAACGAAATCCTCCCTTTCCAGCTTTACCAATAGCTGTTCTGAAACCTGTTACTATGTATGCTTTTTGTGACATAATTTTTTTATTAATAGTTATCCTCCCCCTTGCTCCCCCTCCAAAGGGGGAAATGAGCTAAAATTAGTTTCTTAAAATTTTTCCGTTTTTCACTAAACTTTCTAAACGCTCTAACGTTTTGCGTTGCATACAAAGTTCAACGAAAGCTTTTCTTTCAAGGTCTAATAAGTATTGTTCAGAAACAACTGTGTTTTCAGATAAATCTCCACCGCAAAGTACGTATCCTAATTTTTCAGAGATAACTCTGTCGTGGTCTGACATATAATTTCCTGAAAGCATAGAATTTGCTCCTACGTAGATTAATCCTAGTCCTTCTTGTCCCATTACATTGATATTTTTTGCTCTTTTTGGAGCTACATATCCTGCATCAGACAATTCTAAACAAGCTGCTTTTGCTCTTGTTAATTGGTGATCGCGACTAACAACTACTTCATCAATTCCTTCTCTTAAGTATCCTAAATCAAAAGCTTCGTAAGCTGAAGTTGAAACAGAAGCTTGACCAATTGTTAAGAAACGTTGACGTAATCTATTTGTTTTGATGTCTCCATCTTTCAATTCGTCTGATAAACGTTTAGCGAATTCTTTCGAACCACCTCCACCAGGGATAAGTCCAACACCGAATTCTACTAATCCCATATATAGTTCTGCGTGAGCAACTACTTTATCAGCATGCATCGACATTTCGCAACCTCCACCTAATGCTAAATTATGAGGAGCAATGACAACTGGAATATTCGAATAACGAACACGCATCATTGCATCTTGGAAAACTTTAACGGCAAAATTCAATTCATCTAAATCTTGTTCAACCGCCAACATAAAGATCATTGCCACATTGGCTCCAGCTGTAAAGTTTTGACCTGTATTTGAGATGACCAATCCTTTGTAATTTTTTTCAACGATATCAATTGCTTTGTTTATTCCTTCGATAACTCCACCACCAATTGTATTCATTTTTGTGTGGAATTCTAAATTTAAAATACCATCACCTAAATCTACCAAAGTAGTGTCTGCATTACCCCACACTTTATTTTCAGAACGTAAAGCATCTAAAATGATTAAGTCTTCTGTTCCAGGAATAGTTACAAATGATTTTGAAGTAAGATCGTAATATTGTTTCTTGCCTTTTTCTGTTTGGTAGAATGAAGTTTTACCTGCTGTTTTCATCTCTTCTAACCACTTTGGAGCATTTCGACCAGCATCAGCAATAAGTTTCAATCCTTTATCTATACCGATAATGTCCCACGTTTCGAAAGGTCCGATTTCCCAACCGAATCCAGCTTTTAACGCATCGTCAATTTTGTATAAATCATCTGAAATTTCAGGAAGTCTATTGGCTACATAAGCAAATAATCCACCGTATAATTTTCTGTAAAATTCACCCGCTCTATCTGTTCCAGCGAATAACATTTTTGTTCTAGTTTTTAAATCATCTACTGATTTAGTTGTTTCTAGTGTTGCAAATTTTGCTTTGATAGCAGAACGGTATTCCAAAGTTTTCAAATCCAAAGTTAAGATTTCACTCTTCCCATCTGCATTCGTTACTTTTTTATAGAAACCTTGTTTAGACTTAGAACCTAACCATCCGTTTTCAACCATTTTAGAAACGTAGTTTGGTAATTCAAACAATGCTTTTTCTTCGTCGTTCGGACAGTTTGCTTTTAAACCATTTGCAACGTGAACCAATGTATCTAATCCAACAACATCACATGTTCTGAAAGTAGCCGATTTAGGTCTGCCTAATACCGGTCCAGTTAATTTATCAACTTCTTCTACCGTTAAGCCCATTTCTTCCACTGTATGGAAAAGAGCCATTATTCCATAAACACCAACTCTGTTCGCAATGAAAGCAGGAGTGTCTTTACATAATACAGTCTTTTTACCTAAGAATTTTTGTCCATAATTCATCAAGAAATCAATTACTTCTTGATTTGTATTTGGAGTTGGGATAATTTCCAATAATTGTAAATAACGCGGCGGATTGAAAAAGTGTGTTCCACAGAAATGAGCTTTGAAATCATCACTTCTTCCTTCAAGCATCATGTGAATTGGAATTCCAGATGTATTTGAAGAGATGAGCGTACCTAATTTACGGTGTTTTTCAACTTGCTCAAAAATAAGGTGTTTGATATCTAATCTTTCTACAACTACTTCAATAATCCAATCACAAGTAGAAATTTTTGACATATCATCGTCAAAGTTCCCTGTTGTAATTCTTTTAGCGAAAGATTTTCTATAAATAGGAGATGGATTTGATTTAACAGCAAATTCCAACGACTGATCTACAATTCTATTTTTAACAGAACGAGAATCAAGTGTTAATCCTTTTTTTTCTTCTTGAGGAAGTAACTCTTTTGGAGCGATGTCTAATAAAATAACTTCGCATCCAATGTTAGCGAAATGACACGCAATACGCGATCCCATAACACCAGAACCTAGAACTGCTACTTTTTTAATGTGTCTATTCATAAATATATCTTTATTACGTTTTGAGTTCTTTTTGAATTAAATACCTAATGTAAGAAGATATTTAAAACTATACTTAAAAGTAACAAAATAAATTTATTGCAGAGTTGTTTTTTAACCACAGAGTTAAATGAGTTTTGCACGGAGGTTCACGGAGTTTTTAATTGGGATGTGTTGCGTGATGTTTTTTTGACCACAGAGTCTAAAATGAGTTCTTCACGGAGTATCACAAAGTTTTTAAGAGCTTTGTAGAAAAATGAATTGAGAATAGGATTAAGATTTAATTTAGGGGTGTTTCAAATCAGAAACAAGAACACTGTGTTACTCCGTGAAAATAACTCCGTGTCCACTGTGGTTAAATAACTCACCATGTATCTTGAGAAATACTTACCGTACCCTTGAAAATGGCTATTAATTTTTGATCTTGATTGGTTACTGCTACTTCGTAAATTCCAATGGTTTTTCCTCGGTTAATTTCTTTGCAAGTAGCTGTTAAAATATCTCCAGTTTTAGCAGGACGTGTATGAGAAATGGATGTTTCTATGCTTACACATTTATTTCCGTAACTATTGGAGGCAAAAGCCAAAGCGGAATCAGCTATCGAGTAACTAATTCCGCCGTGTAGTATTTGAAAGCCGTTGAGCATTTCTTCTTTCACCTGACAACTTAATATACAAGTGCCAAGTTCAATTTTATTGATAGTAATACCAAGCCATTGACTAAACGCATCTTTTTCCATCATAGTGGAAACAATTTGACTTGGAGTTAACATTGATGTAACTAATTAATTTTCAGTAATGATTGCTCTACCCATTAAGGTAATCATCGCCAAAGTAACAATAAATAATTGAGTAGCAGTTTCGTCGTCTAAACTCGTTCCGTCCACATCTTCTGTACTGATTTCCATTGCCATAAATTGAGCAAGATCAGGTTGGTCACAGAATGATTCAAGAACTTCTTCGTCGTCATTTTCGAAATATAAATCCAACATTTGGAAATAAGGCTCTTCGAAAGCATCAATATCTTCTTCCGTTATTGTTCTGATTCTTAATCCTTCTTGAGCAAATGTTTCGCATAGAAGACAGTAATAATAAATTAAAAGTCCTTCTAATTTTTCATTCTCATACTCCAAAGCAGCTGACATCACATATCCTAAAAGTGTTTCTTGTGCTAAAGCATACGTTTCGGATAATCTTTCTAAACCATCATCGTCAAGATTATCTACTT
>CANCEQ010000293.1 GCA_947375085.1 Flavobacteriales bacterium
TAATTCAGTTCTACCAGTTACACGTTTAGCTAACTTTAAAGCAGCTTCATTCGCTTCAGTCCCTGAATTGACTGTGTATACACAATTTAAATTTTCTGGTAATAAGGCGGTTAATCGTTCTGAAAAAGCAAGTGGAGCGTCTTGAATAAATTCTCCATAGACCATAACGTGTAAATGCTTATCAATTTGAGTTTTCATTGCATTAGATACGTTTGGGTGACAATGACCAATATTGTTCACCGCAACTCCTGCAATCATATCCATGTAGGCTTTTCCATTTTTATCATAAATGTAAATACCTTCTGCTCTGTCTACATCAATTAAATAAGGGCTTTGATTTGTTTGTCCTTGGTGTTGAAGAAATGATTCTTGTCTATTCATTTTTATCTTTTAATGGAACGCTGACCTTGACCTTGTAGTTGGTTATTGCCTTGTCTGTTATTTTCCTTTAAACGTTTTAATAATTCACGTCTAAATTCTTGTTCCAAATTTAAAAGTTTTGCTGATTTTTTAAAGCCTATTATGGCTGCAATTTTAAAATTATATTCTTTCGTGATATTTACTTCGGCAATTTCACTGTCAAAAATTGAATTTAATTTCTTTTTAATTTCCTCATCCTTCAATAGTTCTGATTTCTCATTTAACTCTTGAATGATTTTCTTTTTCTCTTTTCTAGTTGATTTTAATTTGCTATTCATCTCATTGTAAATAGGCCAAAATTTTTCAGCTTCAGAGGAAGTTAGATTTAACTCACTAGTTATGTAAGCAATTTTTAATTGTTGCACTTTTTCGTGTTTAGTTGTATCACTATCTTCGTCTTCTTGAGCAAATGAACAAATTGAGAAAGAGAAGATTGAAAAAAGCAGGAATACAAATTTTAACTGTTTTTGAATGAAATCAGTTTTCATATTTTTCGATTTTGAGTAAAGTGTCGTCATATATATTCGTTTAAATTTCTGGTTCTAAATCATCAATGCTTAATTCTTCTGCATCAAGGTAGTTTAATATATCTTCTTTTTGTAAATCGTCAAACAAAACGGTTTTTGATTTAGAATTTACTTGAACCTTTTCTGTAGCTGTTTTTTGTTCAATCAATTCTTTCGCTTTTATTTTTGTTGGAGATTCAACAGGTATATATTTTACTAATAAATCTTGATCAAATTCATCAATGTTATCTTCAACGTATGCCATTAATTCTGAATGAGATACTGAATTAAAATTATACGTTTTTTCTGGAGATGATGTAAATGTATTTAAAGCAATCAAACCGATAAAAACAGCAGCTATACTGGAAATCCAAAAAGTGGTTTTCTTATAAAGAGGAATGATTTTTTTAGTCTCCACTTTTGGATGAGCTGAAACGATAGAGGCTGCTAAATTTTCAAAATAAGCATTGTCTAAAGACTCTCTTTCTCGAGGTTTTAAAAAATCTACTATGTTTTTTTCTTTTTCCATTCTATTTGTTTGACTTCAAAATTGTTCAATGGTTTAATTTACTTAAAATATATTCTTGAATTTTTTGTACAGCATGAAAGTAACTCGCTTTTAAACCACCTTCACTGGTCCCTAATTGTTTAGACATTTCACTGTATTTTAAATCTTCGAAATATTTCAATTGAAATACTTGACTTTGTTTTTCAGGTAGTTGTTCGATTGCTTCCATTAATAATGCACTTATTTCTTCGGAAGTATGAGTGTCTAGAGCGGCATGTCCTGCTATAATTTCTACAACAGAGTCATCCATGTCAACACTTGAATTTCTTTTTTCTTTTTCTAAAAAAGTGATTGTTTCGTTTCTTGCGATTCGATACATCCAGGAATAAAGAGTAGATTGTTGTTTGAATCCTTCTAGATTGAGCCAAACTTTAACAAACACATTTTGAAGAATATCGTTTGTTTGCTCGTGATTTTTGGTGATACGTCTAATTTGCCAGTAAAGCTGTTTTCCGTATTTCTGAACAATTAGGTTGAATGCACGCTCGGTAAAAGCAGCACCCTGACTTAACAATTTATAAATTTCGTTATCGTCAGGGTGTTTTACCATATTTTTATTTTCGTTTAATTACTTTTAAAGCAGCATCTACAACGTTTTGAGTATCGATGCCATATTTTGTCATTAATTCCATTGGATCTCCACTTTCTCCGAATGTATCTCTTACACCTACGAATTCTTGTGGCACCAATGCATGTTGAATTAAAACTTGAGCAATAGAGTCACCTAAACCACCATTGATCATGTGTTCTTCAGCTGTAACAACACATTTTGTTTTTTCAACTGACTTTAAGACTGCTTGAACATCCAAAGGTTTAATCGTGTGCATATTTATTAATTCAACAGATACTCCTTGCGCTTCTAAAATACGAGCAGCTTCTATTGATTTCCATACTAAATGTCCACAAGCAATGATAGTTACATCTGTACCTTCAATTAAAATATCTGCTTTTCCAATTTCAAATTTCGCATCTTCCTTGATGAAAATAGGCATAACCGGTCTTCCGAAACGTAAATAAACTGGACCTTCGTGTTCAGCAATTGCGATAGTCGCTTGTTTTGTTTGATTGAAATCACAAGGAACGATAACAGTCATATTAGGAAGCATTTTCATCATCCCGATATCTTCAAGAATTTGATGTGTAGCGCCATCTTCACCTAATGTTAATCCAGCATGAGAAGCACAGATTTTTACATTCTTTTTAGAATAAGCAACAGATTGACGAATTTGATCATATACACGACCTGTAGAAAATACAGCAAACGTACCAGTAAAAGGAATTTTACCTCCAACTGTCATACCTGCAGCCATTCCAATCATATTCGCTTCAGCAATACCTGTTTGAAAAAAACGTTCAGGAGCATGTGCTTTAAAGGCATCCATTTTTAAAGATCCAATTAAATCTGCACATAAAGCAAGTACATTTTCATTTGTTTTTGCTAATTCTAATAATCCCTCACCAAAACCAGAGCGAGTATCTTTGTTTCCTGTTACTTCAATGTCAATCATGATATATTTATTATAAGTTTATAGACGTTGTTTTATTTGAATTTATTCTAAATTCTTTTTGAAGGGTATTGGCTGTTGATTTTAAATTTCGTTGACGGTATACTAAAAGATAATTTCCTGGTTGTAATTGCCATTGACCAGATTTAGCATTTTGATCGATATTACAAACCCACTCATTCGTACCATCTTCTTTTTTTACAAAAATTTGTCCGACAATTAAATTCCCTAATTTATAATTAAAAAATCCGGGTGCTTCTACATCGATGTTGATTAAGCTACTTTGAGTTACTTCAATCGTTTTATAAATTCTAGGAAGAGTTAAAACTTCTACTTTATATTTTCCGATGAGGTACTTATCTGGAGTATTCATGTGTTGAACATTCAAGGTTGCAGGTGAACTTTCCTGCATTATGCGAGATTCAATTTGATACGGTTTACTAGCATTTGTAAAACGTATATTGATAAAACCCTGTGGTGCGTCAACTACTATTGTATTGTGAATGTTTCGTAAGATTGAAATGTTATTCTTTTCAACCTTTGGGATAGTATTTACAACTAAATCGTATTTGTATTTTGGATCCATTATTACAGTGTCAGGATTTCCAAAACGATTGATCGTATGAGTAAAAGTATATTTTAAATTTTTCGTTCCTGCTTCGTACAAAAACATCGTAACATCCGTTTCTTTTGGATTTTTCGAGATGTCATTTAAATTGATTTGAACGGTTGTATTTACCAATGCTTTATTAATTACATTCCCAAGTACACTTTTAAAGGCATCTTTTGTTTCAGCTTCTGAATACGTTCCGATACAATTAAATTTATCTAAATATGATAAATCCATGCCTAAACCAATAACGAAAGGAGTTACTTTAACACCTTTATCTTTTAATTTTTGAGCTATAATACAAGGGTCGTTATCACAAGCTTCTAAACCATCTGTAATTAAAATGATTACATTTCGAGTTGTTGCATCTGGAAAATCTCCAGCAGCAGCTTCCAAAGAACGTGCAATTGGAGTTGTTCCTTTGGCTTCGATGGATTTAATTCTGTATTTAATGGTATTGTAATTATCTTTTCCAAAAGGCACCTCTAATTTTGTATCATTACAATCTTGAAAAGTTGCTGTTACAGGAGATTGATG
>CANCEQ010000294.1 GCA_947375085.1 Flavobacteriales bacterium
TAAAAACACTTCAGCGCTTCGAGATTTCAATCTCACTATATAAATTACTTAATAACTAAAAGAACAACAGAACTAAAAAATTCACTTGACTATTAAGTGCTACTATCTGACTGAATAGTGCTATCAAAAGTGAAAGCATATCTCTATTATTGCTATAGAAACTTTTAAAACTATAGAGCTATGTCAAACGTAAAACCAACATTCAAAACTCATTACGATAATTTTATTGGTGGGAAATTCGTGCCTCCTGTGAATGGAGAGTACTTTGAAAATATAAGTCCAATTGATGGAAAAGCGTTTACGAAAGCTGCTCGTTCATCAAAAGAAGATATTGAATTAGCATTAGATGCTGCACATGAAGCTTTTAAAACGTGGAGCAAAACGTCAGCTGCCTACCGTGCTGGAATTATGAATAAAATTGCCGACGCAATGGAAGCGAATTTACTTCATCTTGCAACAGTTGAAACGATTGACAACGGAAAACCAATTCGTGAAACAATCAATGTGGATTTACCTTTATGTATTGATCACTTCCGTTATTTTGCGGGAGTAATCAGAGCAGAAGAGGGTTCTATTTCAGAACACGATGAAACAATAGTGAGTATCGTTTTACACGAACCATTAGGGGTTGTAGGACAAATCATTCCTTGGAATTTCCCTTTGTTAATGGCTGTTTGGAAAATGGCTCCGGCTTTAGCAGCAGGATGTTGTGCAGTCGTAAAACCGGCGGAACAAACTCCAACTTCGATTATGTTTTTTATGGACTTAATCAAAGATATTTTACCTCCGGGAGTTATCAATGTGGTAACAGGTTTTGGCCCTGAAGCAGGGAAACCTCTAGCACAATCTCCTAGAATTTCGAAAGTGTCTTTCACAGGAGAAACAACAACGGGTCGATTGATTATGCAATATGCTTCTGAAAATTTAATTCCTGTTACGATGGAATTAGGAGGTAAATCGCCAAACATTTTCTTCCCATCCGTTGCAGATGCAGATGATGATTTCTTCGATAAAGCAGTAGAAGGTGCAGTATTATTTGCTGTCAATCAAGGAGAAGTTTGTACATGTCCATCTCGTATTCTTGTACACGAAAGCATTTATGAAAAATTTATGTCGAAAGTAATCGAACGTACGAAAGCAATTAAAATGGGAAATCCATTAGATGGTGATACGATGATGGGAGCTCAAGCATCAAGTGATCAATACGAGAAAATTCAAACGTATTTAAAATTAGGAATCGAAGAAGGTGCTGAATTACTTTGTGGTGGTGATGTTCAACATTTAGACGGTGATTTATCGGGTGGTTATTACATTCAACCGACGTTGTTCAAAGGTCACAACAAAATGAGAATCTTTCAAGAAGAAATCTTCGGTCCTGTAGTATGTGTAACTACTTTTAAAACAACCGAAGAAGCAATCGAAATAGCAAACGACACAATGTACGGTTTAGGCGCAGGTGTATGGACAAGAGATGCACACGAATTATACCAAGTTCCGAGAGCAATTCAAGCGGGACGTGTTTGGGTAAATTGTTACCACGCATATCCAGCTCATGCACCTTTTGGAGGATACAAAAAATCAGGTTTCGGAAGAGAAAATCACAAAATGATGTTAGGCTATTACCGTCAAACTAAAAATATGTTGATTTCTTACAGTAAAAATAAATTAGGCTTCTTTTGATAGGGTGGACCTAATGAATATAATCCCCTTGTTCTACTAAAAACAAGGGGATTTTTAATATAAAATTCTTTTAAAGATATGGGAACGATACCAAGAGTCTTAATTACAGATGATGCAATTAAGGTTATAAGAGAACTAAAAACAAAATTTGGAGAATTAATGTTTCACCAAAGCGGAGGTTGTTGTGATGGTTCTCAACCGATGTGTTTTGAAAAAGGAGATTTCATCATCGGTGCCAGCGATGTCTGTTTGGGCGAAATTGAGGAATGTGAATTTTGGATGGCAAAAGATCAATTTGAATATTGGCAATATACTCAACTAACAATTGATATAACCAAAGGAAGAGGTTCTAGTTTTTCTTTAGAAATACCTATGGGTTTGAGGTTTATCGTTCAATCAAAGCTTTTCACTCAAGAGGAATTAGTGAATCTAACGGAGATAAAAACGCTTTAATATTCGTTTTAAATTTAAATTGAATTATTATTTAAAATAGGAATGTGGCTTCAGCCCATTCCAAATGTATAATCAATAAATCGGCTTTAGCCAAAACCTTGTATTCAATAAATCCTAATAATTTTGGCTAAAGCCTATCAACGATAATTTTCATAGACTCCAGCTAAAGCAGGAGTCTATTTAATTACACCTTAATATTATCGTTATCACGCTTGATTATTCAACTGTTGATATTGCTTCGGTGTAATCCCTTCGTGCAACTTAAACGCTCTGATAAAATAATTCGCATCTTCAAATCCTGCTTCGTAGGAAACATTTTTTACATACATCGATTGGTCTTGTAGAAGTTGTTTTGCCAATTTTATTCGTTCCAAAATAATATACTCAACAGGACTAATCCCGATTTCTTTTTTAAACAAACGATACAAAGAAGTCATACTCAAACCAACAGTTTCTGCCACCACTTTCAAATTGATTTTAGATGTCAGATTCACTTGAATCAATTCAACTACCAACGCAAAATAAGGATTTGACTCTGACAACTTATTTTCTTCTATCCCTTTGATATTCTGACATTGTGTAATTTGCACAATCAACTCCTGCAATGCTAAATCGGCCATTATATCTTTCGTTAACGACGTACTTTGACAAACTGTAATTAAACGGTTGATTGTTTGAGCTAAATCAGGATTATTTTGAAAGAAAAAATTACGTTCATCCAACTGCCAATAATTATTTACTCCTTCTTTTGGATACTTTTCATTTAAGAAATCGATGGTTTGTAAAATCTTCTTATTGTCAATTGCTAATGCTAAACATTGTGTTGGATTATTCAACGAAGCTTCTGGGAAATCGATTTTCATCTCAACATTCGAGGGAACAATTACTGTTTGTCCAGGTGTATAATCAAAACTATCTTCCTCCATCAGGTGCATAATTTTCTTACCCTTTAACATACTTGTCACGACCAAATCGTTAAATTTTAAAGACACCAAATCGGATTGCTGATACGTTTCAAAAATGTTTAACTCACAATTTTGAAGATTGTAAATCGTTCTATTTTCGACCAATGTTTTTAGTGAACTGACATTTGTCAATTGTGGAGAATTGGGTATAATTTTTCCTTTTGACATAACTCGAAAATTTTATGATTTTCTTAAATGTACAAAAATTAATCGAGACTTCAGAATTAAAATTCTTCCTTTTTATCCTTCTCGGATTCTTCTTTCCACTTCTTTAAAGTGTTCCCAAATTTTGAGTCTTTTTTCTTCTTTTTAGGGTCTTCTATTGGCTCCTCTTTTTTGTCATTTCCGAACTCAATTTTTAACTCTTCTTTTGGCTTTTTTTCTTCCTTAAAAGTTTTCACAGAAGTGTCATTTTTGAACATTCCAAACTCAGTTTTGAAGATCGATTTTGCATCTTTTTTTGCTTCTTCTCGGTTGACTTTTGCCTGCTCTTTTTTCGCATCTTGGTCCCAAATAATTGTCGGATTTGAAACATCGCCAAACATTTTTAAGTAGACCATTAATCCGTTTTCATCATCTTCAATTTGACCAAATTCTTCGTCTGTTTTTTGTTTACGAATTTGTCTTAAATTGAACGAAAAACGATAATCTATTTTATCATCAAAACCGTGTTTTCCTTTTAACGTTAAATCCAAGGCATTTGATTTTATCGTCATCATTGGAATTTCTAAAACACCATTTTTGATAATCAAGGTGTTCTCAAAATCATCAAATTTTAAATCCAATAATTTCTTTTCAAATTCATTTATGTTCGCTTTTTTAAGAATTATTTTGGCCGCAGAAGTACGCATGCTTTCCGTGATGCTTTTAAAGGTAGAAACGTTTTTTAGTCTTCCTTCGTTAATTTTAAGTGAAATTTGCGATTTAATAGAGTTTTTCATTACTCCATTCTTTAAATCAAACGGTGCTGTAAATTCTAAACGTAC
>CANCEQ010000295.1 GCA_947375085.1 Flavobacteriales bacterium
TTTTCTGCATTTTGCTCTAAAATCAAAAACACTTAATCCAGGAGTATCATCTATATAAATCGGAGCTTCAATTAATTTCTGAATGCGCGAATGAAGTTGTTGCATTTCATGGTCTTGAAGTTTTCCTTTCATAATTTGATCTCCAGTTAATTTTGTTTCACTTGAAATTAACCGTTTGACTAATTGTACGGATGACATCTCGAGTGAAAATAACGCGACTGCTTTACCAAAATCGACTGCTATATTTCTTGCCATGGAAAGTACAAACGCTGTTTTTCCCATAGCTGGACGAGCTGCAATAACAATCATATCGGAACGTTGCCAACCACCTGTTACCTTGTCTAAATCTCTAAATCCAGTGGGAATACCAGAGATTCCTTCCTTGTTTTTTCTTGCTTCTTCAATTTCTAAAACAGCTTGATACATCACATCTCGCATTTCGTCCGCGTTTTTCTTGATGTTTTTAGAGGTGATTTCAAATAAACCTGACTCAACTTTATTGATAAGTTCAAAAATATCGGCTCCATCATTGAAAGCTTCAGAAAGTAGTTCGGAAGAAAATCGAATAATTTCTCTTTGGATGTATTTTTCTGAAACAATTCGTGCATGGTATTCTACATTTGCAGTAGATGCAATGTTGCTAGTTAAAGTGGATATATAGGAAGCGCCTCCGGCTAATTCTAATTCACTTAAAGATTTTAATCGATTTATAACTGTCAGTATATCAATTGCTTTTGAACTTTTATATAAATCGTAAATTGATTTAAAAATAGCAGTGTGACGAGGGTCGTAAAACGAATCGGTATTTACTATCATCAAAACTTCATCCATGATAGTGTGATTAAGAAGTAAAGCACCTAGAACGGCTTGCTCTAATTCAACAGCTTGAGGAGGAACTCTTCCAAAATCAGTGATTTTTAAACCCTTTTGAGGTCTATAGGTAGAAGTTACTTTTCTGATATTTTCGAATTTATTTTCCATTTTACGATACATTAAGTAAGCGAAAGTAGTGTGTCAGAATGCCAAGACATGTCGTTTAAATTATTACCATCTTCCTTTTTTTAGTTTAGCAATATCAGCCAATGTTTTTTGATATGCTTCATCTTGTCGATCAATCGCCTCAAACATTTTTCTGTGCAATTCCGGATAAATTTTTCTGATTAATTCAAAAATATGTTCCGGTCGATTTTTTGTGTTTCTAGTATTTACTCTCATCATTTATTTTTTGATAAAAGTAGAGGAGGAGTGAGTCAAGGGATGTCTAGGTTTTGATATTTTAGAAATTTAATACCCCATTTTTCCATCTATTTTTTTATTTCCCCAAAGCTCATTTTCACAGTATTGTACAATTTCATTTAAAGTAGACTTTTCTCCTTTAATGATTTCTGTGAACATACATTTTTTGGCAATGTTTTCCATTTGACCTCCTGAAAAAGCAAAGTTACTTGCTAGGTGTTTGGATTCGTTAGATGTTAAAAAAGACAACTTGGTTTTCCATATTTTAGCTGCGTTTTCAATAGAAGGTGCAGCAAATTTTACCTTAAATAAAAATCGTCTTTCAAAAGCTGCGTCTAAATTGTCGATTAAATTGGTTGTTGCAAAAAGGATTCCATCAAATGTTTCTAGTTCTTCCAATAATATATTCTGAATCGCATTTTCTGTATCTGCAACATTGCTTGAGCCTGCCGCTTTTCTTTTTCCGATGACTGCATCAGCTTCATTGAATAATAAGATGGGACAGTTTTTCTCCTTCTTTCTAAATTGATTGTAATCTGAAAATATTTTCTTGACTAATTTTTGGCTTTCACCAAACCACATCGATTTAGTTTCCGAAATATCCACTTTAAAAATAGCACGATTGTACTTTTTAGCAATTTGATAGACTGTTTCCGTTTTACCAGTTCCAGGTGCACCATATAATAATGTAGTTATGCCGGATGTCATATTATTTGATATTAATCGTTCTTGTATCGTATTGAATGCTTTGGTAGGCATCGCATTGAAAACAATATTTAATTGTTCAATTTCAGATGGATTATAATGTAATTTTCGTTTCTGAATAGCAGAAGGATATATTAGTTTTTTGTTTTTTTCAGTTTTAACTTCAAATTCAATTCCTTCTTTTTCTTTTAGTAGAGTTACTGCTTTCTCTGTTAAACGAATACAATGATTGTTTTTAAAAGTAGAATTGTCTTTTTCAACAAGTTTTAATTTGTTTAGTTTCGTTTCTTCATTTAAAAAACGCTTCATGTATTGATAAACCGAAGGACCTTTTCCAAAATAATCTTTTATCGTCATTTCTAGATTGGTGTTGAAATCGTTTTCACAACTTTTTAAACAGTCAATTATCGTATCAATAAATAAAAATGCATTTACACCCGTCAAGTTTTTTTGAATGAAATCAACCATTGGGAAATGAAGGTTACTATTTATTAGTTCTTGAAATTCATGGATAAAGACACCGTATGTGATTTCGTCATTGTCTTTTTGGTCACTTAATAGGTCTACTTTATTCAAAAAAGTATAAAAAGTATCTTCTTCAATTTCTTCTTGAAAGAAGCAAGGTGAAAGTGGTAGGTTTAGACTTAAGTTTTCAATCACTTTTTTATTTACCGTGTAATCTTCTCTTGCAAATCGTTTATTACTAGCGACTTTTAATAATTGACGTTTTTTTAAGCTGTTTAAATTGGGTATATAGGTTAAGATTTCGTGTGATTTCAATCCTAGGTATTTGATCACTTCTTTAATTTCTATTTCATCTATACAAGCATCAATAAAAAATACGGATAATAAAATGGCTTCATTCACATCTACTTTAAAATAGTTTTGAATGATTTTCAATTCAGCCTTCTCTTTTTTAAATGCACTGATTTCTAGACGAGAGTCTTTTGCTAGTGAATGTATTTTTTCTAAAGCTACAATTACACTGTTTTTTTCTACTGTTTTCATCCTAATTTGAATTTTATAGGACAAACTTAGAGCGAGAGGACGTCAAAATGTGACGTGATTATTTTCTTTTTTTAGGAGAATTTTAGATTAAATAAATTTAGGTGCTATTAAATTTAGCCCGAACTATTTTAGATTTCCTTTAATTTTTTCAATATCTCAACCATTGCTAAAGTATCTAGTTTACAGTATTCTAGTAAGTCTTTTCTAGTTTTGATTACATCTTCTGTAAATTCACCAGAAAATAGATTAGCAAAGGTAGAACTAGCTGTTCCTCCTTCTGAAATTTCTAAATCAGAGTAGGACAATTCAGGTACCAAAGCAGGTAAAACTTTTTTAATAGAATAAGAACCTTTCATATCAGGTGTGTAATACCATTTGTTTTGAAAAGGAATCATCAAATCAACTAATCGGTCAATGATATTATTAAGTTCTTTCTGAAATTGAGGATAGAGTAGGGATAACTCATAAATTTTACCTTTTTCAAATCCTTTGTTGTAAACGATTATATCACCTTTAGTGCCACAATCTTTAATTAATTGTACCACAAATTTTTCTCTTGGATCTGTACCGTCCGTTTCTGCTAAATATTCAAAGTGATTTATATCTCCATTTTCATCTTCAATATGTAATGAATATTGGAAGACCAATTGCTGATAGGGTCGGCTACTATCTAATACTGGAATTGCGTATGCGAACGTTTCAAAATCAAGAAAATAGAGTGGGTAATTTAATTGATTGACGAATTTTTGAATCTCTTCTCTTTTGATGATTGTTTCATTACTTTTTTCAGCATGTACTTGTGTTTTTTGCTGAGCACTTAGCGGAAATTCATCTGGTATATCTTTTAAATGAAGAATGCCATTTTCGTATAGTTGAAACTTCTTTTCAGCTTTTAATCTTGAAATATCGAATACAGAATAATTTGGGACGTCTTTCCAACAATGTCCTGAAAAATCACATTGGTAAGGGGAGGAGCAATGTGGTCCAATTTCCTTTTGAGGTATTTCTTTTTGATTTAATACATTTTTCAAATACGCGATTTGTTCGGGTAATTGTGGTAGAATTTCTAACACTTTATTCTTTACTGAAGCAATGGTGAATAGCTGTTTTACATCAATGT
>CANCEQ010000296.1 GCA_947375085.1 Flavobacteriales bacterium
TCTAGTAAGAACTTCCCGCAAAAACCTACTGAATTTCCGCCATGTTCTTCATATGTTGAAAAAACGATTGCACCATTTTCTAATGTTTCAGCTACTTTTAAAGCATTCCACATTCCAAGACGATTATCCATATAAGGAGATTGGATGAAATCATCCGTTTCCCTAAAGTTTGGTTTGAATGTCAAAATGGTTCCTCGTTCAATTTCACGGTCATATACATATTGAAGTTCTTTGTATCCGTCGTGGTCTTCGATGACCATTAATTCAGTTTCAATTTCACCTTGACTGTCAGAACCTACTAACTGAATTCCGTCGATTGTTTTTGGTCCACCAATCTTGATTAAGTTTTTACCATAACCTACTGTAAAACCAATGCTATCCATGTGCGCAAAAATAGCAGTAGTTGGTTTGCCGAAAACAACTATTAATGTATCCTGAAATTCTTCACCATAAAATAATTGAGGTTGAACCGTCCAATTCGTTTTATTTTTTTCGATGTAATTGATAACGAAATCTCTAACTCGACTTTCATCACCTGATGCACCCCTAATTTCAGTTAATTCTTTTAATAATTTCATAATCAATATATTCCTTTAATGGTTATTTCAATCGATTTTAAATCGTTCAATTCGTTTTTAAGTAGTTCTTTTTGCTGTAATGGTAAAGCTACAGTTAATTCACAATTTAATTCGAAATATTGCTGTGAGATTTCAAGATGGTGTTGTTTTACAAAACTCATTACGGAAGGCATATCGGAATAATCAAATGTTAGATTTATCCATTCAAAAACTTCTTTTTCTATGATTTCTCCATACTCAATTGCTTCTTTTGCAGCAGTTCGATAAGCATGAATTAAACCACCTACGCCTAATTTCGTTCCTCCGTAATAGCGAATAACTCCTATTAAAACATTGCTTAAATCAAATGATTGAATTTGACCTAAAATAGGAGCTCCAGCAGAATTGTTGGGTTCTCCATCATCATTCACTCGATAAACATCCTGATTCACGCCAAAACGATAAGCATAGCATAGATGACGTGCTTGGTGGTGTTGTTTTTTCCAAGATTCTATAAAGGATTTAGCTTCTTCTTCATTATAACAGGCAACGGCATAGCCAATAAATTTAGAACCTTTCTCTTTGTAAAGTCCTTCAGAAAGTTCTGCTATTGTTCGATATGTAGATTTTGTATTTTGCAATGTTGTTGCTCCTTGTTTTTTGATGCTGTAGAAATACAAAACTAATGACTAAAGGCTAATGTATGATAACTTATTTCAATTATCTTTGCGAAAAATTTTAATAAAATGACAGAAGAAATTAAAGCCGTAAGTTACTGCGTAGGAATGAGTATCGCAGATAGTTTGTTACAACAAGATTTAAACGGAATTTCTCCGGAAGTAGTAGCAGAAGCAATTAAAGATATTTTCGCTGGAGTTCAAGCACAATATACTCCAACTGAAGCGAATGAAATTATTCAATCGTATTTAAATAAAGTAGGTGAAACTAAATTCGCCGCTATTAAAGAAGAAGGTGAAGCATTTTTAGCTACTAATAAATCAAAAGAAGGTGTTCATACAACTTCAACTGGTTTACAATATGAAATCGTTTCTGAAGGTACTGGTAATAAACCATCTGCTCAAGATACTGTAAAAGTTCATTACCACGGAACATTAATCGATGGAACAATTTTCGATAGTTCTGTTCAAAGAGGTGAGCCAGCTACATTTGGAGTACACCAAGTAATTCCAGGATGGACAGAAGCGTTACAATTAATGTCAGCAGGTTCTAAATACAGATTATATATTCCTCAAAATTTAGCATATGGTGCTCATCCTCATCCAGGTGGAGCGATTAAACCATTCATGGCTTTGATTTTTGATGTTGAATTGTTAGAAGTTCTTTAAGATGAAAAGAATTGTTTATTTCGCTTTACCAATGGCATTTTTAATGTCATGTGGTGATAAAAAAGCAGAAGGAGAAGTTGTTAAATTAGATACGTTTAAAGATAAATTGTCATATGCTTTAGGTGCTGAGCACGCAAAGATGGTGACTGAATCGGGAGATCCAAATTTAGCGAAATTGAATTTTGATAAAATCGTTGAAGGTTTTGAAGAAGGATTGAAAAATCCAACTGCTTTTGGTGAAGATTGTAAGAATACAATTAAAAAATTATACGGTCCTTACGGTCAAGATTTTGACACAACTTATTTAAAAGCAGGATGTGAATGTATAGGTAAAACTGTAGGTTCTGTTTTTACGGATGGTTGGAAGAAAAAAGGAGCATTGGATAAAATCGATTTAGCAATGGTTAAAATTGGTTTTAAACAAGGTTTAGTAAAAGCGGATACGCTTCTTGATTTTCAATTACGTTCTAAAATAGTAAATGATTTCGTGATCGATTTAAACCGTAAAAATGGAGCAAAAATGATGGCGTCTGCGAAAAAACTTCCAAATGTTCAAGTATTGCCAAACGGTTTGATTATTCAAACACTTCAAGCGGGTACAGGTGGTTCACCAACTTCAGCAGATGACGTTAAAGCAGATTACATTTTAACAAGTGCACAAGGAGATACATTGGAAAGTTCATTTCAGTATAAAAAACAAGCAGGGAAAGAAATTCCAGCTTTCAATTTATCAGGTGTAATACCAGGATGGACACAAGGTTTTCCTTATTTGAAAAAAGGAGGGAAATATAGATTGTTCATTCCAGGTGAATTAGCTTATGGTGAACAAAAAGGATTTGAATCTTTGTGTTTTTATATTGAATTCCACGATTTTGGAAAAGCAGGTACGTTGGTAAAACCACAACCTCAACAACCACAACAAGGAATGTAATTTTTTCAAAATTGAAAATTGAAAAATGGGTAATTGATAATTTTCAATTGCCCATTTTTAATTTAATTCTCTTCCTCTTCTTCAGTTGATTCTTCTTTGATTTTACCAATCGGGAAAAAGAATGTAATTCGATAAATAACAGGAATATAACCAGCAATTTGACCAGTTGCGGAATTTGTTTTCTTCATCATGTAACTTGATCTAAACGGACTATTTTGTTGATTAATAGCATCGTAGAAAATTCCTGCATTGATCCGTATGAAGTTTTTATATTCTTTTGAAAATCCACCACCTAAAAATAGAGTAGAAGCAAAATACTTAGTGCCATCAATTAATCCATAAGAATTTACAGGTGTTCTAAATAATTCATATTCAATTCCTGCAAATACAGTGTTTCCGTAGCGAGCATGCATAAATCCACCAATCCCATTTATTGTATTTGAATAGGTTTGTCCACCTGTCATTGAAGACCAATTTTTAATGATTCTTATAGATGGTCCAACTATGATATTTTCGTTTGCTTTAAAGCCAAATTTCAATCCTAAACTATATGCTCCTCCGTTTGTAGAAGCGCTGGCAAATCCTTCAACCCCAATTTCAGGTCGTCCGTTAACTTGAGAAATTAATAAGTTTGAAAAAATAGAACTGCTCAATAATACGATTAGTAATGCTTTCATTTTATTTGTTTTTTTGCAAATGTAAACAATTCAATTCTTATCTTTTTGTTAAAATTAACTTTTAGAATCGCTTTTATTTCCGCCTTGTAGACAGTATCTTTGTCGAAAATAAGCGGATATGCAACTATTAGACGGTAAATTAACATCAGAAGAAATTAAGAAAGAACTAGCTGAGGCAGTTTTAGAACGTAAAAAGAACGGAAAGAAAATTCCTCATTTAGCGGCAATCTTAGTTGGAAATGATGGAGGGTCTATGACGTATGTAAACGCGAAAGTTAAGGCTTGCGAATTAATCGGATTTGAAAGTACATTGATCAAATACGATGAGTCTGTTTCTGAAGAAATATTATTGGAAAAAGTAAGATCATTAAACGAAGATAAAAGTGTTGACGGATTTATAGTTCAATTACCTCTTCCAAAACACATAGACGAGTTAAGAATCACGCAAGCAATTGATCCTAAAAAAGATGTGGATGGTTTTCATCCGGTAAATTTGGGGAATATGATTTTAAATAT
>CANCEQ010000297.1 GCA_947375085.1 Flavobacteriales bacterium
GATGCGGGTGTTCCTGCAATGTTGGTGAAAGACGAAAATGGAAATTTAGTTCCGTTAGTGGATTTACAAGGGAAATTCAGAAAAGAATTAAACGACGATATCTACGGTTTTGCAAGCGAATATGTAAAAGCAGATTACCTTTCAGACGATGAAAAACAAAAAGAGTTTGAAAAACAAAAAGACCTTTTAGCGAAAAATAACATCATCGCTGACTTGAAAGCGTACATGTCTGTAGATGATCGTATTGCGTTAAAGTTAAAATTAGAAAACAAAGCGTTCAACGTTGCAAAATACGAGCATAGTTACCCACATTGTTGGAGAACTGACAAGCCGATTTTATATTATCCATTGGATTCTTGGTTCATCAAAGCGACAGCTGCGAAAGATAGAATGTTGGAATTAAACAAAACAATCAACTGGAAACCTGAATCTACAGGTACAGGACGTTTTGGAAAATGGTTAGAAAACTTAAACGATTGGAATTTATCTCGTTCTCGTTATTGGGGTATTCCAATTCCAATTTGGTCAACTGCAGAAGGAGACGAAAGAATCATTATTTCTTCTGTTGAACAATTGAAAAACGAATGTGAAAAAGCGGTTAAAGCAGGAGTAATGGCTGAAAATCCATTGGCTCACTTCGTGGTTGGAGATATGTCAGAAGAGAATTATGCGAAGATTGATTTACATAAAAACTATGTAGATACAATTACGTTGGTTTCTGCTTCAGGTAAACCAATGCAAAGAGAATCTGATTTAATCGACGTTTGGTTCGATTCAGGTTCAATGCCTTACGCACAATGGCACTATCCGTTCGAAAACAAAGAATTAATTGACGAAAACAAAGGATATCCAGGTGATTTCATTGCTGAAGGTGTGGATCAAACACGTGGTTGGTTCTATACATTACACGCAATTGCAACGATGGTATTCGACAAAGTAGCGTATAAAAATGTCATTTCAAACGGATTAGTACTAGACAAAAACGGACAAAAAATGTCGAAACGTCTAGGAAATACGGTTGAACCATTCAAATGTTTAGAGCAATACGGTCCGGATGCTACGCGTTGGTATATGATTACAAATGCGCAACCGTGGGATAACTTGAAATTCGATTTAGATGGAATTACAGAAGTTCAACGTAAATTCTTCGGAACATTATACAACACATATTCATTCTTCACATTGTATGCAAACATCGACGGATTTGATTATTCAGCTCCTGATATTGCATTGAACGAAAGACCAGAAATCGACCGTTGGGTATTGTCTCAATTACATTCATTGATTCAAAATGTAGACGAAGCTTACGAAACATACGAACCAACAAAAGCGGGACGTTTAATTCAAGATTTCGTTACGGATCAATTATCCAACTGGTACGTTCGTTTGTGTAGAAGAAGATTCTGGAAAAGCGACGACTCAAAAGATAAATTATCGGCTTACCAAACATTATACACGTGTTTAGAGGCAGTAGCTATTTTAGGTTCTCCAATTGCACCGTTCTTTATGGATCAATTGTTCAACGACTTAAATGCGGTTACAAAACGTCACGATGTGATTTCTGTTCACTTAGCAGATTTCCCGAAAGTTGACCAATCAATCATCGATACAGAATTAGAAGCGCAAATGGACATCGCACAGCGCGTTTCTTCATTGGTGTTAGGTATTCGTAAGAAAGAGAGAATTAGAGTTCGTCAGCCGTTGCAAACGATTATGGTTCCAACGTTGAGTAAATCGTTCTCGGATAACATCAATCACGTAAAAGATTTAATTCTTTCTGAAGTAAACGTGAAAGAGTTGACCTTGTTAGAAGAAGGAAACGGTGTTTTAGTGAAAAGCATCAAACCAAATTTCAAAACAATCGGACCGAAATACGGAAAACAAATGAAAGCGATTTCTGCTTTAGTAGCGAAATTCACTGCCGATGACATTGCTAAAATCGAAGCAAACAGCGGTTGGAATGGAGAGATTGAAGGTGAAGCAATTGCATTAGACTTAAACGATTTCGAAATTTTAGCTCAAGATATTCCAGGATGGTTAGTAAGCGTTGAAGGTGGCTTAACAGTTGCTTTAGATATTACCATCTCTGAGGAATTAAGAGCTGAAGGAATTGCCCGTGAATTAGTAAACAGAGTTCAAAATTTACGTAAAGATTCAGGTTTAGAAATCACAGACAGAATCTTATTAAAAGTAGATACCAACGAATTAATTCAAAGTGCTATTGCAGCGAACAAAGAATATGTTTGCAACGAAGTTTTAGCAAATGAAATTGTATTCGAAGCATTAGGAGGAGAAGCATTAGTGACCGATTTGGAAAACGAAGGGGATGCTAAAGTTTCTTTGGTGAAAGGGTAATGATAAAGTAAGGACAAGTCGCGACTTGTCCTTACTTTCTATAAGAAAAAAATCATAACCAATTCATATAGTTTTTCCAATAATTTGTTCTAGTTCTTCGTAACTAAATGGTTTCACACAAAAAGCAAGCATATTTGTTTTTTCAGCTCTTGATTTAGTTTCTTCATCCGAATTCCCAGTAACATAAATTGCAGGAATATCTTTTGTTTTATTGATTTCGATTAGAGCATCAATACCATCAATATCGCCTTTCAAACGAATATCCATTAAAATAATATCTATCTCGTTATTTAATGCAAATGAAATTGCTTCTTCACCAGATTTAACCGCTTTAACAACTTTATGTCCAAGTAATTCAACAATTCTTTTGTTCAACATTGATAGAATAATATCATCTTCAACGATTAATATTTTTTTCAAGCTCATTTATAATGTTTTAAAAGTTAAAGTGATATCACAGCCTTTTCCGACTTCTGTTTTATCGATTAATTCACCGTCTAATTGTTCAGTGAAAGCATTTATTAAGTTTATTCCTATTGAATCTTTTTGTGATGCTTGCTCCATATCAAATCCAACACCATTGTCTTTGTATTGAAAAAAGAAGTCATCATTATTTTTATGTAATTTTATTAAAATAACACCATTATCAATGCCTTTAAAAGCATGTTTATATGAATTTGTTATTAATTCATGTATGAATAATGAAAAAGGTAAAGCTGCCTCCATTGTAAAGTCGATTGGGTCAACTTCTTCGATTATTTGAACTGAACCGGATGATTTTGAATAAGAAAGCTTGATGAAACCTAATAATTCGGATATGTATTTTTTGAAGTCAATTTTGTCTAAATCATGGTGCTGATACAATTTTTCATGAAGTAAAGCAATTGTTTTAATCCTGTTTTTTGAATCATTCAATATATCGGATACTGCTTTATCTTTTACATAAATATTTTGTAAATCCAAAAGTCCTGAAATAACGGCTAAATTATTTTTAACACGATGATGGACTTCAGATAATAATACTTCTTTTTCTCTAACAGACTTTTCTAACTGTTTGTTAATGATATTTTTAGATTCAATTTCATTCTTTAAATTTTCTTTTTGTTTTTCTAAAGAGGTATTCGATTCTTTCAATAATTCAATAAAAGTATCATTGTTTTTAGCAAAAATTGCAACTAATATAATTCCGAAAATCATACTGAAAACAAAATTGATCCCATAAATTATTTGTACAACTGATTCATTATCAACAGTGTGTGAAATTAAATTAAAGTGTTCAATAGCATAAACGATAAAAAATGTAGATAGGGTAAATCCAAGAGTAAAATAGATATTTAGTTTTTGGTCACCTCTGAACAATAAATAAATCAATTGTGGACTAGCAAACAAGTATAAATAAATACCCGAATTAAAGCCTAAATAAGAAGAAAATAAGATGACCCCAATATTTGAAACGACAATAGCCATTACCCTAGCCAGAGAGTGATATGATTTTCTGTTTAAGATGAAAACAACAAAATATAAAACACTAATGATAGAGGTAAATAACGCAAGTTGATACATTTCTAGGTAGAAATATAATATTGCAGAAATAACAGCAAAAAAACACGTCGTTAAAGTAAAACG
>CANCEQ010000298.1 GCA_947375085.1 Flavobacteriales bacterium
CCTAGCAAGTTTAAATTTGGACCGTTTACAATTAATATTTTCATACAGATGTCTACTTGGGAGCGCTATATTAAGCATTTTGTTTCGTATTTGAAAATAGAAAAAGGTTTGGCAGAAAATTCGATTTTTGCTTACCAAAATGATGTTGTAAAATTATCCGAGTTTTCAATTGATAGAAAACTAGAAGTTGTTCAATTGACTTACGAACATCTAAAGGAGTTTGTAGCAGTTTTGTATGATTTAGGTTTAAGTGCTCGAAGTCAAGCGCGAATTATCAGTGGGGTGAAACAATTCTTTGGATTTATGTTACTAGAGAATGTAATTGATGATGATCCTTCTGAATTGTTAGAAATGCCTAAAATTGGAAGGAAATTGCCCGATGTTTTATCGATAGAAGAAATTGATAGATTGATTGATGCGATTGATATGAGTAAGGCGGAGTCACATCGAAATAAGGCAATCTTGGAGACTTTGTACAGTTGTGGTTTACGTGTAAGTGAATTGGTCAATTTGAAGTTTTCACAATTGTATTTTGAAGAGGGATTTGTAAGAGTTTTAGGTAAAGGAAATAAAGAGCGATTGGTGCCATTGAGTGAAAGTGTTCAACATGAAATAACAATTTATAATAACCATGTCAGACGTCATCAAACGGTTCAAAAAGGAAATGAAAACATTGTTTTTTTGAATAGGAGAGGAGCACAACTAACACGAGTAATGATTTTTACTATCATAAAAGAGTTAGCAAAATCTATCGGTTTGCAAAAGTCGATTTCCCCCCATACTTTTCGACATTCTTTTGCTACACATTTAATTGAAGGAGGGGCTAACTTAAGAGCGATTCAAGAGATGTTAGGACATGAATCAATTACCACAACGGAAATTTATACCCATTTAGATCAACGTTTCTTAAGAGAAGCAATTATATCATTTCATCCTAGAAATAGAAAGTAGTTTATAAAAACTATAAAATACAATACTAAAAAAAAGACTGATTTACATTTTTAATAGTTAATCAGTCTTTTAATTTTTAAATATTTAAAATTTATTTAGTCAACTATTTTCCCAAACAAATCATAATGATCAGCACTTGTGATTTCTACATTTGCGAAATCACCAATTCGGATATATCCTTCAGATTTTTTTACAAGTACTTCATTGTCAACGTCTGGAGAATCAAATTCAGTTCGACCGATGAAATAATCTCCTTCAGCTCTATCAAAAAGGACTTTGAAAGTTTGTCCAATTTTAAGTTGATTTAAATCGTAACTAATTCCTGATTGAAGTTCCATTATTTTATCAGCTCTCGCTTGTTTTACTTCTGCAGGAACGTCATCTTCGAAATTGTGTGCGTGTGTGTTTTCTTCATGAGAATACGTGAAAATTCCCAAACGATCAAAACGAGATCTTTCAACAAAGTCATACATTTCTTGGAAATCTTCTTCTGTTTCTCCTGGATAACCAGCAATTAAAGTTGTTCTGATTGAAATGCCAGGAACAGTTTCTCTAATTTTAGCAACTAATTCTTCAGTTTTCTCACGTGTAATACCTCTTCTCATAGCTTCTAAAATTTTAGTTGAGCCATGTTGAAGTGGAATATCTAGATAATTACAAACGTTTGATTTTGATTTCATCACTTCAAGCACATCCATTGGGAAACCTGCAGGGAAAGCATAATGTAAACGAATCCATTCAATTCCTTCTACTTCTGAAAGTTTTTCGACTAATTCAGCTAAGTTCCTTTTCTTGTAAATATCTAAACCATAGTAAGTTAAATCTTGAGCGATTAGCATTAATTCCTTCACTCCTTTTGCTGCAAGACTTTTAGCGCTAGTTACTAAGTCTTCTATTGGAGTAGAAACATGTTTACCTCTCATAATTGGAATAGCACAGAATGAACAAGGACGATCACAACCTTCAGCAATTTTAAAATAGGCATAGTGAGAAGGAGTTGTTAATAATCTTTCTCCAACTAATTCATGCTTATAATCAGCTTTTAATGTTTTTAAAAGTCGAGGTAATTCTCTCGTACCAAAAAAGGCATCAACTTCAGGAAATTCACCTTCTAAATCTTCTCTATATCTTTCTGATAAACAACCAGTAACGTATACTTTGTCAACAAAGCCATCTGCTTTTGCATCAACGTATTGTATAATTGTATCTATTGATTCTTGTTTTGCATTATCAATAAAACCACATGTATTTATAATCACAATCTCTGCATCGTCAGACGTTGATTCATGTTCAACATCAAACTTATTCGCTTTTAATTGCGCCATTAATACTTCTGAGTCGAAAGTGTTTTTAGAGCAACCCAATGTTACTACATTCACTTTGTTCTTTTTGAGTGTTTTTGTTTTCATAGTACAAAATTAACTATAATTGATTTTACAAACGTTCATATTTAGTGACGAATTTTATAAATACCTAAGTTCATAAAATAAATCATTTGTAAATAATTTCGGTTTAACCAATTTTGAATCATTTTCTTATTAAATTAGCATCAATAGAAATAAGGTTGAATTAATTTAAATCTTTTGAAAATGAAGTTGTTAGCGTTTAGTGTTTTGTTTTTAATGTTGTTTGTTTCCTGTAAAATTGTTACAAATGCAGATAAAAGTATGAAAGAGGAAGTAATTGTAGAAAGTACAAAAATGGATTTACCTATAAAAGCAAAAGTTGGGGATTTATCGAATGAAGTTGATACAGTTCTTAATTTAAAGATTAAATCAGCAATTATATCAGGAAATTATTTAGAAATCGAATTTAGTTATAGAGGAGGTTGTGAATTGCATAGCTTTGACTTTATTGGAAGTTCAAAAATAGCTAAATCAATGCCTCCTATTCGAACAGTTCAGTTAGTTCATTCAGTTGATAAACCAGATTTATGTAAAAAAATGGTGATTCAAAAAATGAAAATTGATATAAGCGAATTGGCTTATAAAAAAGAAAATGGTAGCGAAATATTTCTATCCATACAAGGATGGGATGAAAAAGTAAAATATATTTTTGAAGCAAATTAATGAAAATGAAGATTGGAGTTTTATTATCGGGATGTGGTGTTTATGATGGTGTTGAGATTCAAGAGGCTGTTTTAACTTTATTAGCAATACAAGAATCAGGAGCAGAATATGTTTGTATTGGAGTCAATAAAGATCAATATCATGTAGTGAATCACTTAACTGGAGAAGTTACTGAAGAAAAGCGAAATATGTTAGTTGAGGCTGCTCGTATCGCAAGGGGAGATATAAAAGATATTAATTTAATTACTCCAGCTGATATTGATGCATTAGTTATACCTGGTGGATTTGGAAGTGCTAAAAATTTCACAACTTGGGCTTTTAATGGTCCAGAAAGTACGATTCTGCCAGAAGTAAAACTTTTATTAGTTAATTTAGTGAATGCAGGGACACCTATTGCAGCTTTATGTGTGAGTCCGATAGTTTTAGCAAAAGCTTTTGAGGGATCATCCATTCAACCAAAAGTAACATTAGGAACAACGGAAGCTGCGTCTCCTTATGATATAGCTTCATTTAATTCAGGAATAGAACAAACAGGTTCAAAAATCGAGATGAAATCTTTAGGGGATATTTCTATTGATACTGAATATAGGATAGTTACAGCACCGTGTTATATGATGGATGCTACGATTTCTGAAATAAATTCAAACATTCAAAAAGCAATAAAAGCGTTAAAAGAGCTAGTTTTAGGTGTTTAATTTTCTCATTTTCAGGTAATTGATATAATTGTAATTTTTTCTTAAGAATATATTAACAATCTAGTAACTTAATTGTGGGTAAAAAACTGTTATTTTTTTTAGAAATAAAATCAAATAGTGTACTTTTGTACCACAAAATCAAAGCGAAAGCTCAAAATAAAAAAGTATGAACATTTTTGGAAAACAAGGTAAAAATGCTGATTTGAATAAATCTATTGGTTTAGAAGGATTAGAAAATGAATTTTGGAATCTATC
>CANCEQ010000299.1 GCA_947375085.1 Flavobacteriales bacterium
GAATACGAAGCTAAAGCAGAAGTAGCACCAGCATCAGTCCAATAACTTAGAACTCCTGAACCGGTAGAACCAGTTGTTACTGCTGATGCTGATAAATCAACTGTTGTTGGAGTGCAAACCGCTGCTGGTGAATGAAGTGATAAAACAGGTTTAGTTGATACTACAACATCAATTTTTGCTTTAGCACTCTCACAACCACCACTCGTTTGCGTTACCCAATAAGAAACTGTTCCTACTGTTGTAGTAATTGGTGTTGGGGCAGTTGCGCTACCAGGAACACCTGTTGCAGCAGTATACCATAGTAGACTTGTTCCTGTTGCCGTTAAAGCACTTGCTGTAGCATTCTGACAATAATTTACATTAGAAACAGTTGGAGCAGCTGGTCCACCTACAACAATCGTTACTTGTTTAGTTGAAACACAATTATTTTCATCAGTACCCGTTAACGTAATAGTTTCTGCTGTAGAAGTGGTAGCTGCAGCTGTTCCAGATGCAGTTGTCAAACCTGAATAACTAATCGATGATAAATTTGTAGTTGGACTCCAAACTAAAGTTTTCAATGTATTAGGAACATCCGTTTGGAAATCCATCGTCCAATTTGTAATTACTGTATGAGCTCCAGTACTTATATTCCATTCACCAACCAATAATTTCCATGTCCCATTTGGATTTGAACAACTTAATAAATTTGTGTTCCATAATGCTGATTCATCTGCAGCAAAAGTCCCTGAAAATGGTGCTGTTTGATGACCTGTAGAGCCAATGACGATTGTTCCTGCTGTTGTAAAACATGAATTCGAAAAATTAGAACCTGATCCTCCACTTGCCAAATCCACTAATTTTATTCTTTTTCCACACGGCGATTCTAAATAGATCATATCATATTTGGGCTTAGCGGAAGCTATATTTATACAAATTGAATTGATGCTCCAATTAGTAGTAGAAAGACCTGAAACAACTATTGATGATGTTCCAACATTTGATGCTACTTCAGATGGAGCAGTATTTCCTATCGATCCATCCCATCCAGAATCTACGCCTACTCCAAATGAACCATTTCCATCAGCTGCTGGAACTGAAGCAGATGTATTCTGAGAAAACGATTTGGATTTACTTACATTTCCAGTAACTGTTGCGGTCCCCGCCAAATTCACCGAATTTCCAGGGCAAATATTTGGACTAGCAGGAGTAATTGTTAGAGCAGCTCCTAAAACTGAAACTGTATGCGTAAATACATTTGTACAACCACCACCAGTAATTGTAAGAGTAGCAGTATAACTTCCCGCAGTTGCGTAAGTATGATTAGTTGTAATTCCTGTTCCTGAAGAACCATCTCCAAAACTCCATGCATAACTAGACAAACCTGCTGTTGGACAAGTAAAAGTTGTAGCAGAACCAACGCAAACAGGAGGAGCTGTAAAATCAGCATTTAAGCCATTTACAGTAATATTTTTGTTTACATAATTAATACATCCTTGAGCATCTGTACCTTTTAAAATTAAAGGATATGTTCCTGTTTTGTTGAAAGTAACTGCAAAAGGACCAGCTCCAGAATAAGAAGTTGGGACACCAGTAGAAGGCATTGTCCAATCTAGAGAAGTATAAGTTCCAGCTGTAGAAGTTGTACCTGAAGCTTGGATACTTTCTCCGATACAAATAACTGTTTTATCAGTAGTAATAGCAGGTTCTGGACCTTGAAACTTGCTTGTTCCACCCCATGTAATTGAAAACCCTTCTACTCCTGTATCATTATTTATAAACAAAGCATATGATTTACCTACAGTTATATTAACAGAATTATTATAACCATTTGCAGGTGAAGAACATCCTCCTGGCTCACTTGAAGCGGTTGTTGTACCTCCAATTAAAGCTGCAGCATTTTCACCAGCTCTTAAACCAGTTTTTCTTTGAATTGTAGTCGTACTTGGCGCTCCATTAATATCACAACTTGCTAAATTACAACTTAATAAAGTTTTTGTTGCGCAATTACGAATTGCGGGGATTTCCATTAGTATCCAATCCAAATCGTTTGTAACATCAGTCCCTGAAAGATCAAAATCAAGTGTACCAGTTGCAGAACATTTAAATTCTAACCATGTAGAATTTCTCTCAGGTGAAGTCATACAACTACCAGGTAATTGATGTTCTGTAGTATTTGAACCATAAGATGCTAATAATCCAATACTGACTGCATCTTTATTACAAATGATTGTTCCTTTGTCACAATCGTTTGGAGCATTCGGATTTTGAATAGGATTAAAATTATTGATACACAAATCAAATTTACCTTTATTTGCTGCGATAGTAGTTACTCTTATATAATGGGTAGTAGCAAGTGCCATCCCACCTTGATACATACTTGTCAAGTTATTTGAGGAAGTTGACATCATACATTTTTCTTCTGTCAAAGTTCCTCCACAAGAACCAGTATATAAAGCAATACTTGCTTCCTTTAAAGTTGCCCCGGCAGAAATTCCTGAACCTTTTACGGTTATCATTGCATCAGTACCAATACTTACAAATGAAAACCAAACATCTATTGTTTGAGAAGCATTAGTCCAACATGTAGATTGTCCAAATGCACTTGCTGTTGCTGTAGCATTTGTATAAGTTCCTCCACTTGAGCAATAATTACTCAAATTGGTTAATTGAACAGCAGTTGCACAATCATCACCTTGCGAAAGGAGATTAAATGAAAAATGTATAAATAAAATTGATAATGTGAAGAACAGTTTTTTCATGTTTAGCATTTTATTTTTTATCTAAAATTTAATTAAATATAAATATTGTTGATTTCTTTTCTCGGAAACTTATGCAAATAGATAGAATATGTATATTACCTCTTAATAATGGGGTATTTGGATAATAAAAAAGTGGTAAATGGAGTGTTTCTTTTAAAGAACCAAAATCAAAAAAAGAACCTAAATTTAAACCCATTAATTTATTATTTATTTTAATAATCTACTTATTCAATTAATTAACGATCAAAAATAAATAGAGTTGCCCTTTAAATAGTAATAAATAATATTTATTTAAAAATTTAACACATATTCAAATTTTTGAAATAAAAAAACCGGAAAGAAATCCTTTCCGGTTTTTTTATTTCAAATTAAATTATTTAAATCACCTTAATACACTCACATGTCCTACATCTTCTTGATGCTTATCTATACCTTTTATCTTAAAATTAATTTTCCAAGTATAAATATTTTCTTGAACAACATCTCCGTTCTTACCATATGTACCATTCCAACCGTGATTTATATCGTGCGATTCAAAAACAATTTCTCCCCATCTGTCAAAAATGTATAATGAATAGGAATAAGGATCATAACCTGAACCAAATACAGGTTTAAAAATTTGATTAAAATCATCATAATCAGGCGTGAAAGAATTTGGGACATAGTATAATAATTCTTCGTTTACAACAATAATCTTGCTTGTTGTATCTCTACATCCTTTATCAGACGTAGCTATCAAGATTACCTCTTGTGTTGAATAAGCTGAATCTGGAAAAGTATGTTCAGGACTTATTTCCCCACTTACCTCTCCATCATTGAATAGCCAACTATAGCCTACTGCATCCGATGATGAATTCAACATTGTGCTTACTGAATTTATAGTTGAAACAAAAGGAGGTGTTGGGATAAAATCTGCTTTTGGTTTTGAATTAATTATAACTTTTACTGGCAATATTGTTGAACATCCATTTTGCGTGTTTTTAATATAATAAGTGCCTGAATATCGAATATTTGTAGGTGCCGTTAAAAAATTCGTTCCCGACTGATTCGAACAATATGATATCTGACCAACACTACTTCCCAAAGCTATTTTCGGATCTGTTAAATCAATCATTTCTGGTTCACACACTTCCGCAGGATTAGTTATAACTAAAACAGGAGGAGTATTTACCGTCACATTCACTGATGCTATATTTGTACAATTCCCTGTTGCTGTAGACTTTA
>CANCEQ010000300.1 GCA_947375085.1 Flavobacteriales bacterium
TTAAGTAGTATTGTCAAGGAAATACAAAACATTTTAAGTTAAATTACTACTTTCGCTTAAAAATATAATTCAAGACACTCTCAATTCAAGATACTTATGAAACTCATTTTCTTCTGCTTACTTTCTTTTTCCTTATTTTCTCAAAGTTACGAACCCTTTGAAGGAAAACTAGTGTATAGTATCGAAATGGCAGACACTTCATTGCACAAGTACTTCCCTACAAGAACGATGATTGTATACACAAATGACACAATCGTTAGAATTGAAAACGAAACACAACAATTAGGAAAACAGGTAGTTATAAAACATACTCTTTTAAATAAATCAATTTTACTACTTCAAAATGGCACTGAAAAATATGCGATTCAGACCGATTTATCAAAACAAAAAGAAAAGGCGAAAAACGACTCTTTAAAACCTCAAATCACTTATAAAAAGAAGTTAGGAAAACGTAAAATTCTTAATCTAAAAGCAAACCGAATTGAACTTACGGTAAAAAACAAAAAACAAAAAATTGAAATTCTTTACCTAAAAAACTTATCTCCAAAATACATTGATGCATACAGCGAAATCCCTGGACTTCCTGTTAGATACTACATCAATACAGAAGATGGAGTTGCAGTTTACACGTTAGTTTATATGGAAAAAGTAAAACTAAATCGTGATTTATTTGGCGTTCCAATAGACTATAAAAAAGTTAGTTTTGACCAGTTTATGGATGAATTAATCAAAACAAAAAACAAGTAGTAAAAACTTACTTTTCAGTCAAAAGCAATTTTCAAGTTTTTTAAATTCAACTTTAGTAACATTTGACTGTGTAAACTATCCTTTTTAATCTATTTTTCAACTGCAATTGTTCGTTAACTTCGCGTGATATTTTAGCGCAGAATGACATTAGAAAACGAATATAAAAGTAAAAACGAGTTTATTCCTAAGGAGTCTTATCACCAAGATGAACCTAAAGAAAAATCAACTCCTAAAAAAGAAAAAGAGAAAAAAATCACTCCAATTAAAAATCCTTTAAAAGATTTTTCAGGTAGATTCGATAAAGAAAAATTAAGAAGTTCAGTTGGTGCATTCTTAATTTTACTATCTTTTTATTTCTTTTTAGCTTGCTTATCTTACATTTTTACTTGGACAGATGATCAAGATCGTGTTTTAGATAAATCACTTTTTGAATTTCTTTTTGAAGATAACCCAGAACCTGTTTCCAATTGGTTGGGTAAATTTGGAGCTTGGACCTCGCACCTATTCATTTACAGATGGTTCGGACTTTCTTCTTTTGGGTTTTGTTTTTTATTTTTTATTTCTGGAGTTAAAATCTTATTTAAAGTTTCTTTAGTTCCTATAAAAAGAGCTTATGCCATCACATCAATAATGATGGTTTGGTCCTCTTTATTCTTGGGCTTTTTTGCTAACCAGGTAAATTATCTTGGAGGTTCTTTTGGTTATCATATAAATGATTGGTTAAAGCTTTCTTTAGGAGGGTTTGGTGCATTCGTTTTAATTGCTGTTTTATTTTATTTGGCTTTGGTGATTTTATTCAATCCGAACTTTAAACAAATTTTCGATAAATTATTTAATAAAAATGAAGAGGATAATGGATACGAAGAAAAAAATCCAATTTATAATTCAATTAACACTAACACAGCTCGAGTTAAACCTGAATTTGATGATTTACATGTCGTAAACACAATTAAAGACGAAGATATTGAAGAAGAGAACATTACAGCTCCAGTAGTTTTTGATGAAGAGGAAGAAATTGAAGAAGAATTTTCTGATGAAGAAGAGGAATTTAACGAGGAGGATGTTTTCGGTAGTTCTGAACTTGAAATATTAGTAACGAAACCAGCTCCAAAACCAATAACTGTTGACGATGATTTTGAAATTGAAATTCCGGAAGAAGCATTGTCTGAACCCACTTTAAGTGATGATGATTTTACAGTAGTTAAACCTAAATCAGAAGAAATCTTAAGTGATTCTGAAATGGATGATTTAAGAAAAGAATATGGCGATTATGACCCAACTTTAGATTTAGCGAGTTATGTCCTACCTCCAATTGAATTGTTAAAAGATTATGGTAGAGGTGGAATCAATGTAAACAAACAAGAGTTAGAGGACAATAAAAATAAAATTGTCGAAACACTTTCTCATTACAAAATTGACATTGCTAAAATCAAAGCGACTGTTGGTCCTACGGTTACACTTTATGAAATCGTTCCAGCTCCAGGAGTACGTATTTCTAAAATTAAAAACTTAGAAGATGATATTGCTTTAAGTTTAAGTGCTTTAGGAATTCGTATCATCGCTCCTATTCCGGGAAAAGGAACTATAGGTATTGAGGTTCCAAATAGTAATCCAGAAATGGTACCGATGCGAACATTGATCGCCTCAGAAAAATTCCAAAATTGTGATTATGAATTGCCGGTTGTTTTAGGGAAAACAATTACGAACGAAACGTATATGTTCGACTTGACAAAAATGCCTCACTTATTAGTAGCTGGAGCAACGGGTCAAGGTAAATCAGTTGGTTTAAATGCTATATTAGTTTCCATATTATACAAGAAACATCCTGCTCAAGTAAAATTCGTATTAATTGACCCTAAAAAGGTTGAGTTAACACTTTTCAATAGAATCGAACGTCACTTCTTAGCTAAGTTACCAGGTGAAGGAGATGCCATTATTACCGACACTTCAAAAGTAGTGAACACCATGAATTCATTATGTATCGAAATGGATGATCGTTATGAATTATTGAAAGAAGCGCAAGTACGAACTATTAAAGAATACAATGCAAAATTTATATCCAGAAAATTAAATCCAGAAAAAGGTCATAGATACATGCCATACATCGTCGTATTAATCGATGAGTTCGCGGATTTAATTATGACAGCAGGTAAAGAAATTGAACATCCGATTGCTCGTATTGCACAGTTAGCCCGTGCGATTGGAATTCACTTAATTGTTGCTACTCAACGTCCATCTGTAAACGTTATTACAGGTATGATTAAAGCGAATTTCCCTGCACGTATTGCCTTTAGAGTACTTTCTAAAATAGATTCAAGAACGATTCTAGATGGTTCTGGAGCAGATCAATTAATTGGACGTGGAGATATGTTAATTATGAATGGTTCCGAATTAATTCGTTTACAATGTGGTTTTGTTGACACTCCTGAAGTAGATGACATTTGTGCATTCATTGGAGATCAAAGAGCCTATCCAGAAGCATTAATTTTACCTGAATACGTTGGTGAAGGCGGAGGAAATGATAATGAATTCGATACCAACGAATTAGACCCTATGTTTGCAGATGCTGCTAGAATTGTAGTATTACACCAACAAGGATCAGCAAGTTTATTACAACGTAAATTAAAATTAGGCTATAATAGAGCTGGAAGAATTGTGGATCAATTAGAAGCATTTGGAATTATAGGTCCGTTCCAAGGAAGTAAAGCGAGAGAGGTGCTTTATGCTGAAATCCCAACATTGGATGAATTTTTAGCAACGAAAAATATTTTTTAATGTAGATACGCGATGTAAAGACGCGATTAATCGCGTCTCTAATACATGACAGAATGTCAATATAAAAAAATGGTACAGCATTTGAAAAAGAAAAAGTACATTTATAAAAATTAGAAAAAAATGAAAAGATCGTATATTATTTTAGGCTCGATTGCATTATTGGTAATCATTTTATTTGGAACGTATAGATCATCTTACAATACCGCTATTGATTATCAAGAAACGGTAGATCAAGCTTGGGGAAATGTTCAAGCTACCTACCAACGTAGAGCGGATTTAGTGCCTCAATTAGTTGCAACAGTGAAAGGTGCTGCAGAAAATGAAAAAGGTATTTTAGTACAAGTTACTCAAGCAAGAGCTGGAATTGTAAATGCAAAGACTCCAGAAGACATGGAGATTGCAGGAAAAAAAATCAACACAGC
>CANCEQ010000301.1 GCA_947375085.1 Flavobacteriales bacterium
ACCAATAAAATAAAACCAATTGTAATGTAAGAATACCATGTATTCTTGAAAATCGTCATTTTATTGTAACTGATTTCCACTTTGATTTTCGCTTCAGAAGGTGCAACTTTTTCACCTGCTTTTCTTTGGAATGCTTTTAATTGAGCTAAAATATCGTCAGCTTGTCCGTATTGATTTTCTTTACAAGCCTTATCTAAACTTGATAAATATTTCAAAGCACTCATCGATGAAGTTGAATCTACTTTCATCAAATCCATACTCAACGGAACAAACCATTTCTGATTAGCATCTGATTTAACTGGAATAATTTTCATATACTGCCATGCAAAAATGGCCTGAACTACTTGAAATTTCTCTACCAATTTGATGATTTTCTTATCAAACTCATCTTTTTTAGCATCTGATTTTCCATGAGCTGCATCGTATTCTTTCATCCATTTGAATTCGCCTTGTTCTGTTGCTAATTCTTTGAATGATGAAAATTCACCAACTTGAAAACGATCTCTTAAATTAGAAGGAACTTGAATGATTTTTACATCCATCCAATGTTCTGGATACATGTGCATACTCATAATTGTTTGAACGGCATTCCATTCTTCAAACTTATTATTTCTGTAAATTTTTCTCAATAATTGGTCACACGTTGTATGCATCGGAACAATACGACCATCAAAATCTTGAACTAACAACGATTCTAAATTTTCAGCATGTTCTTTCGACATCACTCTAAATACAGGTTTCTCTTTCTTCTTAGAAACTTGATGACTCGCGTGATTGTGTGCCTCATGATTGTGCGCCTCGTGATTGTGTTGACCGAAAGAAGTTGAAACACCTCCAAAAGTTAATGCGATGATTATCAATAAAGTCTTTACCCCTTCTCTTCTTTCTCTCGTTTTCTTTAATTTTTCATTCAATTCTTTGAATCGACTATTTTTAGCAAATAATGACATCAACATACCAATCGACATTAATAAATATCCTAAATACGTAATATTCGTTCCCCACCAATCGTGGTTGACACTCAATCTAGTACCTTCCTCATTTTCTGGTGTACTTGGATTATCTAAATCATATGCTGATTGGAAAAAACGATAACCATTGTAATCCATTACATTGTTCATAAAAATGCGTTGATCGTGCTTGTGCTTATTTTTCTCATCTAAAACCGTTACCTCACTTGCAAATGATGAAGCTGTTTCTGAACCTGGATATTTATCCAATTGAAAATCTTTACATGCAATTGAAAATGGGATTTCTATTTTCATAGAACCATATTCCATCTCATAAGTTAATCCTCCGAAATTAAAGGTCTCATGTGTTGGAATCGCTCCCATTCCTCCTTCTAACTCAACAATTTTAGATTGATTTCCATCTGTAATTTTCACAACTAAAAAGTCTGAACCCACTTTTCTTTTTCCTGATGGCATTTTCATCATTTTAGCATGTTTCAAAACTTGTTTGAATACAAATTGTTGTCCGTTAACTAAATACAAAGTCGTTGTTCTAAAAGGAACCATCGAATCTACCGGAACGTGAACGTATAATTTTTCATCGATTGGCTTACCTGATTGACGTGCTTTTTGCATTTCAGACATCGGTAAAAATTTCAATGGAATTTTAGATTTCATCATCATTTTACCATCTACAACAGAAATATGAATTCCAGGCATCGCATCTTTCTTATCGAATGACAAAGCCACTTCACCTACCATTAAAAATCCATTTTCAGATAAATAATTTGATTTCATTCCATCTGTAATAATGTCCAATGCCATCGTTTTGATTGAATCATTGATGATTAATGTATCAATCATTTTCTTCTGAAAATCAACGTATTCAATCTTTACAGGTGTTTTATGATTTGGAAAATTTACATCGATGTCAAAATCGTTATTTGTAATTTCAGACATAAATAATTTACGACTATCAACGTATTGCATTTTTCCATCGTTCACTTTGAACCATAAATACGGATCAGAAGAATAAATGAAATTTGATTTTTCGCCTTCACGGATCATCATCAATCCATCGAAACTGACATATCTTGTTACCCAAGAACCTAACAAAATGATAATGAATGAAAGGTGAAATGCTAAAACAGATATTTTTTCACGACGAAACATTCTATGTTCGATGATATTGGCTACTAATCCAATCCCCATATATCCCAAAAGGACTTCAAACCAAAGTGAATTATAAATCAATAAACGAGCTGTTTGAATGTCGTAGGCTGATTCGTAAAATGTTGCTGCTCCGATTGCTATAAGGAAAATTGTCATCCCTATCGTCATCATTCGCATAGAGAAGAATATTCTGAAAAATTTATCCATTTTTAGTTCTGTAAATTCGACGTAAAAATACGGATTGTGATTGGATTTAGAATAGCTTAAAATAAAAAAACCGTGATTTTCGTCACGGTTTTAAATTTCACTTATAACTGTCTGTTTTTAATAGACTAATTGTATTTTTTACATTTTTTTCAAAAATTCCAACACATTGTTTTCAATTCTTTTTGAAATATCTGTTGTATCTGCTTTTTCGAATTTTTTTCCTGTTATTTTTTCGTATAATTCGATGTATCTGTCTGTTACTGTTTCTACAAATTCATCAGGCATTACAGGCATTGTTTGACCTTCTAATCCTTGGAAATGATTTTCAATCAACCATTGTCTCACGAATTCTTTTGATAATTGTTTTTGAACTTCTCCTTTTGCTTGTCTTTCTTCGTAACCTTCAGCGATGAAATAACGAGATGAATCTGGTGTATGAATTTCGTCAATCAAAATAACTTCTCCATTTTTCAAACCGAACTCATATTTTGTATCTACTAAAATCAATCCCATTTTAGCTGCGATTTCAGTCCCTCTTTGAAATAATGCTCTTGTATATTTTTCCATTTGAACATAAATTTCTTCTGGAACAATATTTTGATTTAAAATTTCTTCTCTTGAAGCATCAATATCGTGACCTTCTTCTGCTTTAATTGCTGGGGTAATAATTGGTTCAGGAAATTTATCATTTTCTTTCATTCCTTCTGGCATTGTAACACCACATAACGTTCTAATTCCTTCAGAATATTGACGTGCTGAATGTCCCGCTAAATATCCACGAATCACCATCTCAACTCGAACTGGTTCACAAGAATGTCCAATTGCAACACTTGGGTCTGGCGTACCAATCAACCAATTTGGAACGATGTCTTTTGTAGCATCTAAAAACATAGTAGCTACTTGATTCAAAACCTGACCTTTATGAGGAATCCCTTTTGGTAAAATATGGTCGAATGCAGAAATACGATCTGATGCAATCATTACCAAAATATCATTTTCTAATGTGTACACATCTCTCACTTTTCCGTGGTAAACTGCTTTTTGACCTGGGAAATTATAATCTGTTGTTGTTATTGAATTACTCATATATTTTATAATTATATTTTTATTTCTTCTGGTGGAGACGTAGCACTGCTACGTCTCTACATTTCTGCCTTATCAAAGGCATCAATTATTTTTTTAACCAAATTATGACGTAAAACATCATTTTGATTTAATCTCACAATTTTTATTCCCTCAACATCTTTTAAGGCATCCAACGCATAGGCCAAACCTGATTTTTGTTGCCTTGGTAAATCGACTTGAGACATATCGCCCGTGATTACAAATTTTGCTGTCATCCCCATTCGGGTTAAAAACATTTTCATTTGCATTGTTGTCGAATTTTGTGCTTCATCTAAAATGACAAATGCTTTATCCAACGTTCTCCCTCTCATAAAAGCCAATGGTGCAATTTCGATTACACCATATTCTATCATTTCTGCTAATTTTTCAGGGGGAATCATATCTCTTAACGCATCATATAAAGGCATCATATAAGGGTCTAATTTTTCTTTTAAATCCCCTGGTAAAAAACCTAAATTCTCACCTGCTTCAACCGCTGGACGAGT
>CANCEQ010000302.1 GCA_947375085.1 Flavobacteriales bacterium
TCCTATTGGAGATTTGCTTTTATTTCAAAATCTTGCTGATTCATTTTTAAATCTTGGAGGAATTGCAAATATCAGTTTTGAATTTGATAATAAAATGACTGCTTTTGATATTTGTCCTGCCAATCTACCTCTTAATAAATTGGTTGCAACATTGAATCTAGAATTTGATAAAGATGGAGAGATCGCTAAATCTGGAACTGTTCAAGAAAAATTATTAAAAGAGTTAAATCAACTTTCATTTTATTCAAAAGTTGCACCTAAATCACTAGGGACAGAATGGTTGGAAAGTGAATTTTATCCATTAATCAATTTCGAAGCTTCAATTGAAAATAATTTAGCCACAATCATTGAACATGAAGCTACTCAAATTGCTTCTGTTTTAAATGAAAACACGTTAAAATCAGTTTTAATAACAGGTGGTGGCGCTAAAAACTCATATCTTATAGAACGTTTAAAGTACTATTTCAAAGGTGAAATCATACTACCAAACAAGGATGTTATAGAATTTAAAGAAGCAATAATCTTCGCATTTTTAGGAGCATTGTATCTTGAAAAACAAACAAATTGTATCTCATCAGTAACTGGAGCTTCCCACAATGTAATTGGAGGTGTTTATCACATTCCTAATTAATGATTACTTCAAATCATTTTTAAGTTTTTCGACATCTATTGATTCCAATAACAGTAAAACATTTTTAAAAGCATCTTCATGAAAACCATACCCACCACTTTTAAATTCATATATAGCATCTTCTTTCGCCCAATTTTGAATAGACATTCGGTAAGATGCTACAATACAACCTGTTCTGTCTGAACCATGTTTGCAATGAATCAAAACAGGTTTAGGAGATTCTTGTATTATTCTTAGTGCTGAAACAACCTCATCATACTTTATCGTCCAAGTATTGATTCGTTTTCTTTTCAAAATCAAATTACTAGACTTTCCTTCACAATTATCATTTCTTAAATTTCGAACATTCAAAATAGTTTTCACTCCTAAATCTTGCAACTCTTTCATACCCATTTTTGTAGGTTGCTCGGATCGAAACAAGTTTTCATCTACTTTATATAAATTTTGGAATGAACTCGATTGAATTTTTTGAGCCCAAGTTGTCGGTCTATTTATAACTGCTTGGCTAATTCCGCAACTAACTAATATTAAACATGTTGTAAAAACACAGAATTTAAACTTCATATTATTTAATTTATTCAAATTCCCAAACACTTCTGTAAGCGTTATTATTTTCAATATACTCTAAAAATTGTGCATAAAATTGATCATTACCAATGGTAGAACTATCTCCAATGACAAATAATCTTTCTTTCGCTCGAGTTAATGCAACATTCATTCTTCTGTAATCTGAAAGGAATCCAATTTTTGATTCCGAATTCGAACGAACTAAAGAAATAATAACGGTATGTTTTTCTTGTCCTTGAAAACTATCAATAGTACTTATCAATAATTCTTTTGGAAAAGTAGATTTTGCTAATCCTACCTGACCAGAATATGGTGAAATAAAGGCAATATCTTTCAATTCTAATTTTTCTGAATCAATTATTTTTTGAACGATATCTAACTCTCCCTGATTCATTAAACTTGTTCCATCTCCTCCTTTTTCTTCGTCATATCCAGCTCCAGCCGTATCAAAAAATGCAATATGCTGACCAGTATTTTCGAGTTGAACAGGAGTTGTTAATTCATCCTTATAAAAATACAAACTAGAAAAACCTGCAATGGCTTTTCTCATTCGATATTGAACATTCAAAAAATAAACGTTTGAAGTTGAATTAAAACAAGTTTCTAATATTGAAATATTAAATCCTAATTTTATAGCTTCATCTGACATTACCAATGGAGGCAATTGTAAATGATCTCCTGCTAAAACCCATTTAGCAGCTAACGGAAATAAAACCCAAGCCAAAGGTTCAATACACTGTCCAGCCTCATCAATGATAATCGTATCAAAATGTTGATTTGAAGAAACAAAATCACTTAATCCAATTGGTGTACCTAGAATAACCTTTGCTTGATCAAACAATTGTTCTTCGTAATAATTTCGTAAATCTCTTATTTCTTTACGTATGTTTTTTACTTCTTTCAGTAATAAATTTCGTTGTTCTCTCTCTTCTTTTCCGAAATTTCGCTTGTACTGATTTGCCATTTTACGCAACTCTTCAGCACGAATTTTTAATTTCTTAATTTCTTTTTGTTGTTTGCTATCAATCATTTTCCCTTCAGTTGTAAAGGGATAAACAATATCATTTACTTTACTTGTATTTCCAACTCGAAGAATATTAATTTTTAAATCTATTAATCCCCTGGCAATATTATCTACAGCAGTATTTGTAGGGGCAGAAACTAATAATTTTTCTCCTTTGAGAATAAGTTGATGAATTCCCTCTAATAAAGTAGTCGTTTTACCGGTTCCTGGAGGTCCATGAATAATTGTAACATTTTCATTTTCAACCATCGCTTGAACAGCACTTTTTTGACTTTCATTCAACGATTGATTTTGAAACTCATATTTTTCTTTGGAAAAATGAATTTGATTCTCCCATTTTTCTGTCGAATGAATTTTATTGAATAAAAGTTTACTTTGAGGAATTTCAATTAACCCTTTCAACGCTTTTTTCATTACGTCATTTGTTCGATGATCAGGTGATAATTTTATCCCTACTCCATCATCCTCTATCCAATCTGGAAAATCAGGTGCAAAAAGTCTAAAATCTCCTTTAGCCCCATCAATATTCATAACGATTCCTTTGACAGACTCTTCTCCTTCACAAAAACATTCTATTGCAGCACCATCTTTAAAACTAGATGTATCTGCTGGAAAAGGTAAACGGAATGATATTTCAGGGTAATCAGCATATCCAAAGGCCTTACGGACAACTTTAATTGGGTGTAAAGCTAAACCTTCTGATTTTAAAACTTTTAAACTATGGTGTTGATCTATTTTGTATTTTTTCTCTTGTTCTTTTTCTTCAAGATCTATACAATGTAACAGATTTTTAATATGGGGGTGTAATTCTTCCATTCTTTAATTTTCTTTGAATGGTGGTTGAATTTGGGTGGTTTTAAAACAATGATTTTTGATATACGAAGGTACAGGACATACCTTGTACCTACGACATCAAAAAAATATTATTTATTTTGTATTTCTTTTATCATCTACCTCAACAGCAGCTAATTCTTCAGCTCTGTATGCTCCAGTATCTAATTTTTCTTTTAATTTTTTGAAAGTATCAATTGTGTAATTAACATCTTCCATAGTGTGCGCTGCAGTTGGAATTAAACGTAACATAATTACATCTTTAGGTACAACTGGGTAAATCACAATCGAACAGAAAATGTTGTAATTTTCACGTAAATCAAATGTTAAATTAGTTGCTTCAGCTAATGAACCTTTCATGAAAACTGGAGTAACTGGAGAATTTGAATCACCAATACTGAAACCAGATTCAACTAACCCTTGTTGTAATGCGTTTGCAATCTTCCAAAGATTATTTTTTAATTCTGGTTGAGTTCTCAATAATTCTAAACGTTTACGAGCTCCAATCGTAATTGTAATTGGAAGTGCTTTAGCAAACATTTGAGAACGCATATTGTATCTAAAATATTCAACTATACTTTCTTCAGCACAAATAAACCCTCCAATTGAAGCCATTGATTTAGCGAAAGTCCCAAAAAGAACATCAATTTCTCCTTGAACACCTTGCGCTTCACCACATCCTTGACCAGTTTCACCTAACGTACCGAATCCATGAGCATCATCAACAAATAAACGGAAATTATATTTACCAGTTTTACGGAATTCAACGATTTCTTTTAATTTACCTTGATCTCCAGCCATACCGAAAACTCCTTCAGTAATAACTAAAATTCCTCCACCTGTTTGTTCTACCAAACGAGTTGCATGCCCC
>CANCEQ010000303.1 GCA_947375085.1 Flavobacteriales bacterium
GCAGAAGTAGGAATTATAATGGGGAGTGCATCGGATTTACCGGTGATGCAAGATGCAGCAGATATTTTAAAAGAGTTTGGAATTGAATTCGAAATGAATATTGTTTCAGCACATAGAACTCCTGAATTAATGTTTGAATATGCCAAAAATGCACACAAAAGAGGATTAAAAGTAATTATTGCTGGTGCAGGTGGAGCAGCTCATTTACCTGGAATGACAGCATCTTTAACTCCACTACCTGTTATTGGTGTTCCGGTAAAATCAAGTAATTCGATTGATGGTTGGGATAGTATTTTATCTATTCTTCAAATGCCAAATGGTATTCCAGTTGCTACAGTTGCTTTAAATGCGGCGAAAAACGCAGGGATATTAGCAGCTAAAATCATTGGTTCTTCTAATCCAGAACTTTTAGAGAAGTTGATGGTATACATGGAAGAAATGAAACAAAAAGTACTAGATAGCGCTGAAAACTTGAATAATAAAATCGGTTTCAAATAAGAAAATCAAATCATATTAAAAAAGGGGAAATTAAAAATTAATTTCCCCTTTTTTGTTTTTAAAACCTCCTATTTTCTAATTAGAAATTAACCGTTAAGCCTCCATTAAACATTCTACCGATTGATGGTATAATACCTGGACCTGGATATTCAGCTGTTCTTAAAGTAAAGTAATTTGCATTCAATAAATTATTTACACCGAATCTGACTTGAATATTTTTATTGATTCTATATGCAGATGAAAAATCAATAACTTGATAGGATGGAATATCTCCGATTAATGCGTCTGAAGCAAAATGAGCATTCGAAGCGTCTCCATAAGACATCGAAGTATATGAATATTGAAAATTAAACGATAACTTTTTGTAAGCATAATTCAATCCAACTCTTTCTACACGTTTAGGAGCATATTCCACTTTATTTCCTGCAAATTCTCCTGAAATATATCTTGCATCAACAAACGCGAATGAATTATAGATACTCAATTTTCCAAATGATTTATTTTTAATTAAACCATTCAAAATAATCAATTCTAAATACGACTCAAACCCTTTATGTTCAGCAGTTCCAGTATTTGTTCTAAATGCATAATCATTCGTTCCATCATTTTTTAAAACAGTCCCTATTTTGTTTTTGTAGTTTATATAAAACAGACCTAAATCATAATTAAAATACTGTTTAATCTTCCCTCTAAAACCAAAGTCAACATTATCTGCTGTAGCATCTTTTAAATTAGGGTCTATTTTAGCCGTTGTTCCTATCGGTGTGAAGTCTGAATAAGTTATCGGTCTATAACTCTGACTGTAGTTACCATAAAAATTAGATTCTTTCGTTAATTTATACTGTAACCCAACACCTCCAACAACAAATGTTCTAGCAAATGATTTCATATCTGACACTACATAAGGTGTAGCTGGATTCTCATCTTCATTTTCATCATATCCATCCGCAATTGTTTTTAAATATTCAAATCGAATACCTGGAGTAATCGAAAATTTATTTCCTAATCGAAAATTATTTTCAATATATCCTGCCACATTTGTTGTATAAAAATTCATTTGTCCCCCCCAATCAGAAGTTAAGGTATAATCTAGATTACTCCCTTTAGTTCCTTCTGCACCGTGTTGTCTTTTCAAAAAAGAATAAGCATATCTTGCTCCTATTGATAAACTTTGTTTTTGATTAAAAAGTGTATATCCTGTTATAAAACGTAATTCGTTCGTTGTACTTTTAAAATACTCGTGTTCGACTTCTCTTGCAACATAATTCAAGTCTGGAGTTATTGTATCTTTTTCAGCCGGACCTCCATCTTCATTTCTCCAAACTAAACTTCTACTACTACTCAAAAAAGCCGACTTCAAACTTATGGATGTAGTTTCTGAAAATTTATGCTCCAAATTCGCTGACACTATATTCCACGGACTTTGTAACCAATTTCTTGTTCTCAATGATTGTTTTGAATTTTCATTAAATAAAGAATCTGTCAATCCACCAGGCATTTGTATCGTGTTTCGAAGTCCAGTATATTCAATTCCGATTTTTGTTTTCTCATTGAATTTATATTTTAGACTTCCATATCCTGATAATTGATTTTGATTTGAATTTTCTCTCCAACCTTTCATATCACGGTATTGAGTAAAACCAAAATAACTTAACTTTTTATAGGTCCCTCCCACTGAAGTGAAATTTGAAAATAAACCAAAACTCCCAAATGTTTGTGAAGATGTAACTTCGAAAGGTTTTGTACCACCTTCTTTCAATTCGTAATTAATCATCCCTCCTATCTGTGGACCAAAAGCAATCGAAGAAGCACCTCTTACGAAAGTGATACTTTTTACCGCTTCCATCGGAGGAACATAATAAGATTCATTATATCCGTAAACATCAGCAGAAATATTATATCCATTTTGACGAGTATTAGTTTCCAAACTTTGATACGGATTCAATCCTCTAAAAGCAACTCCATTTGCTGTAAAACCTCCGCTTTCTGTTTCAATTATATTTAAACCCGGAATTCTACCAATAATTTGACGAGTATTATTAATTGATTTATTCGCCAATAAACTATCGATTAAAATAACTTCTGTTTTTTTTCCTGAATAAATTAATTGATCTTTTTCATCTGCAATATAACCAACTCCATTCATCGTTTTCGTACCCACTATTTTTATCTCTTCAATCTGTTTTGTTGAATCAATTTCTTGACCCAATAATGAATGACCCAATAAAAAAGTACAAGCAAAAATTATATATGTTTTCATCTCTTATTTTTTTGACAAATTTAGAACCATTCTAAATAGACAGCAATACCACAAAAAAGGTATTATCCAAAAAAGTAGATTTTGATAGAAAAAAGTCCCTTTTCAATTTATCCTTCTTATCTTTATTTCTCAAACTATTCAAGATGCAAAATACAGCTGAAAAACCTTTAAAAATCCTAAATGCTTCTGCAGGCAGTGGAAAAACATTTAACCTTGTTAAAGAATATATTCAGTTGTTATTATGTGATGCTAAAAACACTTATCGCTTTGCGAATATCATTGCAATGACCTTTACGAATAAGGCTGCTTTGGAAATGAAAAGTCGAATTATTCAAGCTTTAGACCAATTAAGTTTCCCTGATAAATACAAGAAAAAATCAGAAGATTACGCGCTATTAATTGGTGATTCATTAGGTATCGACCCTGAAGAAGTTCACGTTAGAGCTCAAATAGTTTTGAAAAACATTCTTCACCGATACGAAGATTTTCATGTAATGACAATTGATAAATTCAATCTAAAACTGATACGATCTTTTAGTCGAGATTTAAATTTACCCAACGATTTTGAAATTATTTTGAACGAAAGCGAAGTAATTGAACGAGTGGTTGATACAATGATGAGTCAATTAGGTCAGGCTGAATTAGAAAAACTGACACAACTTGTATTCTCGTACGCGAAAGAAAATATTGAAGAAGGTGAAAAATGGGATTTCAGAAAAAACCTCATCCAATTCGCAAGTATACTTCAGAAAGAAAATTACTTCTCTATTGTTGAACAATTGATGGAAAGCGATTTTTCAAACGAGATGTTGCACCAATTGAAGTTTGAAAAGAAACGTATGGAAGATCATTTTATAGGAAAATGTCAATCTGTTTTTCAATTGTATCAAAATGAAAATATCAACGAAAAAGATTTACCAGGAGGTTCTCGCACTTCGAACCCAATTCTAAAACTAAATACCTACAAATCGATTCCGACGAAAGAATTATTTACAGCTGCTTTTTTGACGACGTGCGAAAATGAAGTTCCAGCTAAAAAAATATTTCCTTCTCACATAAAACAAGAATTACTTTCACTTCATTCGGAATGGGAAAAGGTCTTAACAACCTATACGAGTATTTCTCTCTATATCAAGAACTTTTACAATAT
>CANCEQ010000304.1 GCA_947375085.1 Flavobacteriales bacterium
GCAATTAAAAGAGCATCGTTCGAATCATCAATCCAAGGACATTCATCAGATAAGGTAACACTTTCATCGTGCCAATTTCTCATAAACATACCAATTACTTCATATCCTTGTTCTTTCAAAAGATACGCAGCAACACTTGAATCAACACCTCCAGATAAACCTACAACTACTCTTTTCATATGTATTTTATTGTTTTTAAATGTCATATGGAATCGCCATCTTGAAATTCATCGGTGATTGTGATATTTCTCAATTTTGGCTTATTTCATTTTACAAAATTAATCAACTAAAACGACTAAATACTTCGAAACTCTCCAAAAGTTTTTAGCATTTGTTATTACTATTTTTGTGGTGTTCCCAATTCGTTTAAGAGTATAAGAAGAGGAAGGGTGATCTGTCACAAATTTAATTTTTGTTCCTTCTACCAATATTTCTTTTGTAGTTTGAATGTCTAATTTATTGAAATATTCCTCGTTAAAACTTTCTGATAACTGTGTTTTCTTGTCTAAACCAAAGAAACCATTTTTCTTTTCAATTACCTTATTGTCAGTTAATTCTCTTAATGTTCCGTAAGCATAGTAACCAGTATTAATTTGCTCTGTTAATTCATCAACGATTGCTTCTTGACGAACATATGAATCAAATAATCGTTCGTATTCAGTTGTAATGGCATTTATTTCAGTACGCAACACTTCAATTTCTTGATCTTTCGTTTCCATTTCTTTGATAAGACGTTCGATCATATTCTCAAGTTCTTTGATTCGAAGTCCACTTTTCTTTAATTCATTGTTCAACGAGTTTACTTTTCGACCGTTTTCAATTCGTAGAACGTTGATGTGTTTAATTTCCTGAATGATGTATTCTTTGTCTTCTGGAGTTAATTCAGGATTCGAAGCTTTCATTCTGATTTCATTTTCTTTTAAATCTATTTTTTCAAGATTCGTTTGAATTTCATCAAAAAACGAAAGTGATTCATTTATTAAGCTGTTTTTTAATTCGTTATCCACTTTTAGTTGAGCGATATCTCCTCTTAATTCAGCTATTTTTTCTAAATCATTTGGGTTTGAATTCGATTTTTTTTGTTGACAACTGATGAATGAAATCAATAGAATTAAATATAAAAAACGCATAGTTTCTGTATAAAATTTGAGTAAGAAAGTACAAAACTACAATTCAAATTCTATCTTTGATAAAAAAAATGAAATTATGTTTAAATCATCGTTAGCAATTGTTTTTTCGTTCAGTTTATTAGCTGTTTTTGGACAGTCAATTAAGTATAATTTAAAAATGCCACGACCTCAATCACATTACTTTAATGTAGAGATGGAAGTTTCAGATTTAAAAACGCCAAGTTTTGATGTGAAGATGCCAGTTTGGGCTCCAGGTTCTTATTTGGTGAGAGAATTTGCTAAAAATGTCAATCTAGTGAAAGCTTTCGATGAAAACGGAAAAGAATTAGAAGTTGTTAAGAAAACGAAAAACAAATGGAATGTTTCGAAAGGAAATGCTAAAAAAGTAACAGTTAAATATGAAGTGTATTCATTTGAACTTTCTGTAAGAACAAGTTTTATTGATTTAACCCACGGATTTATTAGTGGTACAAGCATTTTTATGTATATCGAAGAATTGAAAAATACAAAAGGTACTTTGGAGATTTTTCCTTACAAAACTTTCAAAACGATTTCAACAGCATTGCCTTACAAAGGAGAAGGACTTTCAAAAGAAGGATCTTCAGAATATGAATTTACAAATTACGATCAGTTAGTAGATTGTCCGATTGAGATTGGAAATCAGGAAGTATTTGAATTCAAAGCTGCAGGAGTAAATCATACAGTTGCAATATACGGAATTGGAAATCACGATATAAGTAAGTTAAAAGTGGACATGGCGAAAATAGTAGAGAAAACATCTGCTGTTGTGGGCGAAAATCCGAATAAAAATTACACGTTCATCATTCACAATGTTATTGATGGTCAAGGTGGATTAGAGCATATGAATTCAACGACATTGAGTGTAAATCGTTGGACATACGAAGGAAGCGAATACATCAATTTCCTTTCATTAGTAGCTCACGAATATTTTCACTTGTGGAATGTAAAAAGAATTCGTCCGATTGAATTAGGGCCTTTTAATTACGATGAAGAAAATTACACTTCTTTGTTATGGGTAATGGAAGGATTTACATCTTATTATGATGAGTTATTATTGTTGAGAGCTGGATATTATTCAGAAGAAATGTATTTACCAAAATTGTTGAGTTCTTTAAATTATGTAGAAGGATCAGTTGGTACTCGTATTCAACCAGTTGCACATTCAAGTTTTGATGCATGGATTAAATCGTATCGTCCGAATGAAAATAGTTCAAATACAACAATGACGTATTACTCAAGAGGTGGATTATTAGCCGCTTGTTTAGACGCAATGATTATCTCTAAATTCGAAGGAAAAAAAGGATTGGATCATTTTCTGCAACAACTTTACAATAAATTCTACAAGAAATTAAACAGAGGATTTACTGAATTAGAATTTCAAGAAGAATTAGAAGCATTTTTAGGAGAAGATTTAGATCAATTCTTTAAAGATTATGTATTCGGAACAAAAGTACCAGATTACAATGCGATTTTCTCGAAAATAGGAGTGAAGGTAGAATATACTGGAGTTGCTAAACCATCTTTCGGAGCAACGACTTCAACAAGTGGTGGAAAAGTAATTGTGAAAAATGTGCGTGCAGGTTCGGCAGCTGAAGAAGCTGGTTTAAGTGTGAACGATGAAGTTATTGGTTGCAATGGTTTTAGAGTAGATCAAGCGGACTTTGATGGAATGGTTAATTCAGCGAATACAGGAGATGAAGTAAGTGTTTTAGTAGCTAGAGATGAATTATTGTTTGAATTGAAAGTGAAGATAACAGCTTACGAACGACCACAATATAAATTAACGCCAATTGATTCTCCAAAAACAAACGCGTTAAAAGAATATTGGTTGAGAAAATAATGAGAAATTCATTTTTAGTAGCAGATAGTGGCGGTACACAAACCGATTGGTGTTTTGTGTCAGAAACCGGTGTTAGAGAATATTTCACGACAAAATCATTTCATCCTTCTAATTGGACTGAGGATTTTTTTAATGAAATGGATGAATTCTGGAACAGTAAATCTGAACTAAAAAAAATACGCGTTTATTTCTATGGTGCAGGTTGTTTAAACGATTCGAATAAAATACACTTAAAATCCTATTTTGAAAAATGGGGTTTTCAGGAGGTTGAGATAAAATCGGATATTGAAGCAGCGTGTCATTCTACATTAGGTGATTCAAAAGGAGTAGTAGCTATTTTAGGTACAGGTTCTGTTGTTTGCCATTGGAACGGTTCAACTGATTTTTCAATTAGTGGAGGATTGGGGTATTTACTTGGAGACGAAGGAAGTGGATATTATTTTGGCAAATTGTTGATTTCGAAATTATTAAATTCTGAATTCTCAAAAGAGTTAACTTCTGAATTATCAACTTTACTAGGAGATAGAGCAGAATTACTTTCAAAAGTCTACGGAACGAATGGTAAAGCAATTATTGGGTCGATTGGCGCTTTAACGAAAGATTTATTGGTTCGATTTAAAGAGATTGAGGAAATGCACGAATTGAATCTTCAACTTTTTGTAGATAAATATATCATAGATAACTCTATTCCTTCTATTTCTATTGTTGGCAGTTATGGATTTTATAATCAAGATTTATTGCTAAAAATGCTATCAAATAATAACATAATATTAAATAATTGTGTTCAATTTCCAATTCAAACATTGACAGATTACATTGAAAAAAGCACTGTTTAATCAATGAAAAGTGTATTTTAGAGGGATAATTGAAATTTAGTTTACAAAGAAG
>CANCEQ010000305.1 GCA_947375085.1 Flavobacteriales bacterium
ATGAAGTATTTAATTACTAAATCTTCTTTGGCTTTCTTTTCAGATCGCTTGATTTTATGTTTTCTATGGGATGATATAATGTAATTATACGGTTCGTGAATTTGAAAATACTTTTGTTCAGAAACATAGTCTAAAGGAAGTCCTAAAAATAATTCTTCTAAATTTTTATAGTTAAAATCAATTCCGAAATTTTCTTTAATATAACTTAAGTCTTTGTTAATGTAACACTTATCTCTTTTGTTTACAATCGTTAAAGAATCTTTAGAAATGATAGAATTAACGATTGGCAATTTCATATATGTAATTAACAGGTTTATAGCACTGTCTTTCACCATTCGTAAGGAAGTTTTTAAATTAATATTACGATTGGTATCGCTATATTCTGTCGTAATTTTAGAATAGAAAAAATCTGGTTTTCTTATGGAAATACTATCTAAAACGTGAAGTAAATCCGCTGTTTTTCTTCGTTCTAATTTTTCTTCTTCGACTACCACTTTAGAAGTAATACAAGATAAAAGTATCGAACTTAAAAAGATACTATAAACGAGTTTAGTAAAGTGGTTCATAATATTCTTTTTTATCGATTTTTTTATCTAAATTCTTGTTAGTTGAACCAAGAGCTTTTGCATTTTTCCAATATTCAATTGCCTTTTCGTGTTTTCCTTCTTTGAAAAGTACATCACCCATATGTTCTACAATCACTTTGTCTGTTGGACTTGCTGCTATTGCCTTTTCAAAGTATTCTTTTGATTTTACGTACTCTCCTTTTTGAAAAAGAACCCAACCATACGTATCCATAAAATGGGATTGTCCGGGTGAAATTAAATTTGCTTTTTTAATTAACTCTTCAGCTCTATCTAGATCAATTTTTGCTAATGCTAATCGATAAGCATAATTGTTCATATTCAATGTACTAGCAGGGTCTAAAGTGAGCGCTAATTCATAATTTGTTTTACCTTCGATTGTTCTTTTAAGACCGAAATACGCTTCACCTAATTGACTGAAAATTTCAGCTTGTAAAGGTTTATCATTTACGACTATATCTTTTCCCGCTTCTAAAGTTGCAGCAGCTTCCTCGTATTTTTTTATTTGATTAGCTGCAACACCATTCAAAAGATAAACTGAAGCAACAGATGGAAATAATTCTAAACACTCTTTACTATCGTTGAATAAGTCAGCATATTTTGCCGCCTGGTATTCCATTATCAAAACTTGATTCCAGATTGTGTACTTGCTTTTATCAAATTCCAATGCTTTTTTATAAGAAGCTAGGGCTTTGTCATCTTTTTCAGCTCGTAAGTAATAATCACCTTGTATTGAATGTGCTTTTGCATCGGTAGGATATTGAGCAACCATAATGTCTACTAATTCAAACATTTCAGGAGTTACTTTACCATTACTTTCTTGTAAATCAATTAAGATTTTCATTTTTGAATCGATGTCTACATCCGTACAAAGAAATCCTTTTTTCATTTCTTCCATTGATTCTTTTTTCTTCCCCTGTTGACGGTAAACATCCGATAATCCTAAATGAGCACGACCATTTTCAGGATCAGCTTTTGTTAGTTTTTCTAACATTTCAATCGCTTTCTTATCCTGCTTTGTTTGGAAATAATAATCAATTAATGTTCCTATTAATCTAGGATCTTCAGGAAATTCTAATCTCGCTTTATTAATTTCTTCAATTCCTTTGTCCGCCTGTTTATTTTGAACATATAGATTGAATTTTTGAAGAGTCAATTCAGGATTTAGACCGATTTGATCTTCCGTTTTATCCAATGCTTTGATTGCTTCTGAAATTTTACCTAATTTCACTAAACATTCAGCGTAACCATACAACCATTCTACATTACTTGGTTGAGCTCTCGTTAATTTTTCAAATCCTTTTAAAGCTTCATTCATTTTTCCTTGTTCGAAAAACATAAATGCTAATTCTTGGGTGTACCAAATATTAGTAGGATCAATTTTTGAAGCTTGTTGAATGCATTGAGATGAACGGACTAAATCATTTTTTTGGAGATACAATTGTGATAGTGCATAATAAACAGCATCATCATTTTGTTTTACACTTAAACAATAAGCTAAAGCTGCCAAAGCATTGTCAGTTTCCCCTTTTTCCTTTAAACGTAATCCTTCATGGAATTTCTCGATGTAAGGATAATTCAGTTTTGAAACAGATGGTTTATCTGTATTGACACTGTTTTTTTTAGTGGCGCACGATGAAATCACAAGAGAAATAATAATTCCTATTGCAAGGTGTGTAAACTGAAAATACGTTTTAAATTTTGACATTCAACTTAAGCAATGATTGAATAATCACTCAAACTTAAATCGTGAGCTAAACCTTTGTATTTTGCATTTGACCCCAACATTGAATCTTTCAAGTTCGCATTCATGATGATTGCATTGTCTTGTAAAATACTATTGCTGATAATCGAATTTGTTACCATTGAACCTTTACCTAAAGAAACGTGTGGACCAACGATTGAATTTTCTAAAATTACATCTTTAGCAATGTAACAAGGAGGAATAATAATCGAGTTAATTAATTTAGAATCTGGATGAACCATATCTAAACCTTTTGCTCTATCAAATTCTAGAACTCTTTGATTTGTGTAAACTGTAACTTCTTTATTTCCACAATCCAACCATTCTGAAACTTCTCCTGGTTTGAATTTTTTTCCTGCTTCTGTTAATCTTCTTAATGCATCGGGTAATTGATATTCACCACTTTTAATGATGTTATTATCAATCAAATATTCACATTCTTTTCTTAAAGCTGCTCCGTCTTTGAAATAGTAAATTCCAATCATTGCTAAATCTGAAACAAACGTTTCTGGTTTTTCTACGAAATCAACAATATTTCCTTCATTATCTAGTTTGATAACACCAAAAGCACTTGGATTGTCAATTTGTTTCACCCATAAAATTCCATCCGCATTTGGATCAATTTTGAAATCAGCTTTGAATAAAGTATCTGCAAACGCAACAACTACTGGTCCGTCCATAATTTCTTTTGCACACAATACTGCGTGAGCCGTACCCAATGCTTGATCTTGATGAAAGATTGTACCTTTAGCGCCTAATTTTTTCGCAACTTTGATTAATTCTTCTTCCACTTCATCGCCAAAATCTCCAATTACAAATGCAATTTCTTCGATTTTTTCACTGCAAAGAGCAGCAATATCTTCTACTAAACGGTGAACAATTGGTTTTCCACCAACTGGTAGCAATGGTTTTGGAGTTGTTAATGTATGAGGACGTAAACGACTACCTCTACCTGCCATTGGAACTATAACTTTCATTTTATTCTATTTTGAATGCAACCGAAATTGCAAATGTGAATCAATTTATTTTACTCCTGTGCTACCAAAACCACCTTCTCCTCTGCTAGTATCAGAAAGTGTTTCAACTTCTAGCCATTGTGCCTGTTCAACTTTAGCGAACACCAATTGAGCAATGCGTTCTCCATTTTCGATAACAAAGTCTTCATTGGAAAGATTAATTAAAATTACTCCTACTTCTCCTCTGTAATCTGCATCGATAGTACCAGGTGAGTTTAGAACAGTAACTCCTTTTTTCAAAGCCAATCCGCTTCTAGGTCGAACCTGTGCTTCATAACCTTCTGGAATTTCTAGAAAAACACCTGTTTTTACAAGCGTTCTTTCTAACGATTTTAGCGTAATTGTTTCAGTTAAATTTGCTCTCAAATCAACCCCAGCAGAAGCGGTTGTTTCGTATGTTGGCAAAGGATGTTGCGAAGTATTTATAACTTTTATTTGCATCTACTTATATTCTTTTCAATAACTTTCAAAGTTAGTAAAAATTATTGTGATTTTTAACTCGCTTTTTTCAAAGGTTTTTCGATGAACCAAATT
>CANCEQ010000306.1 GCA_947375085.1 Flavobacteriales bacterium
TCTAGTTCAACAATCTTTGGTGTTGAACACATTTTACCAATTAAATTTACGTGATTCATAATGTAGCGTTTTGAATGATTATTAAAATTAAACTTGTTTCTAAGAATGGGTTGAAGGTGATTATTTAGCTTCTTGTTCTGTTTTTTCAGTTGTTCTAGTTGAAACTAATAAGAAATCAGTTACCTCAATATCAGTGTAATATCTTTTTTCACCGTCTTTTTCGAATTGCTTGTTTACCAATCTCCCCTCGATCATAATTTCTTGACCTTTCGTAACCGTATTCGACATACGTTCTGCTGTTTTGCCCCAGATTACTAAATTGTGCCATTGTGTGTTATCTTGCCACTGACCGTTTTTGTCTTTATAACTTTCGTTTGTAGCTAAAGGCACTTTCACTAAAGAATAATCTTTTGACGCACCTACTTTTTGCATTTCAATGTTTTGACCAATTCTTCCAATTAAACTTACTTTGTTTCTTAACGTGTTCATACTATTTGATTTTAAAATTTGTTGTTTCGTACCCCATCAGAAGTCGTTATCTGATTTCGACACTGCAAAGTTTGGGAGACTTCAAAACTTTATCCGGTTATGAAATGATTACTGTCGAATGTCTTTCGTTTGTAAATGGTTAAGATCGGATTTATTATTGATTTACAGTTGTTTATTAATTAGAAATTATTTTAAAAATCTGCTGATAATAGTTTAGAATAATAGAAATTTTTTGAGTTGGTTGGTTGTTTTTAAAAGGTTAAATTTGTGGAGATAATAAGAATATTAAGAAATCATATAATTTAGAATGAAATGACTTTAGGAATAATAATTGCAATTGTAATTGTAATAATACTTTTAACTTCAGCAAGTAGTAATAAACAAAAACTAGCTGAAATTGAGAATGCTAAATTAAAAGTTGAAACAGCCTTTTTAGCAGGTGAAATAATCGAAGAACAGAGGAATATTCTAATCGAAAAAATTGATCTTAATTCTGTTTGGAGACAAAACATAGACGAAAAAATTGAGGCCTTTAAGTTTATCAAAAAACATCAAGAAGCATTACTTCAAAAATATGGTGAAGAAATAGGTAGTCGTTTAGTAAATCATCAATACTGGATTGGTATGACTGAAGAACAGTTAATTGAATGTAAAGGTAATCCTGACAAAATTGAGAAGCAGGTTTTAAAAACAAAAACGAAACTTACTTATATATACGGAAATAAAAGTAGTGGTGATTATTTCGTTATAGAAAATGGAGAGGTAGTTAAATTCATTGATAGATAATGAGAAATTTTTTAGTTTTCATATTGGGTCTTTTAATTATTGCCTTATTTTTTTCTGTTAAGCGCGATAATGAAATTTCCAAAGCAAAAATCAACTTTTCAACCGAAAGTTCAAATGAAGATAATAGTGGTTATACATATATAGAGCCTCACATAACAAGAACTGGTAAGTTTGTAAAGGGCCATATAAGAAAGCCTGTATCGACAAACAAAAATGCATATAAAAACAGGGCAAGAAGTCGATATTATTACGAAACACATAAAAATATCATCAAAGAAAGACGAAGAAATAATGAGTAATACAGAAGACGAAAAAAAATCTCTTGGCCCTCTAAACATAATTGTGCTAGCATTATCAATATATGTTCTAGTAGCACTAATAGTTGACACTTTCTTTAAAATTTCAGTTGAAGTTTCAAAGGTTCTTGACTTAGTAGACAATTTTATTTGCCTATTTTTTTTAATTGAATTTTGTATCAGATTTTACCAAGCAGAAAATAAATTAAAGTTTATGAAATGGGGATGGATTGATATAATTTCAAGCATCCCAACATTTGATTTTCTAAGAGTTGGGAGAACATTAAGACTTATTCGTCTTTGAGAGTATTAAGAGCATTTCGTTCAACCAAACATCTTGTAAATCACATTTACAAAAACAAAACACAGGGAGCTTTTACAACAGTTTCATTAATTGCTGTGCTTATGATTATCTTTTCTGCTGTAGCTATACTACAGGTTGAAAACGCTCCAAACAGCAACATTAAAACAGCAGAAGATGCTATTTGGTGGGCATACGCAACTATTACCACTGTTGGTTATGGTGATGTATTTCCTGTTACAACTGAAGGACGTATAATTGCAGCAGCATTAATGACAGTTGGTGTTGGATTGTTTGGAACATTTACAGCCTTTCTAGCTTCTTGGTTTGTAACAGAAAAAAAACAAGAAGACACAGAAAACATTACAAAACCTTAATAAAATTTACAACCTTAAAAGTGTTTTGAAAATGAAAAAACGATACAAAACCTTACTATTCATAGCTATTTCAATAGAAATCATCCTTCTTCTCTTTTTTGATAAGAAAATAGCAGCATATGGTCCTGTTCTTTTTTGGGCAGTTGGATTAGTTGGAATATTAAATGCTGCTTCGAATATGTCAAAGCTTTCGAATTCGGTTAAAAAATCAAAACCAGAACTTTATAAAAAATACAGTTTTGGGTTTATGATTACTCGAAATGCGTTGGGGGAAAATGAATTTTTAAACGCGTTAAACGAAGAGGAAAAACAATATATTGAAAACAATAAAATCATATTTAAGTATCTTCTATTTTGTTTCTTACTTTTTGCTATTTCTGCATTTATATTAGTTTTGAAATAGATTGATGAAAATAATAATTCATCTAATTGATGCAAATTATGCAACGATTAATTTTCAAATGCGACGAATAAGGTGTATTTTCGTTGCAAAATATGCATCGAATGGAGATTTACATACATCAGAAAGCTAATTGGCCAAATTTTACATGGAGAAATGAAGCATTTTTAAATCAATTATCTGAAGCAAGAAATTTGCAGGGACGATTAATTGGAAAAATGGAATCACTAGGATTTGATTTGAGAAACGAAGCATTACTTGAAACTTTGGCATTAGATGTTTTAAAATCTACAGAAATAGAAGGTGAAATATTGAATCCCAATCAAGTTCGTTCATCAATTGCAAGAAGATTAGGCATGGAACTCGCAGGTTCTGTTGATTCTGATCGAAACGTTGATGGAATGGTCGAAATGATGATTGACGCGACTAATAATTGCTTTAAACCATTAAATGCTGATAGACTATTTGATTGGCATGCGGCATTGTTTCCAATGGGTAGAAGTGGTATATTTAAAATAATTGTTGCAGATTGGCGAAAAGATTCAAATGGCCCAATGCAAGTTGTTTCTGGTGCAGCTGGAAAGGAAAATATTCATTTTCAAGCTCCTGATGCGTCTTTAATAGAGACAGAAATGAATCGTTTTCTAAAGTGGTTTAACGAAAATGGGGAAATTGATTTAGTAATAAAAGCCGCAGTAGCACATTTATGGTTTATTACAATTCATCCTTTTCAAGACGGAAATGGACGAATAACACGTGCATTGACTGATATGCTATTAGCTCAATCTGATAAAAGTACTCAACGATTTTATAGTATGTCAGCCCAAATCAGAATCGAAAGAAAACAATATTATGAAATACTTGAGAAAGTACAAAAAGGAGAACTCGATATAACTGAATGGATAGAATGGTTTTTAAATTGCTTAATAAATGCCTTAAAATCAACAGATTCACTTTTAACGAAAGTATTATTCAAAGGAGATTTTTGGAATAAGCATTCAAAAACAATTATTAATGAAAGACAGAAAAAGTTAATTAATAAATTGTTAGATGGGTTTGAAGGGAATCTAACTTCTTCAAAATTTGCAAAAATTTCAAAATCCTCAAAAGACACAGCTATTCGAGATATTAATGATTTGATTGATAAAGGGATTTTACAAAAAGAAGCCGCAGGTGGAAGAAGTACAAATTATGAATTGAAAAAATGAAATAAATC
>CANCEQ010000307.1 GCA_947375085.1 Flavobacteriales bacterium
TTGAAAGGGATAAATAGGTTCCTAATTTATGTAAGGATTTTTCTAGAAAAATACCCGAAGTTAAATTATACTTTTCCTCGTTTCTACTTAAATAGTTTTCAATGGACTCTTTACTGACTTGAAATGATTTAACAAGATCAGCAACAAACGCATCTTTATCTGCTGAAACAACAAAACGTTTACCATCTTCCCAAAAATAATTACAGATCGTATTCCTCCTAGTATAACTAAAATGATCAATTGGATTTTCATCAAAAAGCTCAAAAATTTCATCAATAAGGTTGGGTAAAGTAAACAAAGACGGACCAGTATCAAACCTAAATCCTTCCATTTCTAAATTGGAAATCTTACCTCCTGGATAACTATTCGATTCAAAAACAGTTACGTCAAACCCTTTCTTTTTCAATCTTAAAGCTACAGCTAAACCTGCAATCCCAGAACCAATAACTATCGCTTTTTTAACCATATCTAATTTTTAATGCTTCAAAAGATTATTCTATTTCAACAGAAACTATTCGTTCATTGTCATCATTGATTGAAATACGAACCCAAATTGTATTTTCCGGTAAAAGATTTTCAATTTTGCTAGGCCATTCAATAAAGCAATAATCTCCACAATACAACATCTCCTCTATCCCAATATCAAAAGCTTCTTCTTCGGAATTTAATCGATACAAATCAAAATGATTAATTCTCCCAAATGCAACACTTTCATATGTGTTTACTAATGAATAAGTTGGTGAGCCTTCAATATCCTCGACTCCCATTGCCTTTAACAGTGAAACAATAAAAGTTGTTTTCCCTGCCCCCATTTGACCATCAAAAGCAAACACTTTTCTATTATCCGTTTCTTCTAAAAAAGTTTTAGCCGCTGAAGGCAAATCTTCTAATGATTTTATTTCTATTATCATTGGTTTATATTCTCATTTCAAACTCATTCACCCATTCTTCCATCTTTTGTTGTAAAAGCTGTTTTTCAGGTAAATACAAACTATATTCAGAAGCATAAATATTGGCTTCTGTCGGTAAAGTTAACTCAACTAATGCATCACTTTTCTTTTTGCACAATAAAATTCCAATTGTTGGTTTTTCATATGCTAATTTAACATATCGATCGTAGAAATTGACATATATTTGCATTTGCCATAAATCTTGGTGCATCAATTCTTCAGTTTTAAGATCAATTAACACATAACATTGCAACAAACGATTGTAAAAAACTAAATCAACATAAAAATACTTCTCATCAAAAGTAAAACGTTTTTGCCGAGATTCAAACAAAAATCCTTTACCCAATTCCAATAAAAAATCTTGTAGTTTAGAAATAACAGCTTCCTCTATTTCAGATTCATTATATATTGACTTGTCTTCTAAACCAAGAAAATCAAGTGTCAAGGGATTTTTTAAAATATCTTGAGGCCTGCTTATAACATTTCCTTCAGAAGACAACTTTAAAACTTCATCTTTATCACGACTCAAAACTAATCTTTCGTATAAACTAGCATTATATTGGCGTTTTAATTGGGCTTCAGACCAATTTTGACTAATTGCTTCAATTTCATAAAATTGCCTTTCGTCATCTCTTTCAATTCGCATCAAAATCAAATAATGAGACCAACTTAATTTGAAAGTTTCATTTTTTGAAACATTCGATTTAACTGATTCAAAAGTCTCTTTATCAGCATATTGAAAAACGACAGAGGGCCTCTGTCGTTTTTCAATTTTGGATAGAGAATAGACCAAATAGAATTTACGCATATTACGTAAATTCTGAATAGAAAAACCTTTACCAAATTCTTCTACTAATTTATTTGAAAGGATTTTCAATACATTTTTTCCGTAAGAAGCACGTTTTTCACCACCTTGCTCATCTTTGACAATCATTCTACCTATTTCATAATAAGTATGAACCATCACTAAATTTGCAGTATTATCTACTTGAGATCTTCCTTTTGAAATTGCTTCAGCTATTTGTACATATAAATAAACAGCTTGATTTTCTTCTTTTAAATGTTCCATTTAGATTAATTAAGATTAAATTATAATCTAATTTAAGATTATTTTTTAATCAAAACTAACTTTTGAAAATTATTTTGCTTTTAGAATGACAAAAGGAATAAGGATTTCTTCAAGCGAAATACCTCCATGCTGAAAAGTATCACCGTAATGATTAACGAAATGATTGAAATTATTTTGATACACAAAAAAGTCATTTTCCTTTGCAAATACAAATTCAGAAGACATTTGACCTTTTGGTAAAAAAGCATCTTGTGGATTTTTCACAACAAATACTTCTTTTTCTTTATAAGACATTCCTCTCCCCGCTTTGTAACGCAAGTTCGAATTCAATTCTCTTTGTCCAATTATTTTGATTGGATTTGAAACTTTTATTGTTCCGTGATCTGTTGTGATTATCAATTTAGCCTTGGAATCGGCAATTTTTTTGATAATATCTTGTAATGGAGAATGTTCAAACCAAGACACTGTCAACGAACGGTAAGCCGCCTCATCATCTGCTAATTCTTTGATTACTTTCATTTCAGAACGCGCATGTGAAAGCATATCTACGAAATTATAAACGATTACATTCAAATCATTGTCTTTCAATTCATTAAACGTATCTACTAATTTCTTACCTCCATCATAACTTGTTACTTTGTTATAAGACCATTTTATATTTTTACCTAAACGTTTTAAATTCGTTTCAAGTAATTCTTTTTCAAACATATTTTTCCCTCCTTCTTCATCTTCAGACACCCATAATTTTGGATGTAATTTCTGGATTTCAGACGGCATTAAACCTGCAAAAAGTGCATTTCTCGCATAATGCGTAGCCGTTGGAAGAATTGAAAAAATTATATCATCTTCTTCAATCGTAAAATATTTTAAAAAGATGGGTTTCAACATTTCCCATTGATCGTAGCGTAAATTATCAATGACAACCATCGCTACTTTTTCGCCGTTTAATTTAGGAGCTACTCTATTTTTAATAATAGTATGAATCATTTGAGGAGCCTCTTCTGTTCCATTTAACCAATCTTCATAATTATCTTCTATAAAACGAGAGAACAATGAATTCGCTTCTTTTTTCTGCATGTTCAAGATTTCTCTCATTCCTGAATCTTCAATTTTTTCAAGCTCTAATTCCCAAAAAACGAGTTTCTTAAACAATTCAACCCATTCATCCGCATCCATTCGATTATTCAATGCCATTCCTAATTGACGGAATTCTTGTTGGTAATTCGAATTTGTCTTTTGAGAAACCAATTTACTTTGATCTAAATTCTTTTTGATTGTCAAAAGAATCTGATTTGGATTGACAGGTTTTATTAAATAATCTGCAATTTTACTTCCAATCGCCTCTTCCATGATCGATTCTTCTTCACTTTTCGTGATCATCACAATCGGAACAAAAGGTTTTTCTTCTTTGATTTGAACCAAGGCCTCTAGTCCTGAAATACCTGGCATATTTTCATCTAAAAATACAATATCGTAATGATTTTCACTGCTTTTTTCAACCGCATCAGCACCATTATTAACTGTATCAACTGAATATCCTTTTGATTCTAAAAATAGAATATGTGGCTTCAAAAGATCAATTTCATCGTCTGCCCAAAGTATTTTGACTTGCATGTGCTTTATATTATTTAATTTTACGTTAGGAATCCTAATTGTTACTTTTTTTTGTCGTTAATTCAAAAAAATCTAATTCCTAGAATTTCTTTAAACTTACTGTAATTATGCATTCTCGTCCAAATTTAACAAGAAATAATAAGAAGAAAATCTTTAACGACCCAATCTATGGTTTTATTTCAATTCCAGATGAATTTATTTTCGATTT
>CANCEQ010000308.1 GCA_947375085.1 Flavobacteriales bacterium
AAAGGAAAAGGTAGTGACGGCGGACATAACGGATTAAAAGATATTCAAGCCGTATTAAAAACATCAGAATATCCTAGATTACGATTTGGGGTAGGGAATGATTTTCACCCTGGAAGACAAGCAGATTATGTTTTAGGAGAATGGGATAAACCCGAAAAATTAGCATTACAAGAACGATTAGAGGTTTGTGCCGAATTCATAAAAAGTTTCACGACCATTGGAATCGGAATGACAATGACCAATTGGAATAATAAATGATATATAAATTTTTTTTAATTTAATCTAATCTACTTCTCATAGAATTTTCTCATTAATTCAATTAATCTTACTTTTTAGCGGTTTTCTTAAACCCTTAATTCAACATAATGAAGACGACACTATTTTTAATCTTTCTAGCTCTTTGCTTTTTCGGGGATTCTCAAACACTAATTGTTACCAACACAAATGATATAGGGACAGGTTCTTTGAGAGATGTTATCAATCGATCAGTTAATGGTGGAACAATTCGTTTTGATAGAGCCTTATTAATTAATGGCAGTGATAGTATTGTTCTAAATTCCCCCCTTATCATACAAAAAAAACTTACAATAAAAGGTCTGTATAGTAATGCAGATACACTTTATGTTTCAGGTAAAAACCAAAGCGGAATTTTTAAAATTAATAATGTAAAACGTTTTACGATAGATTCTTTAGTACTAATAAATGGAAAGACATCTGGAAATGGAGGAGCTATTTCTGCAGAAATGTGCGACAGTCTTTATGTTTTAAATTCAAAAATAAACCATAATTCTGCTTTAGGAATGGGAGGAGGTATCTATTTAGATAAATCTAATTCTATTTATTTAAATATCAATAATTCATTTATTGTTAATAATAAATCTGAAGGGAATGGAGGAGGGGTTTATCTGAATGCATTATCCTATATTACTAATACAAAGTGTATTGTTCGTATTTTAAATTCAAACATTATTGGTAATACTTCGGCGGCACAAGGCGGCGGGGTATATTGCTATTCAGAAAGTTCATCTAAAAGAAATACATTAAATGATATTCAAATTTTAGGTTCAAATGTTGATTCAAATAATGGAGGTGGGATATTTTCTAATGCAACTGGTTATTTTGATAGTGGATATTCAGATGTAGCTTTTATATATGCACAATCAAAAGTTTCTCTAATTAAGTCTTCAGTTTCAAATAATTTTTTTAATGGTGTTGGAGGTGGTATCTGTTCTATTTCAAACGGTCATAGTAATGATAGAAATAATTTTTCTTTTATTTCATTGGATTCATCAATAATTGAAGGTAATAACGGTATTAATGGAGGTGGTATTTATTCTAGCGGTGTCAATTCTAATGTTAACATATTGAATTCTTTTATAATCAACAATACGGCTTCTTCTGATGGTGGAGGAATTTATTCTGCTCCAGACCCATTAATAGGAACAAATTCATTGGTGAAAATCATCGGTTCAGTTATAGCTGAAAACACTTCTTTAGGTTATGGGGGAGGTATATTTTCTGCACGATACTATCAACCAGCACATGATAATTCTGATCCCACTCATTCAGACATATCGATAATAAATTCAAAAATATCAAAAAATAAATCTACCAAAAGTGGCGGCGGGGTATTTTCTAATGCTTGTTATTCAATTGTAGATGTAGATAATTCAACTTTCAATGAAAATACTGCATCAGGGGCTGCTGGTATTGAGTCTTACGCAGCGACCGGTTCATCTACAGTGTCTACAATTAATGTTAATAAATCAACATTTAACAATAATATTGCAATCGGAGGAGGTGCAGCTATGTCAAGTTCAGCTGCTAGATCAACTATCAATATAAATTACTCTACAATTGTGAAAAATTCTGCAGGAAATGGTGGGAGTATTATTAATTGTAATTGGACTACTTCTTCAAATGGTTATGGGTCATTTATAAATGTACTAAATTCTACAATTGTTAAAAATGTAATTATAGGAAATGGATTTGCATTATATTCAGCATATCAACCAATTGTAGCTAAAAGTAGTATCATTGGGTTTAATGGAAATGAAAATCAGAATTTTCGCAGTCAATATATACCAACAATTATTTCGAATGGTTATAATATTTTTTCAGATACTTTGATAATTGGTTCAACAAATTTAGATCATTTAGGAGCGGATTCATTGTTGTTAAATTTACAAAATTTAGACTATAATGGAGGTCAAACTAAAACAATGATGCCCATTTCACCTTCAATTGCATTAGATAACGGAAATCCTTTAGATAGTTCAGATGCTCAGAATGTTCGAATATTAGGTGTGAGAGAAGTTGGAGCAGCAGAATTATGTCACGAAACCTTTTCATATCCGACAATTACTGCTTGTGATAGTTTTAAATGGGTAAATGGTATTACTTATTATTCATCTGCTAACTCAATTATAGATACAATTCTTAACAAAGCAGGATGTGACTCAATTATAACACTCAACTTAACTTTATATTACAGTAATTCAGGGATTGATGTTCAAATTGCGTGTGATAGTTTTGTTTGGATTGATGGAATTACTTATTATTCATCTACAGATACTGCTAAATTTACTATAAATAACCATAATGGTTGTGACTCTTTAGTTACTTTGAATTTAACTATTGTGAACAATAGAATTGACAAACGTATCGCGTGTGATAGTTTACTTTGGATCGATGGTAATACATATTATAATTCGAATGATACTGCTAAATGGATATTGACAAGCTCTTTGGGATGCGATTCTATAATTACTTTAAATTTAATTATTTATCATACTGATTTTATTACAGATAGAATAGTAGCTTGTGATAGTATTGTCTGGATTGATGGGATTACTTATCATTCTTCAAATAATTTTGCAACACATAGATATACAAACATTAACGGATGTGATTCAATAGTTAGATTGAATTTAACGATTAATAATTCAATTGAAGTAAATCAAGAGGTAGTCGCTTGTGACTCTTTTGTCTGGATTAATGGATTAACTTATTATTCTTCTACAAATGCTGCGAAATATATTTTAAATACCACATCTGGCTGTGATTCAATTATAAATTTGAAACTGATTGTAAATCATTCTAACTCAGGAATAGACAGAGTTTCAACTTGTGGTAGTTATAAATGGAAAGATGGAGTCACTTATACAACAAATAACAATTCAAGTAAATATACATTAAGTAATGTGAAAGGGTGTGATTCAATTGTAACTTTAAATTTAACAGTAAATTCCCCATCTTTTGGGATAGATAATATCATTGCTTGTAATTCTTACACATGGATTGATGGTAATAAGTATATTGCCAATACTAATTCAGTAACTCATACATTGTTAAATAAAATTGGGTGCGATTCAATTGTGACTTTACACCTTACGATTAATAATGTTGATACTTCTGTAAGTCGAGTTGATGCTCACACTTTAAAAGCTAATGCACCCTCAACTGCATTTTTCCAATGGCTTGATTGTAATAATAATTCCGCCATTTTTAATGAGAAAAACACGTTTTTTAATACTCATTTAAATGGATTGTACGCAGTTCAAGTGTGGGATAATGGGTGTACAGGTATTTCAGATTGTTACGAGATTTCAACTGCAGGACTTGTTTTAGTTAATGATGTAGAGATGAAGTTATTTCCGAATCCAACAAATAATTTAATTGAGGTTTATCTAAATGGTTTTAATGTAAATAATATTGAGGTGACTGATATTGATGGAAGATTGATAGAAAACTTAAATGTGGATTCTAATGAATTTAAAATTAATATGGATAAATTTGAAAGTGGAACTTATTTTTTTAAGTTTAATGGTGAAAAAAAATC
>CANCEQ010000309.1 GCA_947375085.1 Flavobacteriales bacterium
TTATAGTTTCATGTATAATGAGATGTAAAATTAATTCTTTTTTTTGGTGGAAGAAAGAATTATTCATCATTTTGGATGTAACTTTGTGAAAAAAAATAAAATTTGCAGTAATAAATGTCATTAATTCAACAAATATTTAGTGATGGAGCGTTGTTAGATGTTCCTTCAGAATTAATGTTGAGAGAAAATAATCTTTCTCACAAGGTAATCCCTTTGGTAATTATTTCATTTTTGATGATCACATTTGCTAAATTTCAAAACAATTCCATTTTTAATTCGCTGTTTAAATTATTATTTGCGAACCGTAATTTCGACCAAGTATTCAAAGAAGAGATAAAATTAGGTTCTGCTAGTTCAGTAGCATTAATTTTAAATTATTTTTTCATTATTTCTACCTGTGTTTTTTTGAGTATTCAAGCGACTACCAATATTTCTTTTTTGCATTCTATTGGCTTTTCTTTGGCAATACCAGCAGGAGTTTTTCTTTTACAATTGGCAAGTCTTTGGTTGATTGGTTTAATTACCAAAGAAATGAAGTTAATAGTTTCTCCGTTATTAGAGACATTTGTAATTATTGAGTTTGTTGGTTTTATCTTATTTTTTCTTGCATTAGTTTGGGTGTTAAACCCACAATTTTCGAATTATTTTTTAAGTGCTTTTGCTTTTCTATTAGGTTTCGGCTTTTTATTACGCTTTTTTAAGAGTCTTTTTTCGGTTTTAAGAAAGGGTGTGCCGTTGTATTATATTATTTTGTATTTTTGCACGCTTGAAATTCTCCCACTGTTCATAGCTTACTACTATGTAACAAAGAATTTCAGTAACTATTTTTGATTTTTTGATTTAAATTACTGGACGTTGGCTATTAAAACAATTTTGGTTTCTCAACCAAAACCGGATGGAGACAAATCGCCATATTATGATTTGGCAGATAAGTATAAACTGAAAATTGATTTCAGACCATTTATACGTGTGGAAGGCGTTAGTGCTCAAGAATTTAGAACTCAACGTGTAAATATTCCAGAACATACAGCTATTATTTTAACTTCAAAAGCTGCAATCGATCATTTTTTCAGAATGGCTGAAGAGACTCGTTTTACAGTTCCTGATACAATGAAATATTTTTGTATTTCTGAAGCTGTTGCCTACTATCTTCAAAAATATGTAAGTTTTCGTAAAAGAAAGATTTTCTTTGGAAAACAAACAATTGAAGATTTAGTAGAGGTTATGAAAAAGCATAAGAAAGAAAAATTCTTATTGCCATGCACTGATATTTTAAGAGATAAAATTCCAGAAACATTAGAACAACATAATATTCCTTTTACGAAAGCAATGTTATATAGAACGGTTGCTTCTGATTTATCTGATTTAGAAGATGTTTATTACGATATTTTAGTGTTTTTTAGTCCTGGTGGAATTGAATCGTTATTCAAAAATTTCCCAGACTTTAAACAAAACAATACAGCAATTGCTGCTTTTGGTCCAACAACAGCTAATGCAGTTTTGAAAAATAATTTACGATTAGATGTGCATGCACCAATGCCAAATGCACCATCTATGACAGCTGCTCTTGAACTTTTTGTAAAAGAACAACTAAAGAAAAAATAATTTAAAATTTAGTAGGTTTTATAAGCGATTACAGATATGTAGTCGCTTTTTTTATGTATTTAATTCACGAATTCATACAATATTAATTTTTTTTTAACACAGAAAGAATTAAATTTGATGAATAAACTATAATTATTAAACATCGTATGAAGAAAAAAATACTTTTAGTTGGGGCGGTTATTGCATCCACATTTTCATTTAGTCAAACACCGGTTAGTCAATCTGTATCTAAAAAGAATGTCATTTTAGAAGAATTCACTGGTATACATTGTGTAAATTGTCCTGATGGACACAAAACAGCTAACCAAATATCAGCAGCAAATCCTGGTAGAGTTGTTTTGGTTAATTATCATACAGGTTCTTATGCTACTCCATCTGCAGGTGAACTAAATCTTTCAACTCCTAATGGAGCTACAATTGCAAATTGGGAACAAATCTCTGGATATCCTTCAGGTTCAATTTCTAGAATACCTTATGATGATGGGTATGGTTTAGAATTAGGTTTTGGACGTGGTAGTTGGTCAACTGCAGCATCTACTATTTTAGTTGATGATTCACCAGTAAATATAGCTATGGATGCTTCAATAGATGGTATTACAAGATTAGTTACTGTAAAGGTTGAAATATTTTACACATCGCCTTTTGCTTCTGGAACAAATCATAGATTAAATGTTGGTATTTTACAAGATAACATTGCTGAATATCAAACTGGAGCAAGTTATAATTCTGCACAAATTTTACCAAACGGAAAATACAATCATTTGCATGTTTTTAGAAAATTTGTTAATGCTTCAGGAGCGAGTGGTGATATAATTGATGCTTCTTCAACTGGTGTTATAACTAAAACATTTACATATACATTACCAGCAGATATTAATGCAATACCATTAAAAATTGGTGATTTAAAATTATTTGCTTTTGTTCATGCTGGTATGAATGGAATTAGTAACAGCGAAGCATATAATGCAATTGAAGTTACTCCAACCAAAACAAATTATGTTGGTTTATCAGAAATTTCAAATGCAACTGAATTTAGTGTTTATCCAAATCCTGCTTCAGATAAATTGAATGTATCTTTTAAAGCTGAAAATGTAGATTATACAATAAATATTTCTGATTTATCAGGTAGAGTGATTTTAAGTAATACTTACTCTAAATTATCTAATAATCAATCAATTGAACTTCCTTTAACTGGAATTTCTTCAGGTAACTATATTGTTTCTGTTTCTTCAGTAAATGGAACAGTTAATCAACATGTTGCTATTAAATAATTTTAGATTATAGAATTTTTAAAACCAGATTCGAAAGAGTCTGGTTTTTTTTTGAACTATTATTTTTAAATGAATAATTCTGAAGCGATGTAATCAGCTTTTAATCTTCCTTCTTTTGTTAATATGATATGTGTATCTGTAAGTGTTAACCAAGCATCACATTCCATTTGATTTACTTTTTTCCAAAAGGAGTCAGAAGGATCCTGAATGGCTTTTAAATGGTTTAAATCTACTCCTTTTACAGTTCGTAACCCTATCAATAATAATTCATTGAATTGATCAACAGGACTTAAATTCTCAGTTTCAAATGTTGGTTGATTTTCTTGAATCAATTGAATGTACTTTCGATTGTTAGAGATATTCCAACTTCTTGATGTTCCATTGAATGAGTGAGCTGAAGGACCAATTCCTAAATAATGTTTTCCTTTCCAGTAATTTGAGTTGTGTTTTGATTCAAAATTGGGAGTTGAAAAATTCGAAATTTCATATTGATGAATACCATTTCTTTCTAATTCTGAAATTAAATATTCAAATTGATCACTTTGTTGGTCTTCGTTTGCAGGAACGATTTTATGCTCCTTAACCCATTTACTTAATGCCGTTTTGTCTTCTACTGTTAAACAATAAGCTGAAATGTGTGGAATTCCGAAATCAATAACAGTTTGAATGTTTTTTTTCCAATCTTCAAGCGTGAAATTTGGCAATCCGTAGATTAAATCAATACTAATATTGTTAAATCCTTTTTCTTTCGCTAAAGCAACGCAATTAAGCGATTCTTCACTTGTGTGCGCGCGATTCATCCATTTTAAATCTTCTTCTCTGAAAGATTGAAGTCCAATACTTAATCGATTAATTCCAACAGATTTCCATCGGTCTAATGATTCTATGGAAATATCATCTGGATTTGCTTCTAATGTAATTTCTGGAGAATCTGAAAT
>CANCEQ010000310.1 GCA_947375085.1 Flavobacteriales bacterium
ATGTACTTTCTGACTGGTTCTGTCAAAAGGTAACGAATATCTTTCCCCTCTTTGATGGCATTTCTAACAAAGGTGGCTGAAATTTTCATAATGGGTGCCTCTGTACAAATGTGAACATTTGGCAAATTTTTGAAATTATTTTCGGGCAACGTTGACATTTCTTGAAGTTCTATTTCTTCTTGTTCTGTCAACACTCTTGGGTAAACATAAAATGAATGATTCTTCAAAATTACTTCGTGATTGAACCATTTATGTAATGTCCTTAAATTATCCTCTCCCATTATTAATGAGAATTGATGTTTAGGATATTTTTCTTGTAAATAAGTAAGTGTCGTTGCTGTATAACTTGGTTTAGGAAGTTTAAATTCAATATCAGAGACCCTTAATTTTGGATTATCTTCTATTGCTTCACGAACGATTGCTAAACGATGAATGTCAGCCAAAAGCGATGCTTTCTTTTTCAAAGGATTTTGAGGAGATACAATTAACCAAACCTCATCTAAATCGGTATATTCTGCCATATAATTGGATATGACTAAATGCCCAATATGAATTGGGTTGAATGTCCCGAAATACAATCCGATTTTCATTTTGTAAACTCTACGATTAAATTTTGTGCTTTGTGACAAGCAGCATCTAAATGGTCATTGACTAAGATAATATCAAATTCAGGTGCATATGCTAATTCAGTTTTGGCTTTGTACATGCGTTGCTGGATTTTTTCTTCCGTTTCAGTACTTCTTTTGCGAAGACGCGCTTCCAATTCATCGTAACTTGGTGGTTGCACAAAAATGGCTAAAGCTTGTTCTCCAAAAATACGTTTGATATTCAATCCTCCGATTACATCTACATCAAAAATTACCGTTTTCCCGTGCGACCAAATGCGTTCGATTTCAGATCTTAAAGTACCATAAAAATTATCTGTGTACACTTCTTCCCATTCAACAAAAGCATCTTGTTCGATTTTTTCCTTGAATCCTTCTAAACCTAAAAAATGATAATCTCTACCATCCACTTCATTCGATCTCGGATCTCTACTACAAGCAGAAACCGAAAACTCCAATCCCAAATTTTGTTTCAGTAAATAATGAACAATTGTCGTCTTCCCCGCCCCAGAAGGAGCAGAAAAAATCACACATTTACCTTTTTTATCTTCTGACATATCCTTTTTCCCTTTGACCTCTGACCTAAATCCCTTAGACCTAAATCAAAGTGTATTCAAAATCTGTTCTTTAATTTTCTCTAGGTTGTCTTTCATATCCACAACTAACTTTTGCATTTCAGCGTGGTTACTTTTACTTCCTAATGTATTAATCTCTCTACCAATCTCTTGTGAAATGAATCCTAATTTCTTTCCTGCTGAAGGTAAAACCATCGTTTCTAAAAAATAATCAAGGTGATTCATCAAACGCATTTTCTCTTCCGAAACGTCTAATTTTTCAATGTAAAAAATCAATTCTTGTTCAAATCGGTTGTCATCGTATGATTTCGTTTCAAGCTCTTCTAATGCTTTACGCATACGTTCACGAATGGTATCGACACGTTCATTTTCGTATTTAGGAACTTCTAATAAAAGACGGCGAATATCTTCAATTCTCTCCGTAAATTCTTTCTCTAGAGCCGAACCTTCTTGACGACGGAAAATATTCAATTGCTCAGAAGCTTCTTTCACAAGTTCTAACAACCATTCTTTTTCACCATCTGTCAATTCTTCTTTTTCATTGATATAAATATCGGGCATTCTTAAAATCAATGACAAATAATCTTCTGATTTTTCTCCAATCGCATCGTTAAGTGCTTTCAGATCTTTATAATAGGCTTTTGTTAAATCTTGATTTACAGTGTAATTTTTAGCATCACCTGTTCCGTCAATATTGATTGTTACATCTACTTTTCCTCGGTCTAAATATTCACCAATTATAGCACGAATATTTCCTTCAAGTTCCTTGTAAATAGGAGCATAACGAACATTTAAGTCCAATGATTTACTATTCAAAGAACGAACTTCAACTGAGACTCTTTTTCCAGAATAGGCTGCTGTCGCTTTACCATATCCTGTCATTGATTTTAACATACGATGTAATTTTGATATAAAAGTAGTGAAAAAGTCGATAACTCTTTCAAAACATTAAGCACATGTGTACTTATAAAAAACTAAAAAAATAGAGGGTTTTGATTAATAAGAAAGATCGTGTAAAATAAAATAATTACAAACAATACTATAAAAAAGTAAATGCCTTTTATACCTGTTCTTTTTTCTTGAATCACCTTTGTTTCAGATAATCGATCGTGCCAACCTTGTGCTGAAAAGAAAGAAATTGAATCAAAAGGAATTCTTCTTGAAATAGAGCGAATAATCAACGAATTAACACTTGGTCTATTTGATTTTTCATTTACTACCCTTAATTCTGTTAACATTTTAGCGGGAGTGCTTCCGAAAAAATATTCAAAAAACAAGTAGTAAGCGAAACTTATTATCAAATAAAACAAAAAGAGCGATGCTTTTTCGCCTGCAATTATATTTACTTTCATCAAAAGTCCTTTGAATACATCAAATGCAGTAAATGAGAAAATACTCAAACAAATAAAAGTATCAATTAATAAATGAATCAATCGTTGCCAATTAGAAGCTTCATTTTCACTGAATTGAAAATCTTTTTGAGTGGCATCATTTCCTAGAACTAATTCCTTCTCGGATTTAAAATGATTTAGAATATAAAACGAATAATAAATGTAGGCCGATTTTGCCAATAGACTCATGGATACTACTACAATCCAATAAGGATAGCTATCATAATAGAAAATTCTAAAAATTGAATATCCAAAACTGACGACTGAGGAGATTAAGACAATTGAAATAACAAAACGAATCAAACGCGTTTCTTTTCCCTTTGATAACCAATAGAATACAATTCCTATCAATAAAAGTAGAAATACAAAAATGGTTAAGGTATTAATTGAATAATAAATTTTTTCTGTTCGTTCTATGAAAATATTGAAAACCGTAGATTGAAATAATTCAAGTCGTAAACAATGGAAAGCATTAATAAAAACTGAAACAATAAACGGTGGTTTATCTAAATGTATACATGTCGAAAACAATCCTAAAATTGCAATCGATAAAGAACTAATTAAAACCTTTTTATTTAATTTCATTGGTTACAGAATTAATGTTGTAATGTCGAATTTAAGTTATTTAATTTAAAATTAAAATTTTACAAAATAATTTTATCCAAATAGTAATTCTAAAACTATAATAGCTTCTTGTAAAAAGAATTAAAATCATTAATTTTACACCTTAAGATTAAAAAAATGACACGTCAAGAACTCGTAGAGCAAATTCGAATTAAGAAATCCTTTTTATGCGTTGGATTGGATACAGATATTACTAAAATCCCTGCACATTTATTGGAAACTGAAGATCCTATTTTCGAATTCAACAAAGCAATTATTGACGCCACGAAAGATTTCTGCGTTGCTTATAAACCAAATATCGCATTTTATGAATGTCACGGTCCAAAAGGCTGGGAATCTTTGAAAAAAACGTTGGATTACATTCCGAAAGATATTTTCACTATTGCAGATGCCAAAAGAGGAGATATTGGAAATACATCTACTTATTACGCTAAAACCTATTTCGAATATTTGAACTGTGATTCAGTTACTGTTGCGCCTTATATGGGTGAAGATAGTGTGACTCCTTTCCTTGAATTTGAAAATAAATGGGTGATTTTGTTAGCTCTTACTTCAAACAAAGGCGCTTTGGATTTTCAATTTATGAC
>CANCEQ010000311.1 GCA_947375085.1 Flavobacteriales bacterium
TAGAAGATTATACTGATTCATATAAACTATTCCTTTGGAGAGAAAACTATTTGAAATTCAAACACTTTTTAACTCCTGGAGCCTTTTTAGCGATTAAAGGCAGAATTGAAGTCCCGCCGAGAAGATCTGAATTAGAATTTGTGATTCATTCAATCGATATGCTTCAAGGTCTTCGAGAGCAAAGAGCAAGTAGTCTTCATATAAAAATCAATGCAAAAGCTATTGATCAGATAATGATTTCAGACTTGAATAAATTACTTTTAGCTCACGAGGGAAATTGTACATTACATTTTACCATTTATGATGGATTAGATGGTGTTGAGGTAAAAATGCCTTCAAAATCGATTAAAATAGATCCTAATAATCAATTATTTAACGAGTTAAAGAAATTTAATTTGGAATTTGAGATTAAGTAAAGTTTTTAAACCACGGAGATTTTTTAACCACAGAGTTTTAAAGGAGGAAAGCACAGTGTTTCACAGAGTTTTTATTAACTCACGATAAATTAGTTACTCCTTTTATACAATAAAAAAACTTTGTGTTACTCCGTGAAAGACTCTGTTTCCTCTGTGGTTAAGAAAGTATAAAAATCAAAAATAAACTCTGTGGTTAAACCTTAAAACAATTCTCTCAATTCAATCAATTCATTCACTTTTTCGGAGTTACCTACTTCTTGGAACGAGGCGATTAAATTGGTTAACATTCTTTTAATGATGGAAGTATTTGAACAAGGCTCAAAATAATCTCTTGAATGCGGTTGGTTTATACCGTCTAAAAATTCTTTTATTTCATCGATCCCAAAAAGACTACCTTTTGAGAATGGATTAATGTAAAACAAAACACCGTAATCATTATTATCTGGAAGAAACTGATTTACAGCATATTCGTCCATGTAAGCAAGAATAAAATGATTCGGCAGGTTTACACCGTAGATTGGGATATTTAAATTTTGAGCTACAATACTGTAAATCAAACTCAAACTTAAAGGATTTCCTTTTTTTGTTTCAAGTACCGTATTGATGTATGAATTTAAAGGAGAATGAAATGTTTTGGCATTTCCTTGAAAATGATACATTCCAAAAAACACTTTATTGATGATTCGAACGATTTCAAGTGCTGTCTGTTTGTTGTTAATTTCTAACCAAACTGACTTTTGAATTTCTTCAATTTGAGCTCTTACTTTCGCTTCATCCAAACCAGGATATTGATATTTAGCAACTGCAATGGCACCAGTCAATAAATCTTTTGAAGAGGATTCTTTCCAAGCTTTTAGGCTTCTTTTCGTTTCTTCGAACTGAATTTCATGAATCAACGATTCTATTCGATTTTGAAATAAAAGACCAAAATCTTGATCTTCCCAAGAAGTTTCTAAATAAGGAATAGCCTCTGCTCCATAACTCAATAAACGATCATGAATGTGTTCGTAGATTGATTCATCTGGATCATCAATCAAGTTTATTAATGCTAATATGGAGTCATTGTTTGCCATGATACAAATTTAGAACACCTAAGCCTTCAATTCGGAACAAAAAAATATTGTTTTTCAGAGCGAATTGTTAATTACACTAAATTTAAGAAAAATGAATGACTTTTTCAAATTTAAAATAGAACAATTAATAGATTGTTCTGCCCGTTACGAATTTAAATTTTAACACAAAAGAACTCAGAAGAAAGCATCAAAAGAACAAAAAAGAGTTTTTAAATTAGCTCTGCGTATTAAATGCTTCGCAGTTAGTTACTCTAACTTACTTAATAATCAAATCGCTTTTGTGTAACTTTTGTGATTAACTTATATGAACTTTTGTGGTTCAAAAAAAACGCGTCTTCAATTAAAAAGCGTAATCAAAAATTTAAATTCAATTCCCTCCTTTTTTCTTGGTTTGAGTATAACCGTCTTTTACTAAAATATCGAAAATTTTATCTTTAAAATTTCCCTGTACCATTATTTCTCCATCTTTAGCTGTTCCACCTCCACCACATTTGGTTTTCAGTAATTTACCTAACTCTTTTAAATCATCATCACAACCAATAAATCCTTCAACTAATGTCACCTCTTTACCTGCTCTTTGCTTACGGTCGATTGAAACATACATCTTTTGCTGGTTTTTAGGAAGGGTCTCGAATTCCTCTTCTTCTTCACTTTCGTAACTAAAATTTGGATTAGTAGAATACACTACATTAATTCTGTCTGATTTTGATTTTTTAGCCATGTCAAGAAAATAAAATGGATACTAAATTTGATTTATTTTTTAGGGCACTTTTTACAATACACCCCGTTCTTTTTGTACTTTTTACAACACTTTTTCTTATTCGCTAAATCGTTTGAGCAAAACTGCAAACAACACATCTGATCTTTTGAAAAAGCTTCTGTTTTCATTTATTTAGAATTATTCTAAACAAAAATAACTAGAAATTCTGAAATTAAAAATGATTATAGTTCTCTTTCCAATAATATTTCCAAAGAAAATAAAGAAAGTCGATCATCTAAAGGTAAAATTGAATAATTTAATTTGGAATGTGACTTCATTTTCATCGTAATAAATCCTAATCCTGCCCCACCCTTTTCTGAAAATCCACTTTCGGTTAATACAGAAGTATATAACTCTTTAACCTCTTCAGCAGTCATTAAATTCAATTTCTCTATCTGACTTATAATCAAATCAATAATTGAATTATCAACTAAATTTCCAAAATTCAAACAATAACGATCAGCTTCTTTGGCTACAATTAAAAAACTTAATTGATCTCCGTTGTTATCTGAACCTCCGTGAATTCGAATATTCTGTAATCCTTCAATCAATATAGAAAAAGCGCGTTTTACAATTGCCTTTTTATCTCCTGAAGATTTCATTAATTCCTCATTTCGAACAACTAAACTATTTATTAAATCTTGAGAAAAAGTACCGCAATGAGAAATCACAATCGATCTATTTTTCTCCGTTTTATACGAAGTCAAATACTCGTTAAAGTAATCTTTCACCTGATGTATTGTACTATTTTCTTTTACTTCCATATAATAGTTTCAAACGTACTCGATTAGCTAAATTATTTTAAATTATTATAATTTCCTAATGAAAAAGTATTTTTTTTAAATAGACTGTTTAGCATTAAGGATGTTTTTCCGTAATTTCTTCAACAATTCTTGCTACAGCTGGACAAATCTCTGAATTCTTTCGAGTTAACTCTAAAATTTGATACATATTCTTCCTATTTGTGTGAGGATATTCTCTGCATGCTAATGGTCGATCTTCATAAATATCACATTTATTATCAGCTCCTAAAAAAGCACAAGGTGAAGTTTTAAGTACATAATCTCTATCTTCGTCCATTCGTAAATAAGTCGAAATAAATTGCATTTCATTTACTCTAAATCGTTTTGCAATTCGTTTAATATCAACATCTCTAAATATCGGGCTAGTAGTTTTACAGCAATTTGCACAACTCAAACAATCAATTGATTTAAATGCTTTATCATGCAAAGATTCAAAAAGGTCATCTACAAATTTTGGTTTCTTTTTTTTAAACCTTTGTAGAGATTTTTCTATCTCTTTCTTATTTACAATCGCCTTATCAATGTCTGATTGATATTTCATTTTATATTTATTTATCCACCCTGAAAATCAATTTCATAATCAAAATTTTCAAGGATAGTTTGTTATATTTGTTACAAATTTACACATTTCATGGACAAGTTTGATTTAATTGTTATTGGTGGCGGTCCTGCAGGTTATGCAGCAGCAATGAGAGGTATTGATTTCGGTAAAAAAGTTTGTATTA
>CANCEQ010000312.1 GCA_947375085.1 Flavobacteriales bacterium
TGTGATTGTTGCATCATTCGTTGCACGTGTTGTTGCTTCAGTTGAAATTGCTGTTGCATTCGTTGCGTCACCTGTTGTTCTTGCAGTAACTTCTGTAGCTAAATTAGTTGTCAACGTTCCTTCTGCTCCAGTTGCTCTTGTTACTTCCGTTGCTAAATCTGTTGAGGCGGTATTGATTAAACCTTTCAAGAAGGTACTATCTGTAACAGCTTTCGCTGTGATTGTTGCATCATTCGTTGCACGTGTTGTTGCTTCAGTTGAAATTGCTGTTGCATTCGTTGCGTCACCAGTTGTTCTTGCAGTAACTTCTGTAGCTAAATTTGTTGTCAATGTTCCTTCTGCTCCTGTTGCTCTTATTACTTCCGTTGCTAAATTCGAATTGGTTATATTGATTTGAGTTCTTAATGCAATAGAATCAGCTTTAACTTTTGCATAAATTGCATCATTACTCGATGTGAAATTTACTGGTAACCATTTTGATCCATCCCATTTTAAAATATCATTCACTTGTAAATTAGATGTGTTAACATCAGTTAATTGATTTAAAGGAAAACGAGGAGCGGCTAAAGCTGTGTCAGCAACTAAAGCATAAGGCAACGTTTGCAATTGAACATTCCCCATAGGTAACAATCCATTTCCAAAATCAGCTCGAACATTTGTGAATAAATCTGCTGTTGTCCAATCTATATTTTTAAACGATGACAAAGTTCCTAAACCAGTTGAAACACCTTTACCAATAACTACATTGAACAAACCAAATTTGTTTGTAGTTACTTGGTGTGATTCTTGCCACAAAGTTGTTCCGGTTGAAGACCCTTTTCGGATACTAATTTCTACAACAACACTTTTGTTAGCTAAAGCTAATCCACTATTATCTCTAGCAACTGCCTGATAATTAAAACCTAAATCTTTAATGCTCTGAGCGTAAACACCTGTTTTAACTAGAAATAGTAAAGAAAATATAACTAGAATTCGAAGTAATTGATTTAACATATTCATATTTTTTTTAAAAGTGAATTTTCTTTCTTTGAAGGATTAATTAACAGCTGTTTTGGTTACTTTAAAAGTTGAGAAAATCTTATTTGATTTAACCGTTCTAAGATTTATGATGTAAACTCCAGAAGACAAATATCTCAAGTCAAGTTTTAGAGTTTGTAGATCAGTAAAATCTTGATCTATAGCTATTTTATTCCCTATTAAATCCAACATTTCTAGTTGAAAATCTCCCACTTCGATTTGCGGATTTTGGGAAGAAACTTTAATATTTAAAAAATCCGTTGTTGGATTTGGAAATGTATTTACTATGAACTTATTATCAATAACTTCAACTATTCCAACTATAGCCTTAAAACTATTTTGCTGAAAACCTTGAGTTAAAGTTTGTTTAAAATTTGAAGTTGTAGACACCATTGTTTCTCCAATGCTATAAGATAAAGAATTTCCATTGGAAGCTTCTCCATATCCACCACCAATTCCATATAATTGGATGAAAATTGTGTCAGTTTCCTGCGCATAAAAAAAATTGGCACATAAAAGTATACACAAGAAAAAGTATGTTTTCATCTTTAAATTTATTTGTTGTATTAATCAAAAAAAAAGATTCATCAAAAGAATCTTTTTTATCGAATTAATTAATTAAAATTTATTTTTTTATAAAAATAACAAATCAAGATGAAATGACTAATTAAATTTGAATATTTAATAAAGTATTTAAACTTTATTAATGAAGAAGATTTAAAGATCTTAATGTTTTATAAATCAAAACAATAAGAAAGTATGGATACTATTATATCCATACTTTAATTAATTTTATTTCTTAGGAATCGCTATCAATACTTCCAATAAATATCCCCAGTATTTTTGAACAGAAGAAATCTGAACTTTCTCATCTGGTGAATGTGCTGCACGAATATTTGGTCCGAAAGAAATCATATCTACTCCAGGTAAATGCTCTCCCAGTATACCACACTCCAAACCTGCATGACATGCTTTAACTTGAGGTTCTTCATTGAATAATTTACGATACAAATCCGTCATGATAGTTAAAATCGGAGAATTAGGATTTGGCTGCCATCCTGGATAATCTCCACTTTGAACCACTTCTGCTCCCATATTTTCAAATGCTGCTCTAATTGTATTCGCTACATCTGCTTTAGTTGATTCAACACTACTTCTTTGAAGCGATTGAGTTACGAATGAACCATCTTTAATTATAACTCTTGCCAAACTAGATGAACTTTCAACCAAACCATTAATATCTGGACTCATTCTAAAAACACCATTTGGTGCTGAATACAAAGTATTTAAAATTTTGACGAAGTCATTTTTAGCTACTGCTTTGTCATTTGAAACTGTATTCTCAATAGTTATAACCAAATGATTTTCAACTGTTTTTAATTCAAATTTCAATAATGAAATAAATTCAGTTACAATAGATTCAAGTTTCGTTTTATCAGCATTTGAAACTGAAATTACTGAAGACGCCTCTCTTGGGATTGCATTTCTTAAACTTCCTCCATCAAATGAAATCAATTGAAATTCAACTTCCGACTTCAATTTATACAAAATTCGTGTCATCAACTTATTTGCATTCCCACGTCCTTTATCAATATCCATTCCTGAATGTCCTCCTAAAAGTCCTTTTATGCAAATTTCATATTGAGTAGAATCTGATTTCACATCTTCAAAAGCATAGCTATATGAAGTATTTGTATCAATTCCTCCAGCGCAACCGATTGATAATTCATCATCATCTTCAGTATCAAGATTCAATAAAATTTTCCCTTCATATTTTGAACCATCCAAGTATTTTGCTCCTGTCATTCCAGTTTCTTCATCAACTGTTAACATCGCTTCTAAAGCTGGATGGGGAATATCTGTTGATGTCAATAATGCCATGATTGAAGCTACACCAATTCCATTATCAGCACCTAAAGTTGTACCATCTGCAGTTACCCAATCTCCTTCGATTAACATTTCAATACCTTGTGTATCGAAATCAAATACTTTATCACCATTTTTTTGATGAACCATATCTAAATGAGATTGAAGAATAATCGTTGTTCTATCTTCCATCCCTTCTGAAGCAGGCTTTTTGATAATAACATTTCCTATTTTATCTTGAAAAGTCTCTAAATTTAGTGACTTACCAAAATTCAACATGAATTCGATTACTTTCTCCTCTTTTTTAGATGGACGTGGAACAGCATTTAAATCAGCAAAATGATTCCATAATGCATTTGGTTCGATATTTCTTATACTCATATAATTTCTAAATAATTAAACTTCTTGATTGAATGTCAAAGTTAATCAAATTGAAATTTATTTACTAGATTTTTTTATTTACCTAATCTATAAGTCGAAAATTTATAATCACTTTTTTTTGAAAAATTAAATTGGTATGAAATACCACCTATTAAAAAACTTCCATAAAAATGATGAAGATCAATTAAAGGTGCATTTTTAACACTTCTATTTTTACCAATACATCTTAATTCTGAAAAAATAGTAAATCGTTTATAAAATGTAGCTGAAATTCCAAATCCGTATAAAAAATTTAGATCAACTTTTCTAGAAGCATACATCTCATTAGCAATAATTGAATATTTATAACTTGTATAATCTGAAACACCTATTTCATCAATATATTTTGATTTTAATGAATAAACAGAATTGACACCAATACCAGTATAAAAATTAACTTTTTTACCAAATGTTGCTTTTAACATTAATGGAACATTAATAAATCGACTATTCATTTCAATATTATCATTTCT
>CANCEQ010000313.1 GCA_947375085.1 Flavobacteriales bacterium
GTAAATCTGGATTCGCTAAAAATGCTGAACCATAAGAAACTAACTGCGCTCTGTTGTTTTCTACTTCTTTTTCTCCTTTTTCTTGGTCATAACCACCATTTACGATAATCGTTTTGTCAAATAAAGGTCCGAATGCTGTCAATACATCTTTTGGCCAAGTTGGGAATGCATCGATCGGAAACATTGGTTGCATTAATTGTAAATACGCCAATGGAAGTTTATTTAATTCAGTAATCAAATAACTGAAAAGTGCTATTGGATCGCTGTCAATCATGCCGTTGTAAGGAATACTTGGAGAAAGTTTGATTCCTGCTTTATCTGCTCCGAAAACTTCTACCAATCCTTTCATTATTTCTAAAACAAAACGGCTTCTATTTTCAATTGAACCACCGAATTCATCGTTACGTTTATTAGCTCCATCAACTAAAAATTGATTAGGTAAATAACCAAAAGCTCCGTGTAATTCAACTCCATCAAATCCTGCTTCTTTTGCATTTATTGCAGCTTGTTTGAAGTCTTTAATGATTTGCTTTACTTCCTCTGTTGACAATTCTCTAGGCGTTTCATACTCTTTCGGACCTTGAGATGTAAAGTGAGTTTGACCTTCAATCGCAATTGCAGATGCAGAAACTGGTAACACTCCGTTTTTATCAATCGAATGTCCAACTCTTCCTGTATGCCACAATTGAGCGAAAATAATTCCGTCTGCTTTATGTACTGCTGATGTTACTTTTTTCCATGCAGTTATTTGTTCTTGAGTATAAAGTCCTGGTGTAAAAGGACTTCCAATTGCTTGCTCTGAAATATTCACGGCTTCTGAAATAATTAATCCAGCTGAAGCGCGTTGTACATAATATTTTTCAATCAAGTCATTTACTTCCCCTTGAACATTTGCTCTACTTCTAGTCATTGGTGCCATAACCAAACGGTTTTTCAACTCCAAATCCCCCATTTTAAATTTTTCTAATAATTTCATTTTGTTTGTTTTTGTGTGTATTATCTTTTTATTTCAATCTGAATCTCAACCTTAATTTATTTGACCCATTTTCCCCATCTGATAATCCGACATCACCTGCTGAATTTGTTCCATTGAATTCATTACAAACGACGCATAACCTACAATTGGTTCATTTAAAGGTAAACCACCCATCACAATAATTCTTGCAGAATTTTCAGTTTTAATTGCGATTTTTTCACCTTCAAAACTCATTTTAGTCATCGATGTTGGTTGTAATATTTGACCTCCAATTTCAATTTCTCCTTCTATCACATAAATTCCACTAGAATATTCTGCTTGAATTGGAAGCTCAAACTGTCCTTTTCCAGGAATCTGAATATCATAAATCATTGCAGGTGACAAAGATTGAACAGGCGATTTTTCTCCTTTTAATTCTCCAACAACCACTTTATATTCAATACCATTTTCATTAATTACAGGAAACTGCTCTTTTTTATAATGAAAAAAATCTGGGTCGATAAATTTATCTTTTGCAGGTAGTGAAATCCAGAATTGTAATCCGTGAACTGTTTCATTTTCAGTACCTAATTCATCCATTCCTTCTGCGTGAACAATTCCTTTACCCGCTTGCATCCAAGCTAAATCACCACTGCTAATTAACGCTTCGTGACCATAACTGTCTTGGTGACGATTACTACCCTCTAATAAATAAGTGATTGTTGCAATTCCAGCATGTGGATGCGGAGGTACTCCTTTAAAATCAGGTGATTTTGTGAAGGGTCCAAAATGATCTAAAAACACGAATGGATCTAAATCACCAACTGTGCTCGGTATGACTTGTCGAACGTGAGGTCCCATACTTTTGCTATTCGGAGCCTTGAATGAAGATAAAATTTTCTTTTCCATTTTTTAAATTAGTTATATATACAACTATTATTTTAATTTTTTTTTAACCTCTGATTTTATCCAACAACTCATTTAATTGAATAGCCTCACTTTCAGTCAAATTGGTAATACTATGATCAAATTTTATCATTTCAATATCTAAAATACCTAATTTGTCTAACCCTAATTCAGTAATTGAAATTTCGTATTCCCTTTTGTCTTTTGGAGATTGAGCAACTGAAACTAAATTTTTTGCTACCAATTTTTTTAAGATCAATGTTAAGTTCGATTTTGGAGCAACCATTCTACTCAAAACATCTTTCTGACACATACATTCAGGATGTTTCCCTCTCAAAATACGTAGAACATTGAATTGCTCGTGGGTTAAATCATACGGTTTTAAGTAAGAAGAGATTTGATTGTAGATTAAATTAGCAGTGAAAAGAATATTAATATTGGCCTTAACGACTTCATTATTAAACTTTTTTTGCTGTAAATCTTGTTCTAATTTTCCCATTTCTATTACTTAATAATTCAAAACTAATAAATATAGTTGTATATACAACTATATTTATTGAATATTTAATTTTTTTAACAAATAGATAAAATCCTATTTATCGTTAAAGCCAATATCGTAACCGAATAGAGCAGCAACAATACCTAAATGAATAATTAAAACTGCTTTCTGCCATGTTGGTCTTTCTTTCCAACTTACAGTTTGATCGAATGGGTCGAACGCTAATGCAATTCCAAATTGGATGACTGCATCAGAAAAATCTCTTTTAAAAACGGAAAAATAAATACCGAACAGTACAAAACCAATGTAAAGTATTTTATTGAAATTTGTCTTCATAATCTTTGAATTTTAAATCAAAAGTAAGACTACTGAATTCCTTAAAATTGTAAAAATTTAACCTAGGTTAAAAACATCCAGTTTATTTTCCCCTCCCCCATTGGAGTGATTTTACTAAAAAATTGTTTAGGTGTATATCCTGTCAAACTTTTAAATTCTTTAACTAGATGTGACTGATCGAAGTAATTTAAAATATAGGAAAGTTCGGTTAGATTAAGCTTTTCTGTCTGCTGATTAAATTTATCTAATGCCTTTCTAAAACGTACAATCTTTCTAAATTCACTTGGTGTTTTACAGAGGTGCTTTTCAAAATGTCGAATTACCGTTTTTTGAGTCACACCATATTTATCAGCTAAATTTGAAATTGATATAGAATCTAAATTTTCATTTTTCAAATCATCAACAAATTCAGTTAAATAAGGATGCTTGAACCCTCTATATTTAGTCAGTAAATACTTTTCAAGATTTAGTATTTTTTCTTCATCTGATTGAAATAACACTTCTTTGAATGTAGATTCTAAATCACCGAAGGGAATAAAATCAGACAATATTCCTTCAGCATATTCTTCCAACGGATTTTCTAAAAACGCATTGATTCCTAAAGGTTTATAATAAATAGTAATCTCTGAAGTTTGACCTTCGTATTCAAAACAAAATGGTGATTTAAATCTACAAACTAGACTAGATGAAACTTCTACTGTCTCATCGTGATAAATTTTATATCGAACTCCTTCTGATTTTATTTTCGTATTGAAATTGATCGTATGAATAGAGAAAGTAGAAGGAAAAGTTAAATAAACAGTATTGGTTTCATTATCAATCCTATCCAATAGATAAAAACAATCTATTAACTGACTCAACAATTCACTCTTTGGTTTATAAACTCTTACATTCATTTCAGAGTTAAAACTAATTCAAAAATCAAATCTCACCAAAAATTTCGATCAATCTTTTTCTTCTGAAATCAAAAATTTCATTCAATTTTGGTTGAACTAAAATCGGATTCATTAATCTTCCTAACGCTCCAAAGGGAATTTTATAATCGACAATATCTTCCATTTCAACT
>CANCEQ010000314.1 GCA_947375085.1 Flavobacteriales bacterium
GAAATAGATCGTTTTCATTCTACTGTTTTGTTAGATTTATTTTCTTTTATTTTTTCAAAGTTGAATTTAAATTTCCAACTGATAGAGGGGATTAAAGCAAAAATACTGGCTTGTTTTAGTACAGTTTTACTTCCTTTTTGTTCTGTAAACAAGAAATAAGCATTTTGACGATTATAAACATTGTAAATGGATAAAGATAAAACAGTTTCTCCCCACGTTTTTTGTCGTGTTCTGTTAGCTCCTATATCCATTCTGTGATAAGCAGGCATTCTATAATTGTTAATGGATGAAAAATAATTAATGGTAGAATTATTAAAATATCCACTAGTTATTGGATTCGGTGCTAATTGATAGGTTTGAGTTGCTAAAGTTACCGCATTTCCTGTCCCATAAACGAATACCATTCCAAAGTCCCACGTTTTATTTGCTTTGTAAGTAAGTACAACACTGATGTCATTTCTTCGGTCATAACGATATGGAAATCTTTTTCCGAAATTAATATTATCAAATTGTCTTTCTGTCCAACTTAATGTATAACCAATCCAACCTGTTAACTTTCCTTGTCGTTTTTCTAGCAGTACTTCACCTCCATAAGCCCACCCTTGTCCACTTTCCACTTTAGATTGCCAATCAGTATTCTGACTAAAAAAACTAGCTCCTTCTTTGTATTGAATCAAGTGCTCCATTTTTTTATAGTATCCTTCTACTACAAAATTGAATTGTTTTTTGATTTCTCTATTATAACCAATACTCACTTGATTAGCAGTAACTGGCGCGATTTTCTCTGTAGCCGGCACCCATAAATCGGTAGGTAATCCAATCCCTGTATTCGAAAGTAAATGGAGAAATTGAGCGGTTCTAGAATAACCAAATTTTAAACTCGAATTTTCGGTAAGGATATAATTAGCTGATACTCTTGGCTGTAGTTCGTTGTATACTTTAGTACCTACAAAGAAAGTACTGTTGTGTAAACCGTAATTGATTTTTAGTTTGTTCGAAATTTTATGGTCGTCTTCAATATATTCTGAAGTTTCGTGGGCAAATTGGATTGCAGAACCTTCTTTTAGACTATAACTTTCAGATTGATATTGTGAACTTGCAGTAGTAACGCCTGGTCTAAACGTATGGTAAATATCACTTATTCCAAACTTGATGGTATGATTTGGGTTGGGTAAATAAGTAAAGTCAGTTTTACCCGTCCAATCGTCTATTCCTGAATAGTATAGAAAAGAATAACTTGAATTTGTTGCAACTCCATTAGAAATAGAAGTTGATTTAGAATCACTGAAAATGTTAAATAAATATTTTGAATAAGTGAAAGTTGTATTTGTAAATAGTTTTGGACGAATCTTATAATTCCATCTTACTGCTGCAATTGCATTTCCCCATTTTAATCCTGTTTTATCTGTATTTGAATATGAATTAGTTACATCTCCACTGTTGTTTTCATTATAAAATCCTGCTTTGTCTTGGCCAAAATATCCGCTTAAATAAAGATGGTGTTTATCATTTATTTTGTGATTTATTTTCGCATTTAAATCATAAAAATAATATCCTCCTTTTGAATCTTTTGGCTCCAAAGGTTTTACTAAAGCATCTAAATAAGTTCTTCTACCACTGATGATAAAAGCTGTTTTACCTTTATTTAGTGGCCCTTCAATTAACAAACGACTTGCAATAATTCCGATAGAACCTTCTACATTGAATTTTTGATTATTCCCTTCTTTCATGCGCATATCCAATACAGAAGAAACTCTACCACCATAACGAGCTGGAAACCCTCCTTTTGTTAAGGTTGTTTGAGATAATGCATCTGAATTAAAAACAGAGAAAAATCCAAATAGGTGAGAAGCATTATAAACTGGTACACCATCTAATAAAATTAAATTTTGGTCAGGTCCACCACCTCTCACGTAGATACCACTAGAGCCTTCACCACCTGATTTTACACCAGGCATCAACTGAAGAATTTTTAAAACGTCTTTTTCACCTAATAAAACAGGAAGTTTATCCACTTTTTCCATTGATAGTTCCATGGTACCTATATTGGTGCTTTCAACACTTCTTCTAGAACCAGAAGTGGCTGTTACTAATACTTCGTTAAGCTCATTTATTTCACTGACAATTACGTTATATTCATTTTTTTGTAGTGTTGCATCCAAAAAATAGGTGTCGAAGCCGAAACTGGTAACTCTTAATACCGTAGCTTCATTTGGTATAGAGAGACTGTAAAAACCGTATTCGTTTGTAGTTGTCCCTACCTTGTGAATAGTATCATAGATAGTTGCACCAATTAATTTTTCTCCTGTTTTTTTACTTGAGATATAACCGTTTAATGTTCGAATGTTTTGAGAAAAGGCAGAAAAACTAAGAAAAAGGAGGGTTAGCTGAAAGAGTAATCGCATATTTTATGTTTATTGTTGCTGCAAATTTAAAGTAAGTTTTGATTTGTAACGTAAAAGAGGAATGAATATTGTAAAGAGGAATAAGGTTTTATTTTAAATTGATTATTAGATGACTAAAATTCCTTTTTTATTAGTGTATTTACGCTTAATCATTGCTTTTATTATTGGTGGATTGGTATTTACAGAAGTGACTAATTTGAATATACTTATCGTTATTTTGGCTTTTGTTGGACTTTTATCAGATGTTTTTGATGGAATTATAGCTCGAAAATTAAATATTGCAACAGAGAAACTGCGTATTTGGGATTCGAATGTCGATATGGTTTTTTGGGCTTCTATCATTTTCTCAACCTTTTACCTTAATCTTCCCTTTTTTCAAAAAAACAGTTTTTTAATATTTTCAGTAATCGTTTTAGAGATAGTGACTTACATCGTTTGCTTTTTTAAGTTTAAAAAAACCGTTGCAACTCATTCTATTTTAGCCAAAACTTGGACGATAACCCTTTTCATTTTCTTAATTGATTTATTACTCAATTCAGATAGTTTTTATTCGTTTTATACTTGTATAGTTTTGGGATTGATATCTCGACTCGAAATTTTAATGATGATGATTGCTTTAAAGAAATGGACAGTTGATGTTCCGAGTATATTTTCTGTGAAAAAGCTGAATTCTAGAAGTTAATTATTCTAGTTTCATTATTTCCTCCTAACTTTGCTGTAAAGAAACAATAAAACAGATTAAATAAGGTATGACTATACTTATGTCTATCGTCTATTATCTATAAATCGAATGTCTTAATAATTAATAAAATGGCTTTACATATAGAAGTTTTTCCTTTCAATCCTTTTCAAGAGAATTCTTACATCATTTCTGATGACAAGAAAAATTGTGTAATCATTGATCCAGGTTGTTACGATAGGGAAGAAGAGGAAGCTTTGTTGGCTTATATAAATGATAACGGTTTAAAACCTTTAGCGCTTTTAAATACGCATGCTCATATTGATCATGTGCTTGGTAATAATTTCGTACTAGAGAATTTTAAAATTGATTATTACTTGCACAGCGAAGATTTGGTGACTTTAAATTCAGTTCCAAATTATGCACATTTATATTGTTTTCAAGGATATAAAGTTTCGCCACAACCTTCTCACATTTTAAAAGGCGGGGAAAAATTAGTTTTTGGTGATATTGAATTAGATGTGCTTTTTACACCAGGACATGCACCAGGACACGTTGTTTTCTACAATGTTGAAAATAAGTTTGTTATAAATGGGGATGTTTTATTTAGAGGTAGTTACGGAAGAGTTGATTTACCAGGAGGTAGTATGGAGGTTCTAAAGAAAACAATTGC
>CANCEQ010000315.1 GCA_947375085.1 Flavobacteriales bacterium
GCATTATTAACAGATGGTTTAAGAGCTGAAAGAGAGCAAGGAATCACAATTGATGTTGCTTACAAATATTTCAGCACAGACAAACGTAAATTTATAATAGCTGATACACCAGGACATACACAGTACACAAGAAATATGTTTACTGGAGCTTCAAATGCAGATTTAGCAATTATTTTGGTGGATGCTAGAAATGGAATTACGGATCAAACAAAACGTCACAGCATTATATCTTCTATTTTAGGAATTCCTCACGTATTAGTGTGTATCAATAAAATGGATTTAGTTGATTTTAAAGAAGAAGTATTCAATCAAATAGAAGCAGATTATATCAAGTTTGCTGAACCATTAAAATTGAATAAAATTTCTTTCATTCCAGCAAGTGCATTAGCAGGAGATAACGTTGTAAAACCATCTGATAAAATGCCTTGGTACAAAGGGGAATCATTATTGGATTTCCTTGAAAATGTTGAAATCGCTGAAGATAAAGAAATCAAAGAACCTCGTTTTCAAGTTCAATATGTAATCCGTCCACAAACTACAGAATTACACGATTACAGAGGATATGCAGGAAGTGTATTAAGTGGAACTTTCAAAAAAGGAGATAAAATAAAAGTTTTTCCATCTGAATTTGAATCAGAGATTTCAAAAATTGAGAAAAATGGGGTAGAGGTTGAAGAAGCACAAATCGCTGAACCAATTATCATTCATTTAAAAGACGAAATCGATATCAGTAGGGGAAGTACAATCGTTCCGATTAATGAATTACCTACATCTGAAAAAGAAATTGAAGCAACAATTTGCTGGATGGATAATACATCATTTCAATCAGGTCAAAAATTATTGTTACAACAAAACAGTTTCAAAACCAAAACTGTAATTAAAGAAATCGAAAGTAAAATCGATATTCATTTATACACAGATTTAGAAAGCGATGGAACAATCAAGTTGAATGATATCTGTAAAGTACGATTAAAAACAGCAGACACTGTTAGTTTTGATTCATACAGAAAAAACAGAAAAACAGGTGCATTCATTTTGGTGAACGAAAATACAAATAGCACAGTAGCCGCAGGCGTTATTGCGTAGGGGCGAAATATTTTTCGCCCAATAATATTTTGTCACAATAAATATTTTTGCCCCAACAAAAAAAAACGCCCCAACAAATTTTTGATTCATCAAAAACAAAAAACAATGAACAATTTCATAAACGAATTATATCAAAAACACACAGAGAAGACAGTTTTACCGTCGCCTTTGTTGGTCAATACGTTTATTGAAACATTGATGTCTATTTTATTTCCAACCTACAATAACAAAGTTTTTGCAGGAAAAGAAAAATTAGAAGAAGAATTTGAAAAGAACAAACAACAGTTAAATGTGTTACTGTTGCACGTTCAAGATTTGTTAGGGAAAGATTCAAAAGAAATTACAGAAGACTTTTACAATCGTTTGCCTTCTATCTATAAAAAATTGATGTTGGATGCCGATGCGATTGAAGCAGGAGATCCAGCAGCAAAAAATAGAGACGAAGTAATGCGTGCATATCCAGGATTTTATGCGATTAGTATTTATCGTATAGCGAATGAGTTGAGTCAGTTAGGCGTTCCTTTTATACCAAGAATCTTGACTGAAATGGCGCATAGCAAAACAGGAATTGATATTCATCCAAATGCAACAATAGGAGAATCTTTCTTTATCGACCACGGAACTGGTGTCGTAATTGGTGAAACTACAATAATTGGTAACTTTGTAAAAATTTATCAAGGAGTTACATTAGGTGCTTTAAGTGTAAAAAAAGAGATGGCAGAAACTAAACGTCATCCAACAATTGAAGACAATGTGGTTATTTATGCAGGAGCAACAATTTTAGGGGGAAGAACGATAATAGGTCACGATTCAACGATTGGAGGGAATGTTTGGATAACAAAAAGTGTAAAACCAAGTACATTGGTCTATCACAAACCAGATTTAAAAATAGAAGAAAATAAATAAAATGGCAAAATTAATCGACTTCATAGGAAACACACCCTTGGTAGAATTAGCGGTTTTAAATAAGAAACCAAACGTTAAGTTGTTTGCCAAATTAGAAGGACATAACCCGGGAGGAAGTGTAAAAGACCGAGCAGCTTACGGTTTGATTAAAGGTGGATTAGAAAGTGGTTTAATTAAATCGGATTCTAAATTAATCGAAGCAACTAGTGGAAATACAGGAATTGCATTAGCAATGATTGCTCGATTGATGAATCTTGAAATCGAGTTGGTAATGCCTGAAAATTCAACAAGAGAGCGTGTTTTAACAATGCGTGCTTTTGGAGCAACGGTTACTTTAACTCCAGCAGCAGGAGGAATGGAAGCTTCAATCGATTATGCTAGAAATAAAGTAGAAAAAGAAGGCTATGTGATGTTGGATCAATTTGCGAATGAGAACAATCCAAAAATGCATTACACAACAACTGGACCTGAAATTTATAGAGATACAGAAGGAAAAGTAACTCATTTTGTGTCTGCTATGGGAACTACAGGAACCATTATGGGTGTTTCTAAATATTTGAAAGAACAAAATTCTGAAATTCAAATTATTGGAGTGCAGCCAGAAGATGGAGCTAAAATACCAGGAATTAGAAAATGGCCAGTAGAATATTTACCGAAAATATTTGATCGTTCAAGAATCGACCAAGTAATTGAAGTATCAGATGTGGAAGCGAAAGCTATGGCACAACGTTTAGCAAAAGAAGAAGGAGTATTTGGAGGAATGAGTAGTGGTGGAGCAGTATCAGCTGCTCTAAAACTAATTGAAAATTTGGAAGAAGGAAATGTAGTATGTATCATTTGTGATAGAGGCGACAAATACCTTTCAACCGATTTATTTGAGTAAAACTCTTCCCCCTTTGGAGGGGGATTGAGGGGGAGGACTTTATAATTATTAACAAGTATAAACCAGCTATTAATTGTTGAGCAAACACCTAATAGCTAACAACAAAACAAAAAAGATGATAGAAACAGATATTATTATTATCGGAGCAGGACCAGTAGGTTTATTTACAGTTTTTGAAGCAGGACTTTTAAAATTGAAAACACATTTAATTGATTCATTGCCTCAAGCAGGTGGACAATGTTCTGAAATTTATCCTAAAAAACCAATTTATGATATCCCAGGATTCCCATCAGTATTAGCTGGAGAATTAGTAGATAATTTAATGGAGCAAGCAGCGCCTTTTAAACCAGGGTTTACATTAGGCGAAGCAGCTGTGGATATTGAAAAATTAGAAGATGGAAGTTTCATCGTTACAACAAGTAAAGGAACAAAACACCTTGCACCAATCGTAATGATTGCAGGAGGATTAGGAGTTTTTGAACCAAGAAAACCACCTATTTCAAATATCGTTGATTTTGAAGACAAAGGAGTTGAATATATTATCAAAGACCCTGCTTTCTACCAAGATAAAAAATGTGTAATTGCAGGTGGTGGAGATTCAGCGTTGGATTGGTCAATTTATTTAGTTGAAAACAAAATCGCTTCAGAAGTAACATTAGTTCATAGAAATAGCTCTTTTAGAGGACATTTAGATTCAGTTCAAAAAGTCATTGATATGGCTGAAGCTGGAAGAATTAATTTAGTTACAGAATCAGAAGTAGTTGGTTTATCAGGAGACTCTAAATTAGAGAAAGTGGTTATCAATCATACAAAAGATGGTGAAATTGTAGTGGATGCAGATCATTTTATTCCTTTGTTTGGATTGAAACCAAGTTTAGGTCC
>CANCEQ010000316.1 GCA_947375085.1 Flavobacteriales bacterium
AGTACATTGTAATCGATATTTTCCATTCATATAAAATGCTTTCAATTCTTGAAGGCATTTTTTTTTGCACTCTAAATCCGAGCAAAACCAAAAAGTAACCGTACATTTATACAAAGTTGATTTCATCTTACTAAATGTAGATTTTTCTATCTCTGTGACTTTTATCAATTTAATTATTCATTAAAAATTAATTCAAATGGCAAAAAGTCAAAATGCACAAAAGAATGCAAAGAAAGAACCTGTGAAAACAACAAAAGAAAAAAAAGCGGAGAAAAAATTAAAAAAACCGAAATACGAATAAGGTAAACTAACCGTCTTTTCTAGTCTCTTTATTTCTCCAATAAAAACATTATAATTAAATTTGCCCCGTTAAAATGGAAAACAATCATTTGTTTTTCCATTACTAAATTTGAAATTAAAATTATAAAATATGATAATTGAACCAAGAATGCGTGGATTTATTTGCTTAACATCTCATCCAAAAGGGTGTGAGCAAAACGTAATCAATCAAATTGAATATGTAAAATCAAAAGGAAAAATTGACGGACCTAAAAAAGTATTAGTAATTGGTGCTTCAACTGGATTTGGACTTTCTTCTAGAATTACAAGTGCTTTTGGTTCAGATGCAGCTACAATTGGTGTATTCTTCGAAAAAGCTCCACAACCAGGAAAACCAGCATCTCCAGGTTTTTATAACAGTGCAGCTTTCCAAAATGAAGCGAAAAAAGCAGGAATTTATGCTAAAAGTATAAATGGTGATGCTTTTTCAAACGAAATTAAAGAGCAAACGATTGAATTAATCAAAAAAGATTTAGGTCAAGTTGATTTAGTAATTTATAGTTTAGCTTCTCCTGTTAGAACAAATCCTAATACAGGAATTCTTCACCGATCTTCATTGAAACCAATAGGTGGAAACTTCACTAATAAAACAGTTGATTTTCACACTGGTATTGTGACAAACGTATCTATCGACCCTGCAAATGAGGAAGATATTGAAAATACAGTTGCTGTAATGGGTGGTGAAGATTGGGAAATGTGGATTGATGCTTTATTAAAAGCAGATGCCCTTTCTGATAACGCAAAAACTATTGCTTACTCATATATCGGACCTGCATTAACTGAACCAGTTTATAGAAAAGGTACTATTGGAAGAGCAAAAGACCATTTAGAAGCAACAGCTTTTACAATTACAGATAAATTAAAAGCTAAAAATGGAACAGCGTATGTTTCTGTAAATAAAGCTTTAGTTACTCAAGCAAGTTCTGCTATTCCAGTAATTCCATTATACATTTCATTACTTTACAAAACAATGAAAGCAAAAGGAATTCACGAAGGATGTATTGAACAAATTCAACGTTTATTTGCTGACAGAGTTTATACTGGAAAAGCAATTCCTACTGACGATAAAGGAAGAATCCGTATCGATGATTGGGAAATGAGAGAAGATGTTCAAGCAGAAGTGGATGCTTTATGGCAAAAATCTACTACTGAAACTCTTCCTGAATTAGGAGATTTAAACGGTTATAAATCAGACTTCTTAAACTTATTTGGATTTGGTTTCGAAGGTGTTGATTACTTAGCTGATGTAAACGAAAATATCGAAATTGAAGGTTTAGTTTAATCAAACATTCAACTAATTTTAAAAGCTGTAAATAATGTAAAAATTATTTACAGCTTTTTTATTTATAACCATTTTAATTCTATATTCTCAACTTATATTATAAGAAACAAAAAAGAGGTTATCCTAAAGGATAACCTCTTTCAAATGAAAGTTTTTAAATTTTATTTTCTTACTACAAATTTTGAATTAATCATTTTAGATGCTGAGCTTATTTGAATTGTATAAAGTCCATCTGCAAAATTTCCAACTTCAAGTTGAACATGTAATGATGATGGTTTTGACTCAAATACTATTCTTCCAGCATTATCTATAATTTTCAAATCTTGTATTGATTCATTCGAAGAAATAATATTCAATTCATCTTTTGTAGGATTTGGATATATATCAAATTTCACTTCAGAAACTTCATCTAAACTAGCACATTCACTTATCGAAATGTCAGATTGTATAGAATTCGTACATCCGTTATTATCGGTATAAGTATAGCCTACATTATAAATCCCTGAATTTGTGAAAGATAATACTGAACCAGAAATTCCTGTACCTGAATACTGTCCTCCTAATGGAAGTCCTTCAACTAAATTATAAGTTCCCCAATTTTTACAAATAGTTGGTAAACCATTTAGAGAAACTACGGGAAGAGCATTAACTGTTAGCGTTTTAGTTTGAGTAGTAGTACATCCATTTTGTGAAACTGCATAACTAAAAGTTACATTTCCAACACCTACCCCTACAATTGAACCTGTTGAAGAAATAGTAGCGATTGATGGTAAAGAACTAGACCAAACTCCAGATGGGGAAGTATTTGTAAGTGTAGAACCTGTATTTAAACAGATTGAATTTACCCCAACAATTGGAGTAACAACTGGCTGAGCAACTACGTTTACCACTTTTGTTTGTGTACTTGAACAACCATTTGAAGTTACTAAATAATTAATTGTTGTTGATCCAATTTGTAATCCTGAAGCATTTCCACTTTGATCAATTGATATAATAGTTGGATCTGAACTTGACCATTGTCCTATAGAATTATTTCCTGAAAGCACAGTAGAATTAACATAAGTTTGATTTGTATTCAAACAAATTGTATTTACACCATTTATAGCAGAAACAACGGGTAAAGCATTTACTGTGACATTAGCTGTTTTAGTTGTTGTACAACCCGCAGTTGTCAAAGAATATGAAACTAAACTTGTTCCAGCTATTAAACTTGTAACAACTCCACCATTTGATATTGTAGCAACTGAAGGTGAAGCACTAGACCATGTTCCTCCTACTGTTGAACTTAACAATGTTGTTGGTGTTCCAGCACAAACAGATGTCGTTCCTGTTATTGGAGAAACAACTGGTGAAGCATTTACTGTTACATTTGCTGTTTGAGTTGAAGTACATCCTGAAACAGTTTTAGAATAGGTAATAACTGAACTTCCTGCTAAAACTCCAGTAACTAAGCCTACTGATGAAACCGTTGCGTTTGCTGTTGTTCCACTTGTCCATGTTCCTCCTGTTGTTACAGATGCTAAAGGCAATGTTGAACCTACACAAACACTTGTACCTCCTGTTATCGCTGCTACAACTGGCATCGCATTCACTGTTACATTTACTGTTTGAGTTGTTGTACAACCCGCAGTTGTCAATGAATATGAAATTAAACTTGTTCCTGCAATTAAACTTGTTACAACTCCACCATTTGATATTGTAGCAACTGTAGATGAAGCACTAGACCATGTTCCTCCTACTGTTGAACTTGACAATGTTGTTGGTGATCCAGCACAAACAGTTGTCGTTCCTGTTATTGGAGAAACAACTGGTGAAGTATTTACTGTTACATTAGCAGATTGAGATGCTGTACAACCAGAAACAGTTTTAGAATAAGTAATAATTGAACTTCCTGCTAAAACTCCAGAAACTAATCCTACTGATGAAACCGTTGCGTTTGCTATTGTTCCACTTGTCCATATTCCTCCTGTTGTTACGGATGCTAAAGGTAAAGTTGAACCTACACAAACACTTGTGCCTCCTGTTATCGCTGCTACAACTGGCATCGCATTCACTGTTACATTTGCTGTTTGAGTTGTTGTACAACCCGCAGTTGTCAATGAATATGAAATTAAACTTGTTCCTGC
>CANCEQ010000317.1 GCA_947375085.1 Flavobacteriales bacterium
CCCCAAACGATAATTTTTTTCCCTTTGAACTTTTCATTATAGAGCCAAAGCAAGTTTTTAGCCATATATTCATCACGAATTGTAAGATTTCCATTAGACCAGATAAATAATGCTGTCCCTTTTAAATTTATTAATTCTTGCTTCCAAAAAGAATCAGTTATGGTTGGAATAATTTTATCGATGTATTTATTAAACAATGATTTGTCTACTTCAGGTGTTTCATTTTGGTATTTAGCATTAAAGTAGGCTTCTTGAATTAGGTTATTAGCAATTCGAATGAATGAATTACTTTCAATAGAATCTATCAAATAAAAAGATTGATTTTGTAAAAAATAAGTAAGTTCAGATTTATAATTCTTTTTCGAATTTACTAAAAAGTGATTACAATCCATTCCAGAAACAATTAGCTGATTACTAGATAAATATGATTTTTCAATGTAATTAAATAATTCTTGAACTTGTCCGCATTGACTCCAAACTTTATAGGTGTTTTCTTTGATTTGGTTGATATTAAATCCATCTTTTTGAAAATTATCCCAAGCTGTTGTCAATCCCCAAAAATCACTTTCAAAAACTAAAACATCAAAATCTTTCTTCTCGTGTAAATATTTTATAATTGATGTTTTTGCTTTGAAAGTCGTTCCGTCACCATGGTCTTGTTCACCTAAAAAAACAATTTTAGAATCACCTATAGCATTCCCGAATACTTCCAAGTTTGAATAATTTTCATCCGAATGAAGTGTCTTTATCTCATTAAAATTGGAAATAATTTGAGATTTAATATCTTCTTGCCCAACAACTGAAAAGGATAATACTGTTAAGAGAAATATATATAGTTTCATTTATTTAAACAATTATATAAACACAGACCTAACACCCAAACCTACTTCTTCGTCAAAAACCCCCAATAAGTAGAACGATTTAAAGCAAAAGATTTTGAGAACGGATAGGCTTCAGCAAAACTTGCTGGGAATTTCATTTTCTTTCTTTTTTCCCAAGATGTTTTGTAGGCGCTCACAGAACCATTTTCTACTTCGATGTAGTCCATAATCTGTTTTGTATGTGTTTTCCAGAAATAATATTCTACTTCTTTATTATTCAATCGGTTCCATTTAATGCGTTCTGAAACCAACCAGTTTTTCCAAATTTTATCCCAATCATTTCGCAGGTGCATTGGATTAAAATTGTTGATTAACACATTACGAATACCATTGTCAACAAAATAGATGGTGTGACTTTTCTTTAATTCGTAACGGTGGTTATTGAAGTAGGATGGTAATTTAATTAAGACGAATGATTTTTCTAATAAATCGATATAACGTTCAACTGTTTCATTGTCCAATCCACATCTATCGCCAATGTCATTGTAGGAAATCGCATCACCTACTTCGAAAGCCAATAATTGCAACATGTGCATTAATTTTTTACCCTTATTGATACGGTCTGTAACTCCTAAATTGGTAAAAATAACTTGGTCGACTAACTCTCTTAATTTTGGTTTTGCCTTTTCTAAATTTGAAACAACTGAAGGATAATTACCATAAATCAAACGTTGTTCTAATAAACTTTCTTCAACTGGTAAACCATTGTGTTGCGCCAATTCGTAAAATGAAGGAGGCATTAATTGCATTTCTAAACCTTGCAATTGTAAAACTTCACGCAATAATTCATCCATTACAGGTTCATACGAACACGTTAAAATCAACGTGATGTTCCAATCAGTTGAAAGTAAAACCTCTATGATTTCTTGTAATTTATCAAGGTATTGTGCTTCGTGAATAACCACGTAACGATTCAAGCCAAACGATTCTTTTAAAGACTCCTCACTAACAACTTCAAACATTTTTTTAGTAGCACGTTTTTGTCCGTTCAATTCCATATAAGCAAATCCTGAAGCCGTCAATATTTCTTGAACGATTGTTTGCTTCCCAACTTCTCTTGGTCCTGTTAATAGGAGTAATTTATTGGTAGCAATTTTTTGCTTAATAGCCTTGTATTGAATTCTTGGAATCATTTGCTTGATATTTTAAAGCAAAATTAGAATTTAAAGACATAATTCGCTCATTTTGTTTAAAAGTTGCGGTTATTGTTTAAAAATAGAAACAACTAAAGGAAAATTTCAAACCAGTGGCTTAACATTAAAGTTAATATTATTGATTCATCAGTTTTCCTGTATATACAGAACTACCTGTTGATGAGTCTATTATTTTATAAATAAATACACCTTTATTATTTGATAAATCAATCTCCATTTTAGAATTTAGTATATCATTTTCAAGTATTTTTTCACCCAATAATGTATAAATTTCAATTCGTTTATTTTGAGGCTCATCCATTTGTAATGTGAACTTTCCATTTGATGGATTTGGGAAAACAACAACATAGCCTTTTTCTAATTCTTGAATATTTGCAGGTGTATTTCCGCCTCCATCAATCGAAAAAGTTGAACTACAAGTCGTATTGTTATAGGTAATAATAAAAGTATAAACTCCAGCAGTTGTGGGAAGTTTTTTGGAATACCCAAATGTTTTAGTTTTGCTATCGGCAGTACTAGTATAGGTCCATTCAGAGAAAACAGTATTGTCTGGATTTAATATCTTTAAATTAGCGATTAGACCATTCACTTCATTTCTTAAAAACATGTAAAATTTAGCATAACCAGGAGCCAATCCTGCTCCTTGATAAGGAGTTGTAAAATCAGACATTTCATTTAAGGTTTCAGTAGCCGGACAAGCTGGAAAAACGGCATCTGTCGCATGTACTGAAGCTCTTACAACAATTGTTTCGACATAATTTTTTTGATTTTGCCACCAAGTTGTTGCACTTAATGAATTACAAGTTCCAGTAAAAGGATCAATATAGCTTGTTGCAACACTAAAATCTGTTTTAACTTCAAAATGTAAATGAGGACCTGAAGCATTTCCAGAACTCCCGACAATCCCAATCTTTTCACCTGCTACAATTGCGTCCCCTATTTGTTTTGTAGTCACAGAATTCTTTTTCATGTGCCAATAAAAAGAAACAGATAAATCAGCATGTCGTATCACAAGATAATTAGCTGAAACATTTGTAGCGCCACAATTTTTATCAAATTCACCATCATGTTTTGCAACTATTACTCCATCTGCCGCTGCAATAACTTCTACTAAATCATTATCTAACTTGTAAAAATTAAAAGGCCAAGTCGAAATATCTGTTCCTGTGTGCCCGTCATAGGTGTTGGTTCCACAATTATAATCTTGAATTTGTCCACTTGTTTTATTTTGATCTACGTAAGCTGATACATAATAAAAACTACAGTCGTGTAATTTATTGGATGCTTGAATAGGCCAAATAAAACTTGGTTTTGAACCTTTTGTTGGAGTCCCCAACTTAAATTTAGAAATATTTTTTGAACATTCAGAAGCAATGATTTTATATTCCTCATCTGAAATACAGGGTGAAAATTCATTGTTTTCTTGAGCAAATAAAGAGTTCAATGAGATTATAAATAGAAAGTAAAATATACGTTTCATCTTTTTAAGTTTAAATTACTGATTGATTATCAAGTACATGATAAAGTTTAAACATACTAATAATGAAAAACAAAAACAATTATCAACTTAAAAAAATTTGTAATCCTGTGTTATTAATTCTATTTAAACGAATATGAAATTTATAACACCAAACACAACCCACTAACTACAAATTAATAAGTTGTCATTAATAAATCATTAATAAAAATTTTAAATCATTGATT
>CANCEQ010000318.1 GCA_947375085.1 Flavobacteriales bacterium
TTCAACGATTTGTTTACAATGTCATTTTGGTTTTCACTTTCGTTACTGTTGTGTAAGTTCTCACGAATACGGTCAAATACAATTACCGTATCATTCATAGAGTAACCGATAACAGTTAAGATTGCTGCGATAAACGCTTGGTTTACATCTAAACTGAATGGTAAGAAACCATGTAATAAAGCGAAGATAGAAATTACGAAGAAAGCATCGTGAGTTAAACCGATAATTGCACCGATTGAATACTGCCAAGATCCGAAACGGATAAAGATGTAAATAAAGATAGCTAATAAAGCCAATGCAATTGCTTTAGCAGAAGAAGCCCATAACTCACTAGAAACAGAAGCAGAAATACTTCTAGACTCTAAAATCTCGTAGTTTCCTAATTTTGCTTTACAAGCATCTAAACCTTCTTTTAATTTTTCGTTTACTTCAGTTGAAGCACCATCATTTTTCAATTTGTAGTTCGTGATGATTTCAACGTTAAAGTCATTTGATTTCGTTTTTAAATCAATAGAAGAAACTTCTCCATTTTCAACGAAAACTTTAGAAAGATTACCACGGATATAATCAATATCAGCTTTCTTTTCGAATTTAGTAACAAATGTACGTCCACCTGTGAACTCAACACTTTGTTTTAATCCATTAGTGAAAAGAGCGATAACACCGATAATTGTTACAGAGATAGAGAAAATGTAGAAATACTTTCTTTTTCCAACCCAGTCAAAATGGAAGTTTTGGAATAAACCTTTCGACATTTTAGTATTCAATGAAATTTCTTTTCCTTTCGCTAACCAGTTATAGATAACTAATTTAGAAATGATGATTGCAGAGAACATAGAAGTAAAGATACCGATGATCAAAGTAGTAGCAAATGATTCGATTTCACCTTTTCCGAAAACTTTCAAGATGATCGCAACCAATAAGTGAGTTACGTTCGCATCAATAATCGCTGGAAGTGCTTTACTGAAACCTTTGTTCAATGATTCATCAATTCCAACTCCTCTCGCTTGTTCCTCACGAATACGTTCGAAAATCAAGATATTCGCATCGACAGCAGTACCAATTGTTAAAACGATACCAGCGATACCAGCTAAAGTCAATACAGCTCCAAAAGAAGCTAAACAACCGAAGATTAAAATAACGTTTACAGTTAAAGCGATGTTTGCCGCCATACCTGCTTTACCATAGTAGAAATACATGTAAATCAATACAGCAAAGAAAGCACAAGCAAAAGAAATTAAACCAGCTCTAGAGTTTTCAGCTCCGATTGTAGGACCAACTTTCGTTTGTTCTTTAATAACACATGGAGCAGGTAAAGCACCACCGTTTAACAATCCAGCTAAACCTTTTGCTTCATCAACTGTGAAAGATCCAGAGATTTGAGTATTTCCACCTGTAATAGCATTGATTACTCTTGGAGCGCTGTAAACAACATTATCCATCGTAATCGCAACAATTTTATCCACGTTTTCAGAAGTCATTTGAGCCCATTTTTCAGCTCCAGCTTCAGACATTGATAAATCAACTGTAATTAAAGAACTAGCTTGGTCAAAACCAGTAGAAGCAGATTTAATATCTGTACCACCAACTCTTGCTTTACCGTTATCTGGAATTTTTACAGCGTATAATGTGTACGCTTTTTCGTTTGTTTTAGTTGAGATAGATTCTGGCTCAGCTGACCACATGAATTTTAAATCAGCTGGGAATAAAGCTAAAATGTCATTTCTTCTAATTAATACATCAACCGCTGCTTTGTTTTCTGAAGTAACATATCCGATTGAATAGTTACCTGCATTTTTCACTAATTCACCTAACCCTTTTGTAGTTGAGTTTAAGTTATTTGTTAATGACTCTAATGACTCAACTTTAGCAGAATCTTTTTTGATTGAATCGTTGCTTGTAGAATCAGATTCTAATTTCGCTAAATCATCTTGAGAAATTTCTTTTTGTTTAGACAAAGTAGCAGCTTGTTGCCATTGTGCACCAATTTCATTTGCTTGGTATGTTTCAAAGAATTGAAGATTCGCAGTAGATTGTAATCTGTCTGCAACAGTAGCTTCATCTTGAACACCTGGTAACTCAATGTATAAACGATTTTTTAATGCGTCTTTTTGAATGTTTGGTTGAGCAACTCCGAATTGGTTAATACGACGTTCCATAATTTGTTCAACACCGTCCATAGAGCTAGAAGCTTTATCACGTAAGAAACGAATTACATCACTATTAGAAGAATTAATATTTAATTCACTTACTTCTTCAATTTGTAACAAACGAACTAAAGGTAATTTTCCGTTTGCTTTTGCATTCTCATCTTCAAACAAAGAAATGAAATCACCACCTGAAGTTGTGTAACGACTTAACGCTCTATCAAAAGGTTTTTTGAATTGAGTATCTCTTTCATTACGAGCATAACTTTTTACTAAATCAGGGATAGAAATCTCTAAAGTAACACTCATACCACCAACTAAATCAAGACCAAAAGCTAAACTTCTTTTCTTAACATCTTGGAAAGTAGATCCGAAAATTGGGTAAACTGGTGTTTCCGCTTTTTCTTTTAAAATTTGATTAACAAAAGCACCTTTTGCAATTTCTCTTGCTTCTGGTTGAGAAAAATCAACTTTCGTGTTGTTTGGCAAATAAGCGATACCGCCATTTTTATTTGCTTCTGCAATTAACTCTTCTAAACGGATGTCAGCTTCTTTATCTGCTTTGTTTTCAGTAGAAGTAGCTACCCATGTAAACGATAATTGATAGACACAAACTGCCGTTAATAATACCGTTAAAAACCAAAAAAATCCTTTATTACGCATATTCGTAAAACAATTAATTTATTAAATGAAGCGCAAATATAGAATTTCAAATTAATTCTATCAATAAACTTGCAAAAGGTTTTAGTAAGTTTATTAACAATATAACTATTTGTTATCATTAAGTTAACTTTTTGTAACTGTTTTTGGTTAATTTCGTAAGGATTGATTTGAAACAACATTTTTTTGATTTCACTTAAAGTAAAGAAGGTATAAATGACACTGACAGCACTTACAATAATTATGATTGCTACCATTTTGGTGTCATTAAATGCAATGAATAATGAGGGGTTGAAAGATCGAATGATGTTTATACCTTATATCAGTAAAAACGAAAAACAGAGCTACCGAATTTTTTCTCATATGTTTGTGCATGCTGATTTTCAGCATTTAGCTTTTAACATGATGTCTTTGTATTTCTTAGGAAGTGCACTAGAATATGAATTAATTTTTCAGTTTGGTTTCTTGAAAGGTGAAATTAACTTTTTACTGCTTTATTTATTAGGAGGTTTGTTTTCAACTTTAATTCCTTATGCAAGAAATCACAACAATCCCAATTATAGATCTTTAGGAGCTTCAGGTGCTGTGTCAGCAGTTGTTTTTGCTTTTATTATTTGGAATCCATTTGCAGAATTATTGATATTTTTTGCTATTCCAATGCCGGCTTGGTTGTTTGGAGTGTTATATTTGGCTTTTGAAATCTGGTCAGATAAAAAAGGAAATACCGGAATTGCTCACGATGCTCACATTGGAGGTGCAATTTTTGGTGTTATTTTCATATTAATTATTAATATTGAAAAGGGAAAAGATTTATTGAATTTAGTTTTTTAGATTATGGCGCAATTATTCGTTAATTCAAACGGTACTATTTTATCAAATGATACTCCTACTATTCAGGCAGGAAATCGTGCTCACTTATA
>CANCEQ010000319.1 GCA_947375085.1 Flavobacteriales bacterium
ATGAAAACAATTTTGGTTATTGGAGCAGGTTTATCTTCATCTTCACTTATTCGTTATTTGTTACAAAATTCAGTTGAAAATAATTGGCAAGTACGTGTTGTAGATCAAGACATTGAGTTAGTAAAACGCAAAATAAACGGTTTTCCAAACGGAGTTGCTTTGTTGTTCAATGCGCTTAATCCAGACGAACGTCGACCAGAAATTGAAAAAGCGGACTTAGTGATTAGTATGTTACCAGCTCGTTTTCATATTGAAGTTGCAAAAGATTGTATTGAATTAAAAACCAATTTGATAACTCCATCTTATATTTCTCCTGAAATGAGAGCGTTAGATGGTGCTGCAAAAGAAGCTGGAATTGTGATTATGAACGAAATCGGTGTTGATCCAGGAATCGATCATATGAGTGCAATGCGTGTTTTAGATGAAATAGCAGCTAAAAATGGAAAAATGCACAGCTTTAAATCATTTTGCGGTGGTTTAATTGCTCCGGAATCAGATAATAATCCTTGGAATTATAAATTTACGTGGAATCCAAGAAATGTGGTATTAGCCGGACAGGGTGCTGCTGCTTGTTTCGAAGAAGAAAACGAATACAAATACCTTCCTTACAACAAATTATTCAACCGTTTAGATAAAATTTCGATTGAGGGATTTGGTGATTTTGAGGGATATGCAAACAGAGATTCATTGTCGTACAGAAGCATCTATAATTTAGAAGGAATTCCAACAATTTACAGAGGAACGTTGCGTAGACCAGGATACTGCAAAGCGTGGAATATATTTGTAGATTTAGGGTTAACAGATGATAACTATAAAATGGATAAATCGGAAGAATTAACACCCCGTTCATTCTTAAATGCTTTTTTACCGTTCAAAACAGATATTTCAATTGAAGATAAATTCAAAGAATACTTAGGTGAAAAAGTAGATTTATATCCGAAGTTTGAATGGTTAGGATTGTTCGATCATTCTCCTAAATTTGGAATTGAAAATGCTTCTCCTGCTCAATTATTGGAAAGTATCTTGGTGAAAAAATGGAAATTAGATACAACTGACAAAGATATGTTGGTGATGTTCCACGAGTTTATTTATGAATTGAATGGTGAACGTCACGCGATTACATCTCATATGGTGAATATTGGTGAGGACAGTGTCTATACTTCTATGAGTAATACGGTTGGACTTCCAGCTGCGATTTGCGCGAAAATGATTTTAAACGGAACACTTCAGGTAAAAGGAGTTCAGTTACCAATTAAACCAGAAGTCTACAATCCGATTTTAAATGAATTGGAAGAAAACGGAATTACGTTTATCGAGAAAGAGATTTAAAGTTGAGGTTAAGATTAAGGTAAAGGTTGAGGTTAAGATTAATAAACGAAAACTGAGCTTTTCGAAGTTGAGATAGTGATTTAGGTTTAGGTTGAAAATCTAATGTCTAGAGTCTAACCTCTATTTTCCGTATATTTTTTAAAATTATTCAAAATCATTTGCCATCCTTGCTGTTGCAATTCAGGTGGATTTTGGTTTTCAGGATCAAACGTTTCTGTTACTTCCGTTTGATTTCCTTTTTCTTGAAATTGAATCGCAACGTGTCTTCCATCTGGTAAGGTGTACTCAATCGTTTTATGCGTTTCAACAAGATCGTAAATACCTTCGAAATCAAAACCAAAACTTCCATCTTTTGCTTCCATTCGAGATAAGAATTTTCCACCTGTGCGCAAATCATTTTCTGCTTTTGGTGTATGCCAATCATCAGACGCATTATTCCAATTTACAATGTGTTCAGGAGATGTCCAATTGTTCCAAACTGTTTCAATTGAAGCGTCTATTGTTGCAATAACCGTTATTTTTGTACTCATTTTCTATTCTGTTTTACCTTTAAATGTTGAATAAATTGCCATTGCGTGACCGTGACCAAGTTCAAAATCTGCTTTCAACCAATTTGTTATCTCAGTTGCTTTAACAGTTTTCACTAACTGACCATTTTCTAAAAAACCCTTTTCTTCGGCTATTATTTTAAAATCGTCTGGACTTTTTCCCGTTTTAGCCTTTATATTATCAATGTATGCTTGAAATGACATCATATTTCGTTTCTTTTAATTTATGGTAATACACATACGAAGTCATTAAAATTGCTAAAACGACAAATGGGAAAAATGTTTGTCCATTGATTCCGTCAACCGCTCCGTGACTGATAGCTGCAAAAATGAAATCGAAAGCAAATCCTGCATATGCCCATTCTTTTAAACGACTAGGAACTTTTGGGATAATTAATGCCAACACTCCTAACACTTTAAATATAACCAAAGCATTCCCAAAATATTCAGGATAACCCAAGTGGCGAATACCTTCCTTAGCTAATTCAGTTTGAGAAGTTAAAGCGGGCATAACCCCTTCAAATAGAGCAATTAATGTTGTTGCTGACCAAAAAATAATTTTGTTTTTTTTCATTTTTTAAATTTTATTTTGTTCGAATAATGTTGCTAAATGTTCGAAGGTCATTGTAATTCCTTGTTCAAATCCCATTTCTACAAGTTTATGAATGTCTTCTACATTTTCATACGTTGTTTTAAATTCTACCAAAGTGCCATTTTCTGTTTTTGTAAAGTGATTTCTACCATTAGAAACTGGAAAAACGGGACTTAAAATTCCTTCTTCGTCACAAAACTCATCTTTGATATCGAAGCTTTTGTACGGATCAATTCCCAAATAGTTCATTTTTCCCCAATGTTTTTCATTTTCAGGACTCACCATCGCATACAACCAGAAACCTCCTACCGTAAAATTCATCGATTTTGTTTCTGCTCTCCAAGGCTGAGGAGCCCACCATTTCTCTAGTAATTCACTTTCAGTAAAAGCTTTCCAAACCAATTCAATTGGAGCATTAAATTCTCTCGAAACTAAAATTGATTTTTCTTTTAAATCTTTGATTACTTGTGTTTTATTTGTCATTTTGATTTTATTTTAAGTTGGATAAAACAGTGTCTAACTGATTAAAAAGGTCGTCCCACATTTTTCTGAATTGTTCAATCCAATCGTCAACTTCTTTCATTTTAGAGGTATTGAAATGATAATAAATTTCTCGTCCCGATTGTTCTGGATGAATGATTTCGCATTCGGTCAGAATTTTAATATGTTTTGAAATGGCTTGTCGACTCGAATCAAAATGTTCAGCAATCGCATTTGGAGTCATTGATTGTAATGCAATCAATCCGATAATTGCTCGTCTGGTTGGATCTGCAATCGCTTGAAAAACATCTCTTCTCATGTTAATTTATATATGAAGCTATTCGGTTGCAAATGTAAACGCAATTATTTGGTTGCGCAAATTTTTGAAGTAGAAAATTTTGAACTCTTTAATAAGAATTATTTTTTTAAGGTAATCTTAATATCTGTTATTAATTCGGCCGTTCCTCTGGAACTTTGTGTGGAGGTAGTTTTAGTTGTGGACGGACTTTTGTCCGTCATTATAAAATCGGTCGTTCCTCTGGAACTTAATTCTAAAACATAGTTACGAAAAAAACCTAGAGGGATGACCGAACTTATAACAACGGATTTCATCCGTTGTTATAACAAAGAAGTAGGGTGTAAAGTTCCAGCGGAACGGCCGAAATAAATTTAGTTATTTGATGTTTCAGATGAATATTTTTTCAATTACATCCTTTCATTTCTTTGATATAAAAAACACCATCAAAAATAGTTGGCCAA
>CANCEQ010000320.1 GCA_947375085.1 Flavobacteriales bacterium
AATGATTACGACGATTCTCCAGTTGCTAACGTTATGCTAAACAATGACAAATCCTTTGAATCAGATGACGATGGAAATAAACGATATATATTTCAAAGCAAAATGAATGAGGATGAGGATGATATTGAATTTAATGCTGATAATTTTGAGACTCCTTTTTAAAAAATATAAACATTTTCAAACCACGACACTTATTGTCGCTATGTTACCCTATATTTGTTTCATAAATAATAAAAGCAAATAAAAATGTCAAAAAGAGAATCCGTAAATAGACAAATGCTTATCATTAAAAAGATAAGAAAATCACCTTGTACTTTTGATCAAATCTCAGATTACCTAGAATTGGAATCAGAAATACAGGGGTATAACTTTACGATTTCAAAACGTACATTTCAAAGAGATCTGGAAGATATTCGTGTCACTTTCAATTTTGACATTCAATTCGATTTCTCTAAAAAAGTATATTTTTTGGATAGTGAAGAACACACTGAAACAAATGATCGAATTTTAGAAGCTTTCGACACGTTTAATGCATTAAATGTAACTGAACGTATTTCTGATTTTATCCATTTTGAAAAAAGAAAACCAAAAGGTACTGAGAACTTAAATGGATTAATTCACGCCATTAAAAACAAGGTACAGATCAACTATTTGTACATGAAATTCTGGGATACAGTTCCAACTAAAAAAACTGTTGAACCATTGTCGCTAAAAGAGTTTAATAATAGATGGTACCTAATCGCAAAAGACAATAATGATCAAGCAGTTAAAACATATGCTCTAGACCGTTTATCAGATTTATCCATTACGAATATTAAACGAACTGAAAACATCTATTTTAATGTAGAAGAACATTACCAATACTGCTTTGGAATTATAAGTCCGAATGAATTACAACCAGAAAAAGTAGTTTTGTCTATTGATCCACATCAAGGAAAATACATCAAATCATTGCCTTTTCATTCTACTCAAAAAATAATTTCAGACACTCCTGAAAGATTAATTATAGAGTTAAAACTTTGTTTAACACACGATTTTTTAATGGAACTTTTATCTCACGGAAATAGAATTAAAGTACTAGAACCTCAATCGTTGATTGACCAAATCACCGAAGATTTAAAGAGCACTTTGGGTCAGTATTCAAATTAATGATCCTATTTAATTCATCCCAAAATTGAATACTTTTTCAAATGGCGTATATAATAAATCTTTTCGGTGAAGGTATACGATATTGGGTTTGTGACATTCCTTTAAACGAATTTAATGAATTTGAAAAGATAAAAAAACGTACTGGATTAGAATGGGATAAGCTATTTTTTGATTTAGATTTTTTAGCACATTTCGGTTATTCAAACTGGAGTGAATTATCTAAAAATCAAGAAGTAAAACTATTCTTATTAAACAATAAGAATAAGTTAGAAATCAAAGAGCGAAATAAGATAGTATTAAAAATTCCGAGTATCAATCTATTAAATCAAACCAGTCTTTTTGATTTGTACTCAACCCAAATTATCAATTTGAATTTTGAGTCAAAACCAGATTGTAAAACCGTTATTTTACTTCAAAATGAAATTGGATTAATTACGAAGTTTCAGTTGGAAACAACTTCTTTCAATATTGAAAACTTAAAATTTCAAATTGTTAATGATTCTGAAAATATATTGAATGGATTGAGTACTGACATTCAATATGAGGGTGAAAAATTAAAGATGCTCTCTGAAGATGTTTTGGTTCAATCGATGAAAGTAATTGTTCTATAATTACTTCAACAGCATTTTCCAGTCTCTTATAGCGCTATACTCATCCCTATTATCTTTTAGATAATTATCAAATTTAATATTTATGATTTCTTTTATATCTTGATCCAATTCAATTTTTAAATTCGGATACAACTCAAATACAGGAAAAGGGAATTTTGCCCATAAATCCCAAAACGAATGATAAAAAGGAGAACAATTTTTAATTGTACCATCTTCATCGTCATAATTTTCTTCAGTAAAATAAGCATAAAAAGTATACTTATCTAAATTGATTTTCTTAATTGTAATATCACCGCCCTCACCAAAAATTTGCAATAAAATTCTTTCTTTCATTTTGTTTTATTTAGTTGTTTTACTCTAGAAAATCAGAACTTCTAAGTTAGAAAAATTTTAAGAAAAGAGTAATTTAATATTTTGACATAATATGATTTGAATAATTAAATTTCTTCTATTTATTGTTTATTCAGCTTTACTAAATAAATCAATTAAAATGAATTAAATTTATTATTTTAAGTAGAACATACAAACTTTACGTTCATCTCAATTAATTTTGATAAGATTTAGATAAATTAATCAATAAAGGATTTGAAATTGCCTTAAAACGAACATCATAATTTATGGAAGAAAATTTTTTCAATTTGAATTTAAAAAATGTAAGGAATATTGAACGTTGGAAATTTGACAACAATCAATACACTCCTGATTTAAGGGCAATTGATATGTTTATGCAATTAACAGTTATAAGCATATTAAAATCAAAATCTGATTATTGGGATTTTGCTTATCGATTACAACTTTTATTTCCTGAAAAAGACTTGAAATTTCTATTATTTGAAAAAAATGTTGTTTTACCGTATTATTTCAATCTGATAGAACATCAACTTACAATAAATGATCTAATTGAAATAAAAGGTATTGAGTATGCTAATTACAACGATTACAAAGGTATTTCAAATAGTGTTTTTGAAAATGTTGCAAGAGATTTATTTGATATCAAAATTATGCAATACAATTATAAAGAAACTGCGATACATTTTGTTAATTCATCATATACTATAGAAACAAACAACTTGCCTTTAAGTGATGAATTGAAAATAAAATCAAGCGAATATGCTGATTTCTTTATTGAACAAATACCATCTACTTATTTAATTAAACATGAATTGAATGATTTTTTCTTTACTATTTTCGGTGACATTACCTATCCAAATGATCCGAAAATGGTTAAAAGTGTTCAAGAATATTTCACTTATAATTTAATTATCCCAGAGGTGAAAATTATTGCAGATTCTATTTTAATTTATCTAAATGAAATAGATGATAAAAATGAGCAATATTATAATTTAATATTAGAAGAAATCAATCATAAAATCGAAATGGGTAATATTGATTCTTGCCTTGATGAATTGGAATCTTTAACTGATTTTGAGATACCTTTTCATCTTGATTTTCTTATGAAATTGGAAGAAGTCCTTTGTCTTTATGGAGATGATTATGAAAGTAGACGTGACAATGTAAGACATAGAATATTGAGATTGAAGCCTGAATTATGTGAAGAAATGGTAGGTTTAGTTTAAAATATGAAATACTTTAGATTGATTTTCTAAACCTTTTCAAAAATTTAAATTCAAGATTATATTAATATGAAAATTTATCTAGACTTTGACGGCACAGTTGTAGAACATCAGTACCCAATTATAGGAAAACATAATCCAGGTAGTTTTGAAGTCATCAAAAAACTTCAAGATGCTGGACATGAAATCGTTTTAAACACCTATCGAGTTGAGATTGATACTGAATCATTCGATGAAGCGATGAGTTATTTAAATAACTCAAAAGTAATCTCGCCTATTACAAAATACACTACTGAGAAAATCCACCCATTTGAATGGGATTTAGTTGCTTATATTAATTCG
>CANCEQ010000321.1 GCA_947375085.1 Flavobacteriales bacterium
TTTTCTGCTTGATCATCTGGAATAGCAATATTGAATTCTTTTTCAAATTCCATAATCAATTCTACTGTGTCAAGAGAATCTGCTCCAAGATCATTTGTGAAACTTGCTTCGTTGTTTACTTCGCTCTCTTCAACTCCTAATTTATCTACAATAATAGATATTACTTTCGTTTTGATTTCAGACATTTCTAATTTTTTTAATGAATTATAAGGCACAAAGAAAAAAATTTTGAAGCTAAAAACAAAATTATTAGTCATTTTATTACAAACTTAACTTTTATTTAACTCTTTGAATTTTTCTTTAAACGAAGCTATCAGAAGGTTTTATGTGTTTTTTTTGTTTTAAATATACTCTTCTATTATTTTAATAGATTTTATCATTTATTCAATTTTAAGCTCCTTATTAACTGAAAATAGAGGGATACTTTTTAACTTTACCCCATGACAAAAATTAAACTAGCTCTTTTTGCTTCTGGATCAGGAAGTAATGCTCTCAATATTATCGATCATTTTTCGAACCATCCTTCTGTAGAAATTGGATTTGTATTGTCTAATAAAAAAGAGGCTCCAATTGTTGAAAAGGCAAATTTAAAAGGGGTTAAAGTGCTTGTGTTTTCTAATGATGAAGTGGCGGATGGAAACTTTTTGTCGCAGGTTTGTTTAGAGAATGGGATTCACTATATCGTTTTAGCGGGTTACCTAAGAAAAATACCAGCTGAATTGTTGCAAAATTATTCTGAAAAAATGATCAATGTGCATCCTGCATTGTTGCCTAAATTTGGTGGACAAGGTATGTATGGGAACAATGTGCATAAAGCGGTTGTTGAGGCGAAAGAAAAAGAAACGGGAATTACAATTCATTTTGTAAATGAACATTTTGATGAAGGCAGAAAGATTGCTCAGTTTCATTGTGCTTTAAATGAATCGGATACAGTTGAATCAGTTCAAGCGAAAGTTCAGAAATTAGAACACACTTATTTTCCTTTTGTCATAGAGAAAACGATTTTAGATTAAAATCTAAAAATTTCAAATTACACCTACCCTATTCTTGGTATTTGAAATTTGTCTTTTTACTTTTTTCTACAAAAATAATATTCACTTGTAACTTTTTTCGATTTTGTCGGTCTTACCAATAGAAATCGATAACAATTTAGATTAAAGATATGAGACAATATATTTTAACACTTACTGTAATTCTCTCGATTACTTCAATTTTCGGACAGGAAACACCTAAAGAAGAAATTCCTAAAGCGAATGGCAAAGATACTTCTCGTTATAAAGTGGGAAACGTGAACATCTATGTTTTTAAAGATCCGATTGAAGAAGTGGATACTGTAGATGCAAGTCCGTCAAAAGAAGAAGCTGAAAAAAATGAAAAACATTGGCATGAAGCAAATTGGGGAGGAATTGATTTTGGTGTCAATGTATTAACCAATGAAAATTTTGGAACGACTTTCAAAAACGATAAATATTGGGAAAATGACCCTGCAAATTCATTCAATTACAATTTGAATTTATTTAGTAGAAAACATTACATCTATCAAAACAACCTAGGAATTGTAACAGGTTTTGGATTTAATTTTACGCAATACGCATTTAAAAATAATTATTTAATTAAAACAAATATTGATAGTGTTTATGCGCAAATAGATACAGTTTATAATTATTCAAAAAATAAATTAAAAGCAACTTATATTCAGATTCCATTATTATTGGAATTAAGCACAGATGATAATCACATGTATGTTTCTGCTGGAGTTGTTGGAGGATTAAGAATAGGTTCTAAAACATATCGTGAAGGAGAGTTCAAAGGGAAAAATTTTCACGAAAAAACAAAAGGTGCATATGATTTAAATTCATTCAAGTTGGATGCAACAATTAGAGCAGGTCACAACAATTGGGGAGTTTATGCATCATATGCTTTGATTCCATTGTTTGAATCAGGAAAAACAGTACCAGTACATCCATTTTCAATAGGTGCTATTTGGAATATGTAAATAAGGAAGTTTTAAAATGAGGAGGCCTTTATCAATCAAAATTAAGCGCTTCTCCTTGCTTATTTTGCATTTCTAACGTCCAACTATCAGTTGCACTTGTTTCTAACCAAATACGTCCAGAATTTCTATAAACTTGAATTTCCAAACGATAACTTTCGGTGATTTGTTTAACTAATTCTGAAACACTTAATTCTGGAGTTATGATAATTGGATGTTCACGGTCTTCTAGAATGAATTCAGCAAACGTTCTTTCAGATTTATCTAACAATTTCTTTTGAATAGAGCCAGTTCTCGTTTTAACTGTTTCGAAGAAATTAATTTTTAAAAAAGGAAATACTTGATGAAACTCCTGTTGTACAGAAAGTAAGGATAAGCTATCATCAATTCGTATATTCATTCACTTTTATTGTTAAACTACACTTGAAAAACCGAAAAGGTTAAAGAATAGTATCACAAAAATAAGTGAGATAAGAAAAAAAATAAATGATGAATATCAGTATATCAAAAAATTGAGATCAGTTTCTCATTCCTGCTAAACCATCGTAATCTAAAATTGAAATAGAACCTCTTTCAATTGAAATTAATCCTTCTTCCTTGAAATCACTTAGCGTACGAATAGTTGTTTCAGTTGCCGTCCCAGCTAAGTTTGCTAAATCTTCTCTTGAGATATGGATTGTAAAAGCTGCTTCATCCTCTTTTTTATAACGATTTGAAAGCGTTGAAAGTGCTTCAGCAACACGTTTACGAACAGAGTTGTAGGCTAGTTTAATTAATTTCTCTTCTTTTTCTTTTAAGTTATTTGAAAGTAAAGAAATGAACTTACGAGATACATCGGCATTTTTATAAATCAAGGCGAAAAAATCTTCTTTTGGAATCAAACAAACAGTTGATTCTTCTAAAGCAGTAGTTGATTCTGTATATTTGTTATCTTCTAATAATGAAGCATATCCAAAGAAATCACCCTCTTTGTATAAATCGGTAATGAATTCTTTTCCTTGGTCGTTTGTTTTATAGGCTTTTATTTTTCCTTTTGATAAAAAGTAAATTCCTTTTGGGTATTGGCCTTCAGCATAAATCGTTTCTTTTTTCTTACAAGTACGCGTATCAGCATCTTCTTTAGTTGAAATTTCTTCCAATAAATTCAATCCTTTTGCATCTGATAAGAAAGAGTTAAATCCATCGATATCATTTGAAAAATCTTTTTGAGCAATCGCTGATTTTTTTAATCGAGCTTCAATAGCATTCAATAATTCAATATCATCGAATGGTTTTGTGATGTAATCATCAGCTCCCATTTCCATTCCTTTTCTAAAATCACTTCTTTCTGATTTGGCCGTCATAAAAATGAAAGGAATACCCGCTACTTCATCATTCTTTGAAAGTAAATGTAATACTCCATAGCCATCTAAAACAGGCATCATTATATCGCAAATAATCAAATCCGGTTTTTCTGACATTGCCATGTTTACACCTATTTTTCCATTCTCAGCTGTAATTACTTTGTAACTTGCTAATTCTAAAATTTCGGCTGTATTTTCGCGAATATCTTGGTTGTCTTCGATTAATAAGATTGTTTTCATTTTGTAATTTTATTGTGGAAACGATAAATTAAAGGTTGTCCCTTCATTTTCAACACTTGTGAAGTTAATCGTTCCGTTCATTAATTCAATGTAATT
>CANCEQ010000322.1 GCA_947375085.1 Flavobacteriales bacterium
CATAGGACTATGTATGAAATGCTAATATAATTCTTTTCAAGCTAAAATGTAAGAAAAGAGAATATATTTCAAGAGATTCAATAACTTTGTGTAAAAATTACGAATATGAATACGCGCGTTGAAAAAGCAATAAATGACCAAATTATGAAGGAAGCATCGTCTTCTCAGTACTATTTAGCAATGGCTTCTTGGTCAGAAAATCACGGATTAAATGGGACAGCTAAATTTTTATATGCTCAATCAGATGAAGAACGTTTTCACATGTTGAAATTGGTAAAGTTTGTAAATGAAAGAGGTGGAAAAGCGGTAATTTCTGCACTTGAACAACCGCCAGTAGAATTTGACAATCTAGAGAATGTTTTTGAATTATTGTTAGAACACGAAATAGGAGTTACAGAAAGTATTAACAACTTGGTTGACATCTGTTTACAAGAAAAAGATTATTCAACTCATAATTTTGTTCAATGGTATGTTTCTGAGCAATTAGAAGAAGAAGCTTCAGCTCGTTCCGTATTGGATAAATTGAAATTAATTGACGGTGACAAAGGTGGTATGTATATGTTTGACAGAGACTTAGAAAAAGCGACTGTTTTAGCAGTTACACCAGCGGGAAAAGCTGAACCGAAAGCATAAAACTATTTAAATTTATAACGTTTATGAAAGTACTTTCATTTTTAGTTTGTTTTGTTTTTTCAGTTGGTATCTTGTTTTCTCAAACATCGTATCGGTTCAACAACTATTCAATTAATGAAGGACTTTCACAAAGTGTTGTAACCTGTATTTTACAAGATAATTCGAATGCACTCTGGGTAGGTACTCAAGAAGGCTTAAATAGATTTGATGGTAAAACGTTTGATATTTATAATTCAGATAATACGGAAGGAATTGAGAGTGAGAATATTCGTTGCTCTGCTAAAACGTTAGATGGAAATCTTTGGTTTGGAACCACAAATGGTTTGATTAAGTACGACTATAAAAGAGAGACATTTAAAACCATTGATTTTCATAAAAATATTCCACTTCAAATTGAAAATATTTCAATCGATATTGAGGGAAATTTATGGCTTTCATCCTTAACATCTGGATTATTAAGATTAAACCATAAATCTGAAATAATCACTTCTTACTCTCATTTACTTCCAAGTAATAAAGTACTCACGCTACATTGTGAAAAGAATGGAGATATTTTTGTTGCTACTGAAGATAAGGGCTTATTTCATTGCAATGTAAAAAACAAAGTTGCTCGAAGAATTTATATTCCTTTTAAATTTGGTGAGATTGGAGCTATTTCTAAAATTACTTCTTGTGAAAACCAAAAGATATTAATTTGTACAACGAAAGGAATTTTCGAATATTCTATGGTAACTCATAGAACTTCTTTAAAATTCAGAAAATTATACAAAGAATTTGGTACAATAGGAGTATCAAATATACTTTTAACAAAAAATAAAAATTGGTTAATTGCTACCATTAACAATGGATTATTTACCATAAAAAATGATGGTTATATTTTCAATAGTTCAGAAGATATTTTTCAGAAAAATGCGCTTTTAAATAACAAAACAAAAGCCTTTTTCGAAGATAAACAGGGTAATTATTGGATTGGTACTGATCGCGGATTATGTAGTTTTAATCCAATGGTTCAAGGGTTTTTAGGTGTTGGTCCGACTGGAAATTTAGAACAAGGCGTGCCTACTTCAACTATTTGGAGTTTTGGTGAAGATGAGCATTCAGAATACATTTTTATCGGAACTGATCGAGGAATTTCACGTTATAATCGTACTTCGAGAAAATTTGAGCACTATTATAGAAATGCTGAAAAATCAAATGTTTCGGTTGAGGAATGTATGGCACTTTCATTAAGAGTCATCAATAAAAATTATATTCTAGTTGGCACATCGGATGGTTTGTATGAATTAAAAATAAATTCAAAAAATGATTATCAATTTAAAAAATCGAAATTCTTCAACGATATATTAACGCTGAATCACACACGTATTTATTCAATTGTACATTGGAAAGAAGATTTTTATTTTTTAGGAACCAGTAGCGGAGCAGTATTGATTAACCTGTCAAATAAAAAAACTACTTTATTTGAACACTCGTTTACGGATAAAGAAAACACTATTGCCGCTGGATTATGTAGAGTAGTTTATAAAGACAGTAAAGGTAAAATTTGGTTTGCAACAAGTACAGGAGGTTTAAATACATTAGTTCAAAAAGACAATCATCTTTTTATTAAACCTTATAAAAACAATCCTGAAATTTTAAAAATATCAAAGGATTATATTACTTCTATCTACGAAAGAAATGACAATGAATTGTGGTTTGGAACGTTTGGGTCGGGTTTGTTCAAATTGAATTTGAAATCTAAAACAATTGAAACGTTTAATAAATCAAAAGGAATTCCCAATAATGTAATTTATGGAATACTATCTACTGATGAAAAAAATCTTTGGTTTAGTACGAACAAAGGAATTTGTTGGTTTAATTTAGACACTTATTCAATTAAAAACTATAAAGAAGTGAATGGTTTGATGAGTAATGAATTCAACATGGGTTCCTACTTCAAAGCCAAAAATGGAGAACTTTATTTTGGAGGGATTAATGGATATAATTATTTCGATCCTAAAACATTGGTCCCTAAAAAAAATGAACTTGAGGTATATTTTACTAAATTAAAAACTGATAAAGATTGGGTTAAAATTAATGCAAAAGATTCTCCTTTAAAAACAACTCTTTCATTGACAAGTAGATTAGATTTAAAATACAGTCAACGAAATTTAACATTTCAATTTTTAGCTTCTGATTTAAGTAATCCTGAATTAGTAAATTATAAATACAAAATTCTTGGATTGGAAGAAGGAGAGACCTATCTCGGTAATATTAATGAGTTAAGTCTTCCATCATTATCTCCTGGAGAATATACGTTGACCGTATCTGCAAGAATAGGAGATGGAGATTGGTCAAAAAAGCCGGCAATTATTCAAGTAAATGTAGAATCTCCATTTTGGTGGAAATGGTGGTTTTGGGTTTCAATTGCTGCTTTCCTATTGTTATTAGTACGTTTATTTGTTCGTCAAAAAGTAGAATTAGAAAGAAGAAAATTGGTTCGATTAGAAATGAAAATTGCTGAAAGAACGAGTGAAATACGAGCTAAAAATGTTCAAATTGAAGAACAAAACGAAATCATTAACAAAGAAAAAGAAAAAGTAATTGAACAAAAACGATTACTACAAATTGAAAAAGATAAATCTGAAACGTTAATTCGTAAAATCATACCTGAATCAACAGTTGAAGAATTAAAAAACAATGGAAAAACAAGTGCTAGGGCCTATAAAATGGTTTCTATCTTATTTACTGATTTCGTTGGATTTACAAAAATTGCTGAAAAAATGACTCCTACTGATTTGGTTAACAAATTAGATGTCTTCTTTCGTAAATTTGATGAAATTATTGTCAATAACAACCTTGAAAAAATTAAAACGATTGGTGATGCCTATATGTGTGCAGGTGGAGTTCCTGTTCGAAACAACACCAATCCAATAGATACTTGTTTGGCGGCATTACAAATTCAAGCTTATATGTCTAAGCTGAAAGAAGAAGCAATAGCTAACAATGAAGAATATTGGTCGTTAAGACTTGGTATTAA
>CANCEQ010000323.1 GCA_947375085.1 Flavobacteriales bacterium
CAAACATCCCAAACATCCCAAACATCCCAAACATCCCAAACATCCCAAACATCCCAAACATCCCAAACATCCCAAACATCCCAAACATCCCAAACATCCCAAACATCCCAAACATTCTAAATAAAAAAAAGGCAGAGAAATTAATCTCTGCCCTTAACATTAAATAAATGGGAATTTATCTAATTAGCTCATTACTTCATCCAAAACTTGGACTTTTTTATTTTTTCTAGCTCTGAATTTATCTGTAATTCTATCAACAGAGTAATACATCATAGGAACCAAGATGATGGTTAAAAACATCGAGCTCAATAATCCACCAATTAATACCCAAGCTAATCCGTTTTTCCATTCAGCTCCTGATCCTTTTGCAATTGCAATTGGAATCATACCGATAACCATTGCGATTGTTGTCATTAAGATTGGACGCATTCTTTCTTTAACCGATTCTAATAGAGCAGAATAAGTTGAACGACCTTCGGCTTTTAAATGGTTGGTAAAATCGACAATCAAAATAGCGTTTTTAGATACCAAACCGAGTAACATAATCATACCCAACATCGTGAAGATACCGATATTTGAAGAAGAGAAATTCAAGGCTAATAATGCTCCAATTAAGGCTACTGGAATTGAGAATAATACAACAAATGGATAAATGAAGTTATCATACAATGCAACCATAATCAAGTAAACTAATACTAATCCAATTAACATGGCAGAACCCATCGCTCCCATACCTTCTTTTTGTCTTTTTACCTCACCGCCCCATGTTAATCTAACATTTTCATCCAAAGGACTTTTTTCAAGGTATTTTTCAATTTCTTGCGCTACTGTTCCTGCTGCAGAACCTAAAACATAAGCTCTAATTGTTGTAGAACTTAATCTGTTTTTACGTTCCAATGAAGCAAAACCATTTCCTAAGGTAATCGTAGCAAATTCCTCTAATTCAACTGTATTTCCTTTCGTAGTTGTGAAACTCATGTTTTTGATATCGCGAATATTTTTTCTATCCCCTTGATCCATCATAACACGAATATCATACTCGTTGTCGTTTTCAGAATAATTTGATTGCGTGTTTCCTGTCAATGCATTTTGTAATTGCATCCCAACAACTGCGATTGGCAAACCTAATTGTCCCATTTTTTCACGGTCTAATTCTACTCTAATTTCTGGAGTAATATCATCTGTAGAAACTGTCGGATCTTTTGCTCCTGGAATTACCAAAATAGCTTCTTTCAATCGTCTTGCTTCTTTCATTAATAAATCAGTATCATTACTTGATAAGAAGATTTCAATTGGTGCTTCTTCCGATTCAACCATACCAATATTGATCGCTTTTACTTCGATTCCAGCGTGTCTTTCTTCGATTTTTTTACGAATAGCACTCATGTAAACTGCTGTAGGAATTCGATCTTGTACGTGATCTTTTAATTTCACTGTTAATTCTGATCGAGATTCATTACCGAACGAAGCAGCTCCCATTCCTGCACTTGGTCCACCAACGTTTGAGAAAACCATTTTAACATCTTTTTGTGCTAAAATCATTTTTTCAATATCTAATGTAATGGCATTGTTTTCAGCAAAAGGTGTACTCTTATCGTATTTCAATTTGACCATAAACTTTCCTTGATCTCCTTGAGAAACGAATTCTTGACCTACAATTCCTAATCCCATCACTGCGAAAGAGGCAATGAATAATACTAAAATTGATAAAGCTGTAATGATTTTGTGTTTCAATGTCCAAGCTACTAATTTCACATATTGACTTGTGAAAAGTTCAATTCTTCTTTCAAACCACATCAAGAAAAGGTGAAGTGGATTTGATTTTTTTAGAACTGTTTCTTTTGCAAAACGTGAAGCTAACCATGGAGTTAAAGTGAAACAAACAAATAGTGACATCAAAGTAGAAATTACAACTACGATTGAGAATTGTTGAAGAATGTCAGAGATTGTACCTTGTACGAAGACTACTGGAGTAAATACAACAACGTCAACAAAGGTAATTGCAAGTGCGGTGAAACCAATTTCATTTCTACCATCCAATGCAGCTTGTCGACTATTCTTGCCCATCGAAAGGTGACGGTAAATATTTTCGAGGACCACAATGGAGTCATCCACCAAAATTCCGATTACCAATGACATTGCTAATAACGTCATTAAGTTAAGCGTGTAACCTAAAAGGTACATTGCAATAAAAGTAGTAATTAAAGATGCTGGAATTGAAACCAATACGATGATTGCATTTCGCATACTGTGTAAGAATAAAAGCATTACCGCTGCAACTAAAAATATAGCTAACTCCAAATCATGAAATACTGCATCAACTGCTTCAATAGTAGGCAAAGAAGTATCTGTTGCAACAACAAATTTCAATCCTTCTTTTTTGTATTTTTCTTCTAATTCAACAAATTTTACTTTCGATAATTTAGACATTTCAACCGCATTTGCATCCGATTGTTTTTTAATTCTAAGTCCAATACCGTTAATACCGTTAAATCTACTAACTGTTAATTGATCAATCGTTCCATCATATACTTCAGCTACATCTTTCAGTTTTACAGTTGAAGTCCCGTTAGAAGATAAAATCAATTCATTTAAATCGTTGATTGACTTGTATTTACCAGCTAAACGAACAGTCATTTGTTCTTGACGATCTTTTACTTTTCCTGTAGGGAATTCGATGTTTGCAGAGTTAATCGCTTGATTAATAGTTGCTAATGAAAGTCCTGATAATTTTGCTTTTTCTTTATTGATGTTAACTCGAACTTCTCTTTTTTCACCTCCTAAAACATTGATTTCGGCAACTCCTTTCGTTTGTTTTAATAAAGGTAGAATTTCTTCTTTCATTAATTCGTAGAAAGCTCTGTCATTCAAGTTTTTTGCAGTTGCACTTACTTGTAATACAGGGGAAGCATTTGGCTCTATTTTAGAAATAACAGGAGTTTCACTTCCATCTGGTAAATTACTTTTTATGGCTTCAATTTTACGTTGTGCATCTTGCATTACCTCGTCCATTTTAACGGAGTGATTAAATTCAAGCATAACCATTGAAGCATTTTCTAAAGAAAAAGAAGTAACCTCTTTGATGTTTTCTAAACCACTCAAGGCATCTTCCATTGGTTCAGACACTTGTGATTCTACAACAGATGGAGAAGCTCCAGGGTAAGGAGTTGTAACAGTTAAAATAGGTGGAGAAAAATCAGGTAATAATTGATAGCTGAGTTGTTTGTAACTCAACATCCCGCCTCCGATAAGAATTGTAAAAATTACAATAATTAATGAGGGTCTCTTGATTGCTAATTCTGTAATTGTCATTTTAAATCGTATTTAATTACTTTGTAATTACGTTTGAATTATTTTGAATGTTGATTTGACCTTTGATAACAATAATGTCATTTTTAGATAAACCGTCTATCACTTCAATGTATTCTCCATCGCTTGTTCCAGCTGTGAATGATACAATTTTTGCTTTTCCATTTTTTACTACAAAAACTTGAGGAGCTTTAGAAGAACCTAATAATGCTTTTCTAGGAATAGAAAGTGCGTTAATTGTTTTTGAATTTTGAAGAACAACAGAACCATACATTCCAGCCATTAATGGATTTGAAGGTGTGTTTTGAATAAGTACTTCAAC
>CANCEQ010000324.1 GCA_947375085.1 Flavobacteriales bacterium
GCTTTTAACAATTCATCTAACACTTCCATTCCATCCATTAGAGGCATTTTAATATCACAAAAAATCATATCAAAACTAGTTGAACTCGCTTTTTCAAATCCTTCTTTCCCATTTTCCGCCTCAACAACTTCAAATTCTTCGAACTCTAAAATTTCACGCAATGCTCTTCTGATTGCTCTTTCATCATCTATAATTAATATCTTGTTCATACATTTATGTTTTTAACCACAGTGGACTCGGAGTTTTTCACGGTGTCTCACAGAGTTTTATTTTCTTTGTTAATAGTTTGCATTGCTCAAAACTTATGCCATTAATTAAAATGTTTTAACCACAGAGTGCGCAGAGTATTTCACGAAGTATCACAGAGTTTTTATTTCATAATGATTGAAATCGTTTAATCAAATTTATCAAAAGCTTTTATAACGAAGTATACCAGAGTTTTTTATTAATTTATTAGGCGTTTAATTCCATATTTTAATGATTTTACATTAAAATTTAAAAGTAATCCAATTTTACATTCTGATAATTTTAAATAGGTTAAGACTTGAGCTGTATGCACTTCATTAAAATTTTCTACGGCCTTAATCTCAACTATCACTTGATTTTCTACTAATAAATCCAATCGATATCCTACGTCCAATTTAATATCTTTATAAACTAGTGGTAAGCTTTTTGTTTTTCAACTTTTAAACCATTCAAATTCAATTCATAAAACAAACATTCTTCATAAGCACTCTCAAGTAATCCTGGTCCGAGCGCTGAATGAACTCTATAAGAACAATCTAAAATGATTTGGGTTAAGTCATTTATTTCCATATTTATTTCTTTGGTTAGTAAATTATTTTCTAATGAATTTAATTAGAATTATCGTTTCTACACAGTTAATATCCAAAAAACTTTGTGAAACTCCGTGCAAAACTCTGCGTCCTCTGTGGTTAAATAATATGTAACATTCAATCCCATTAAATAATTATTCATTATCTTCGCGCCACAACAAATATTGAATAAAATGAATTACGACATTATAGTTATAGGAAGTGGACCTGGTGGTTACGTTACTGCAATTCGCGCTTCTCAATTAGGATTAAAAACAGCTATCGTTGAAAGAGAATCTTTGGGTGGTATTTGTTTGAATTGGGGATGTATTCCTACAAAAGCATTATTGAAAAGTGCTAACGTATTTGAATATTTAACACACGCTAACGATTACGGTATTAACGTAAAAGAAGCTTCTGTAGATTTCAACGCGATTATCGAGAGAAGTCGTGGAGTAGCTAATGGAATGAGCGGTGGTATTCAATTTTTGTTAAAGAAAAATAAAATTGATGTTATTAAAGGATCTGGAGTTGTTAAAGCTGGTAAAAAAGTAGCTGTAACAGGAGAAGATGGAAAAGTAACTGAATATACTGCTGATAAAGGTTTGATTATTGCTACAGGAGCTCGCTCTCGTCAATTACCAAACTTACCACAAGATGGTGAAAAAATTATTGGTTACAGAGAAGCAATGACTTTAAAATCACAACCTAAAAAATTAGTAGTTGTTGGTTCTGGAGCAATTGGTGTTGAATTCGCGTATTTCTACAATGCTATTGGTACTGAAGTAACAATCGTTGAATATTTACCAAACATTGTTCCTGTAGAAGACGAAGAAGTTTCTAAACAAATGGAAAAATCGCTTAAAAAAGCTGGTATTTCTATTTTAACTAATGCTAACGTTGAATCAGTTGACACTTCAGGAAAAGGATGTGTTGTAACTATCAAAACTGCTAAAGGAGAAGAAAAAATCGAATGTGATGTTGTTCTTTCTGCTGTTGGTGTTGTTTCAAATATTGAAAACATTGGTTTAGAAGAAGTTGGTATCGTTACTGATAAAGGACGTGTTTTAGTAAATGATTTCTACCAAACAAATATCCCTGGATACTATGCAATCGGCGACATCGTTCCTGGTCCAGCATTAGCTCACGTAGCATCAGCTGAAGGAATTATTTGTGTAGAAAAAATTGCTGGTCACAATCCTGAACCATTAGATTACGGAAATATCCCAGGATGTACATATGCATCACCTGAAATTGCTTCAGTTGGTATGACAGAAAAACAAGCAAAAGAAGCTGGATTAGATATTAAAATTGGTAAATTCCCTTTCTCTGCTTCAGGTAAAGCAAGTGCTGCTGGAGCGAAAGATGGATTTGTTAAATTAATTTTCGATGCAAAATACGGTGAAGTTTTAGGTGCGCATATGATTGGTGCAAATGTTACTGAAATGATCGCTGAAATCGTTTCTATTCGTAAATTAGAAACTACTGGTCACGATATAATTAAAACTGTTCACCCTCACCCTACTATGTCAGAAGCAATTATGGAAGCTGCTGCAGCTGCGTATGGTGAAGTGATTCACTTATAAAGATTATTTAAAAATTAACTAACTTTTCGTTGATTAAAAAAATTTAATTTCCTCATTTACCAATGTAAACTGCGGAATTAAATATTAAAATCGCCTCTATTTAGATAATTTTAAAACAATCATAAAGAAACAAACAAGCGGATTCTATTTTAGAGTCCGCTTTTTTTTGTTTGTTATGTCTAGTCATTCATTTATTTTCCCCAACCAATTTTCACCCCGAAATTTGAATATGGTTTAAAATCATTTAAAGAAGTTAAATGCCAAAAAGGCGACGAAGTTGCAGCCAATTCAATAAACTTATCATTATTTGAATTAAAATGAATGTTTTCAGAATGATTGATATATGAATCACTTTCATAAGTAGTACCATCACTCCTCGTAACGAGCCAATTAAAAGAATAATTATTATTCGTTTTAAATTTAAATCCAAATCCAACATAAAAATCAAATACAAAACCATTTTTAGACTTTTTTTGACATCCTAAATTGAATGTTCCAAATAAGGCACTATTTTTCTCTTTTTTTGTTGCTAATCCATTATTGGAAACAATAATATCATTTAAAAGACAATATTTTATTTTTGGAGAAATGTAAAAACCATCAAAAGATGTTTTTAAATAATATCTAATTGCATAAGAGCATAAAAATCCAGTTAATGGATGTACATAATATGGCTGATTATGTACAAAATTATAATAAGATTGAGAGCCATTCATTTCTCCAAATAAACTATTTATCTTATAATGTCTTACATATCTTGTTAAGCCTAATTCAATTTCAGAACTTATTTTTGAATTATTTTTAACCTCAACTCCAATTAAAAATTGATTTATACGGGCTCGAGTAGAAAAATCATTATTATCAGAATAATTTTCCCAAGAAACTATTGAAATTGGATCAATTTTCACATTAAAAAAATCCTTTTTTTGTGAAAAGATAGAATTAACACAAAACTGAATAGTAATCAAAACGAATAATGTTAATATTTTCATAAATCCAATTTTAAACATATTGTCAAAAATAAGATTAATAATCAACTATTTTTCTTCTGATTATGATCAATTGATTAATCTGTATAATTTACAAATTTAACACGAAAATTTCCCTTTTTATAACCCTTTTAGATTCAATTTAAAAATCAAATTACACTAAATAAATCAATTTTAGAATTTTAATTTATGTAATTTTAAACTCTCTAAAATTTAAGACTATGAAAAAAATAATCAT
>CANCEQ010000325.1 GCA_947375085.1 Flavobacteriales bacterium
AAAAAGTTTGATTTTCCTATTCATAGAGCAATTGATGAATTAACGGAGAAAGAATACCAACTTTTATGGGAAGGAAATAAATACTTTACAGGACTTAACGAATTTTTCAAATTTTTAGAATCTCAAACGTATAAAATTCAATACCGTGTAATGCTTTCTCGCTATAGAGGTAAAACTGAATGTCCTGATTGCAAAGGAACGCGTTTGAGAAAAGATGCGAATTATGTTTTAGTCAATCAAAAATCAGTTACAGAAGTTGTTTTAATGCCGGTTTCTGATAGTTTGGATTTCTTTCAAAAACTGGAGTTAAACGACTACGACAGACAAGTTGCTAAACGTATTTTACCTGAAATTGTTAATCGATTATCATTTTTGAATGAAGTAGGTTTAGGATATTTAACATTAAACCGTCAATCAAATTCATTATCAGGAGGTGAATCACAACGTATCAATTTGGCGACTTCACTAGGAAGTAGTTTAGTTGGGTCGATGTATATTTTAGACGAACCAAGTATCGGACTTCACCCAAGAGATACGCATCGATTAATACAAGTTCTTAAAAATCTTCGTGATTTAGGTAATACAGTAATTGTTGTCGAACACGAAGAAGAAATGATGAAAGCTGCTGACGAAATCATCGACATCGGTCCAATGGCCGGAGTTTATGGTGGAGAAGTTGTTTTTCAAGGAGATTTTAGTCAACTAATTGATAGTGAGAATAGTTTAACTGCTAAATACCTAACTGGAAAAGAAGTTATTCCAGTACCTAAAAAACGAAGAACATCTAATAATAAATTAACAGTAAAAGGTGCTCGTCAGAATAATTTAAAAAACGTTTCTGTTAATGTTCCTTTAAATAGCTTGGTTTGTATCACAGGAGTAAGTGGTTCTGGAAAATCAACATTAATTAAAGACATTTTATATCCAGCTATTCGAAAAGAGCTAGGTCAATTTGGTGATTTCCAAGGGAATTTCTCTGAATTATCGGGCGATTTTAAAATGGTAAAAGCTGTAGAATTTATAGATCAAAATCCGATTGGTAAATCTTCTCGAAGTAATCCAATCACTTATGTAAAAGCATTCGATGATATTCGTGATTTATTTTGCAGACAACAAATTTCCAAAGTACGTGGATACAAACCTGGATTTTTCAGTTTCAATGTAGAGGGTGGAAGATGCGAAGTGTGTGAAGGAGAAGGTGAAATTACAGTTGGAATGCAATTTATGGCAGATGTTCATTTACCGTGTGATAATTGCAATGGAAAACGTTATAAATCAGAGACATTAGAAGTAGAATACAGAGGTAAAAACATCGCTGATATTCTTGAAATGGACATTCAATCTGCTTTAGACTTTTTCAAAGAAGGGACTGATAAATTAGAACAAAAAATCGTTGAGAAAATTCAACCATTGGTTAATGTTGGTTTGGGGTATGTTTCTCTAGGACAATCCTCTAGTACGTTGAGTGGTGGTGAAGCACAACGTATCAAATTAGCTTCCTTTTTAGCAAAAGGTGGCAGCACTCCTTCTACTCTATTTATCTTCGATGAGCCTACAACAGGGCTTCATTTCCACGACATTAATAAATTAATTATTGCATTTAACGAATTAATCAATGCTGGTCATTCAGTACTTGTAATTGAACACAATACAGAAGTCATAAAATGTTCAGATTGGATAATTGATATTGGTCCTGAAGGAGGAGAAAAAGGTGGAAATATTATTTTTGAAGGAACACCTGAATCATTGGTGTTAGAAAAAGGAAATTATACTGGGGAGTATTTGAAGGGGAAACTATAAGGCAAATTAAAGCTTTCTTATCGTGTTCAATAATAAAGAATTAAAATGCTGAATTTATATTACTTATGAAAATATTCAAAAGCTTCATACTCTTTCTTACCAGTAGCTAAATCCATATCGAACTCACCTTCACTTTTTGCTATAACAACTGATGCTAAACAGTTCCCAAGTACGTTGACACTTGTTCTCCCCATATCCATCAAAGCATCAACTGCCAAAATTACACTTGCTTGTTCAGCATTTAAACCTTTAATAGAACCAACTGCACCAGCTAAAATTACAAAAGATGCACCTCTAACACCTGCAACACCTTTACTTGTAAGCATTAACACTAGACAAATACCAATTTGTTCTCCTATTGGAAGATTTACACCACACATTTGAGCAATAAAAACAGTTGCTAACGATAAATAAAGCGTAGTTCCATCTAAATTAAAACTATATCCAGTAGGTAAAACAAATGCAACCACTTTCTTCGCTACTCCAAATCGTTCTAATTTTTCCATTGCAATTGGTAGAGAAGCTTCACTACTTGCTGTTGCAAACGCTAATGAAACAGGTTCAGAAATAGCCATTAAAAAACGTTTAATTGGAATTTTAGCCAATAATGCAATTGGTAAAAACACGGTTAAAACAAAAACAATTAAAGCAACATATAAAGTTCCGACGAGTTTTAGAAGATTCATTAAAACATCAACTCCTGATTTTGCTACAGTACTTGACAGTGCGCCAAAAACTGCCAAAGGAGCAACATACATAACTATATCCGTAAATTTAAACATAACCTCACTCAACCCCTCAAAGAAACTCAACATAGTTCGTTTATGCGTTTCATGTTTTACCATTCCTAAACCAATAGCAAATATCACAGAAAAGACAACTACTTGTAAAACGTTGTTTTCACTAATTGATTTAGCAATATTCTCTGGGAAAATTTCGATTAAATGATCTTTTGGTGCTTCCGTTTGTTTTAATAATTCAGTTGATTTTTCAATATCTGCGGCTCTTTTCTCTGCATGAACTCCTACCCCAGCCTGACTAACATTTATCGCTAACAAACCTATAAACAGAGCAATAGTAGTGACAATCTCAAAGTACAAAATACTTTTCAAACCCATTCTACCAACCTGTTTAATATTACTATGTCCAGCAATTCCAACAACTAAAGTTGCGAAAATCAAAGGTGCTACTAAAGACTTAATTAAACGCAAAAAGATGGTCCCAAACCTAGACATTTCCTTTGCAAAATCTGGAAAATCGATTCCTACCTCAATTCCGATTATCATTGCTGAAAAAATCCACAACGACATTTTTTTACGTTTAAAAGAAACAACAAATAAAAAGGCCATTAAAATGTAACGAACACTTTTAAAAACGATTGGATTAATAGTAGGAAGTGATGATTCTAAAAAGAACAAACACCCGACTAACATAAAAGCACTAACGTACCAAAACGTTGAAAAAATTGACTTCATATTGATTATTTTTGAAGTCAAATATAGAAATAATAAAAGTTTGAATTGAAATTTATATAACACTTGAAGAAAAAAGCGAAGGTTTTAATCTAATTTTTCATTTTTTTTAAAAGTTTTATTGCTGTAAGAAAGAAAATTAGTACTATTGTAACGTGCAAACAAAAAAGAATCTTTGTTTCACACAAAAATCCAAACGTTTTCGTTAGAACATCTCAATATTTAAAAATATACATTTATCATTTTTATGGATAAAAAAGATTTAGAGAGCAAAAAACTCCCTGATTTAAAGGAAATTGCAAAAGCATTAGCAATTCCAAATTTTGAATCATTAA
>CANCEQ010000326.1 GCA_947375085.1 Flavobacteriales bacterium
ATTCTTGAAGTTAGATATTAGAAGTTAGACTTATGACACTTTTATCTCTAAAATCTAGCATTATGTTTCAATAAAATTTCCTCCCCCTCCAAAGGGGGAAAACGAAAAATAAAACTATAATTTCAAATAAGTTTGGTTATTCTTCCCCCTTTGGAGGGGGGCAGGGGGGAGGATAAAGTTTTTAAATTAATTTACCGATGTACTCAAAAATAAAAGCTATTTGTAATAACCTTTCGCAAAAATTCGATGAAATTCCATCCGATAGAAAATCGATTTTGAAAAAAATAAGTTCATTTATTCAAAGTAAAAAAGATAAAAATGAACCCATTCAATTGATATATGTTTGTACGCATAATTCAAGAAGAAGTCATTTTGGTCAGATTTGGGCGGCTGTAGCGTCTGAATTTTATACTATTGAAAATGTTTCCACTTTTTCAGGAGGGACAGAAGCTACCGCTTTCAATATCAATGCTATCAATGCTTTAAAAGAAATTGGATTTGAAATTCGTACAAAATCAGAAAGTTCAAACCCGATTTTTGAAGTGAAATTTAGTGAGATTTCAAATCCGTCTATTTGTTTTTCAAAAGTGTATGATGATACTTTTAATCCGACGACTAATTTCGCTGCGATTATGACTTGTGGTGATGCGGAAGAAAATTGTCCGTTTATTGCTGGGGTTGAATTACGAATAGCAACAACCTACAAAGACCCGAAAGAATTTGATGGAACTCCTCAACAAGATGAAAAATACAGAGAGCGTTCGCTTCAAATTGCATTGGAAACTTTATATGTATTCTCTTTAATTAAATAACAATGACTAGAAATAATTGTACCCCAGCTCACGAAAGAAAAAGATTAGGATTTTTAGATCGTTACCTAACCGTTTGGATATTTTCAGCAATGATTTTAGGAGTTGGATTGGGCTTTTTCATCCCTTCTATTTCAACTTCTTTGGATAGTTTGTCGAATGGTACAACGAATATTCCTTTGGCAATTGGCTTGATTTTAATGATGTATCCTCCTTTAGCAAAAGTAAAATACGAAGAAATTCCACGAATTTTTAAAAACTTAAAATTAATTGGAATGTCCTTGTTTATCACTTGGATTATTGCGCCCTTCTTTATGTTCTTATTGGCCTATCTTTTTATGAAAGATTCACCAGAATACTTTACAGGGTTGATTTTAATTGGAATTGCGCCTTGTATTGCAATGGTGATAGTTTGGAATGAATTAGCAGAAGGTAATCGAGAATACATTGCTGGTTTAGTTGGGATTAATAGTATTCTTCAAGTGTTACTATATTCGAGTTTTGCTTATTTCTACTTGACCAAAATGCCTGCTCTTTTCGGAATGAAAAGTCTAGGAATTTCGATTACAATCGGACAAATTGCGCAGAGTGTTTTTATCTATTTAGGGATTCCATTTTTAGCGGGAATAATCAGTCGATATGCATTAATTAAAATCAAAGGAGAAGAATGGTTCACGAAAAAGTATCTCCCTTTTATTTCGCCTATTACATTGATAGCTTTGCTATTTACGATTATCATAATGTTCAGTTTAAAAGGAGAAATGATTGTTAAAATTCCTTTTGATGTAGTTAAAATTGCTATTCCTTTGGTGATTTATTTTGCAGTCATGTTTGTTGTTACGTTCTTTTTTGCAAAACGATTAGGTGCAGATTATTCAACTACGACAGCTTTAGCATTCACGGCGACAGGAAATAATTTTGAATTAGCCATCGCGGTTGCAATTGGTGTTTTCGGAATCAACAGTGGTGAAGCATTTGCAGGAGTTATCGGACCATTAGTTGAAGTCCCTGCTTTAATTGCTTTGGTGAAATTGGCATTTTGGTTTAGAAAGAAATGGTTTAAATAGCTTTAAATTAGAATTTAAAATGGAAAATAGTTACGACATCATAATCATAGGTGGTGGACAAAGTGGATTAACGTGTGGATATCATTTAAGACGGTCAAATTTTTCCTTTTTAATTTTAGACAAACAAGAGAAACCTGGAGGAGCTTGGAACAATGCTTGGGATAGTTTGACTTTATTTTCCCCTGCAGAACATAGTTCATTAGCAGGTTGGCAAATGCCAAAATCAGAAAATTTATTCCCTTCGAAAGATGAAGTTATTAGCTATTTAGACCAATATGAAGAGCATTATCAACTACCGATTAAAAGAAATACAGAAGTTCTTTCTATTACGAATGTAAACAAAATTTTCAGTTTAAAAACAACCCAAGGCGATTTTTATTCTAAAGTTGTAATTGGAGCAACAGGTACTTGGAATAATCCATTTATTCCGAATATTGAAGGAAAGGAATTGTACAAAGGAATTCAAATTCATTCAGCTCATTATAAAAATACTGAACTATTTAAAGATTTAAATGTTTTAGTAGTTGGTGAAGGTAATTCAGGAGCACAACTTGTTGCTGAAATATCAAAAGTAGCAAATGTAAAATGGTCGACTAAAAAGGAACCTCAATTTTTACCCGATGATGTAGATGGATTTTCACTTTTCAATACGGCAACTGCAAAATACAAAGCTGAAAAAGAAGGTAAGCCATTTATAGCTGAAAATTATGATTTAGGAAATATTGTAATGGTTCCTTCAGTAAATGAAGCAAGAGATAGAGGCATACTTATTTCTAGTGGGATTTTTCAAAAAATGGATGAAAACGGTATAATTTGGGAAAATGGTACAAAGGAATCTTTTGATATAATTGTTTGGTGTACTGGTTTTGGATTTGCAACTTCGTTTTTGAAAGGCTTGGTTGAGATGGACGAAAGAGGTATTGTTAAAACAGTTGAAAGTAAAGTCCAAGCAATTGACGGACTTTGGTTAGTAGGATATGGTGGATGGACAGGTTTTGCCTCGGCAACTTTAATAGGAATAAATCGAAATGTCAAATTAGCCATTCAAGAAGTTGAAGATTATTTACTGAATAGCTTAAAAAATTAAATATAAAATTATGAAAGAAGTTTGGGATGAAAGGTATAGACAGGAAGGATTTGCATACGGTATAGAGCCAAACAATTTCTTAAAAGAACAGTTATTAAAATTAAATTCAGGAACGATTCTTTTTCCCGCAGAAGGAGAAGGTAGGAATGCTGTTTTTGCAGCTAAATTAGGTTGGGAAGTTTCAGCGTTCGACATTAGTGATGAAGGTAGAAAGAAAGCATTGAAATTAGCTGAAATGAATAAAGTTTCCGTCGATTACCAAGTTGGTGAACTTCAATCATTGGAATTTAAAAATGCTCAATTTGATGCAATTGCTTTAATTTATGCTCATTTTCCTGCTACTATCAAATCGAGTATTCATAAAGAGTTGGATAAATATCTTACAAGTGGAGGACTAATTATTTTTGAAGCTTTCAGTAAGAAGCATCTAGAATATGTAATATCAAATCCTAAAATCGGTGGACCGAAAAACATCAATATGCTTTTTTCGATAGATGAAATAAAAGCCGATTTTAGTAATTATGAAATTTTAGTTTTGGAAGAAAAAGAAATTGAATTAAGCGAAGGTTTGTATCACAATGGTATAGGTTCTGTTATTCGATTCATTGGGAAGAAAAAATAATT
>CANCEQ010000327.1 GCA_947375085.1 Flavobacteriales bacterium
ATTTTCATATTAATTATTAATATTGAAAAGGGAAAAGATTTATTGAATTTAGTTTTTTAGATTATGGCGCAATTATTCGTTAATTCAAACGGTACTATTTTATCAAATGATACTCCTACTATTCAGGCAGGAAATCGTGCTCACTTATACGGTGATGGTGTTTTTGAAAGTATTCGAATTATGAATGGTAAACCGTTAAATATGGAGAACCATGTGAAACGTTTATTGGAAGGTGCAGCTGCTCTTAAAATGAGACCGTCTGTATTTTTTAATGTGCAGTTTTTTACAGAACGTGTTCAATATTTAATCGACAAATCAGAAATTAGAGAAGGAGGGAAGTGTCGTATTTCTTTGGATAGAATTGCTGGCGGAACATACAATCCTGCTTCTAATGAAGCTACTTATTTCATAGAAGTGTATCCAATTGAAAACAACAGTTTTGATTTGAATTCAAAAGGTTGGGAAATCGATTTATATTCTGATTTAAAGAAAGTTAAAAATAGTCTTTCAAACTACAAAACAAAAAACGGACTTTTATACGTAATGGCTGCAATCAATGCTTCAGAACGTCAATTGGATGAAGTTTTAATTGTGAATGAAAAAGGTGCAATTCTAGAAAGTTCAAGTTCTAATTTATTTGTTGTGAGTAACGGAGTATTGTATACACCTGGATTAGACGAAGGTTGTTTAGCTGGTACAATGCGTATGCAAATTATTAATTTAGCTGTTTCTCACGGAATTAAAGTATATGAGTGTACCATTTTTCCACAAAATATAATTGCTGCTGATGAAATCTTCTTAACAAATGCTGTAAGAGGAATTACTTGGGTAAGTGGTTATAGAACAAAACGTTACTTCAATAATACATCTAGAAAGTTAGTAGCCTTTTTGAATGATCATTGGGAAACAGTTTTAGGGGAATAGATTTTTAGACTAAAAGATAACAGACTAAAAGATTACAGACTTATTCAAACTTTTACTAAAATAAGTCTTAATATTTTGACCTCGAAGAAGAATCGAAGATAATCTTTAAGTCTTGAATCAAAAAAATATCCAATTAAACACCACCTATGAAATCTATTTTATTATTATCTATTATTGTTTGTTTTCCACACTTCATGAATGCTCAAAATGAAGAAAAAAAACAATCAATCGATACCGTTCAGCTTAATCGTTATTACGAAAAAATTAATTCTGTTAGACTTTTTTCGATAGATAGACAAAAATACCTGGATAGTATTTTATTTGAAATACCCACCAATGCTTATTTATGGCAACAAAAAGCGATGCCATTATTCAAACAAAAAAAGTATGAATTGGGTTTGCAATATTTAGATAGTGCTATTAAATATGATAAAACAGATCATTATATCGAGTACGGAGCTTTTATAAAATGCATTTTTGTTAGATCCTACCAAAGTTCAATTCAAGATTTTGAAATTTTAAAATCGAAACATAAAATTGGATTTGTAATGGATCATTCATATGATTTTTACTTAGGATTAAGCCATCTTCAATTGAATCAATTTGAAAAAGCGAAAGAATATTTTAGTAATTCAATTTTATACAGTGAAGAGAAATGGGGTTTCGGTCATTTTTTAGAATATTTTTATTTAGGTATTACTAATATGGAGCTAGGAAAATTAGATCAAGCAATGAAGTATTTTGATAAAACATTGACTTTATATCCTGAATTTCCTGATGTTAAGTTTTATATAGCGCTATTTTTAGAAAAAGATAAAAAATACCAAGAAGCTACAGATATAATAAATAAAACAAAAGTCGATTTTTCAAAAGGATATTCTATCAATGAGGGTAATTCAATTTATGAAGAATATCCTTACCAAATTAAAGAGAATTGGTTAAATACGGAATTAGAAATAATTGAAGAATTAAAGAAAAAATAAAATTAGATTAAAAAGATACCAGACTTCAAGAACAAAGACTAATTTAAAGTTCTTGTATGAATAAGTCTTAATATCTTGACCCCTAAGCAGCATCGAAGATAATCTTATAGTCTTGTATCTAAAGTCTAATATCTAGAGTCCTACATCCATCATCTAATATCTCCTATAAAAAACTATCTTTGCATTCAATTAAAAATCAATAGTGTGAAAACGTTCAAGGAATTAGGAGTTAAAGATCAATTTATCAAAGCATTGAAAGAGATCAATATTGAAACTCCTTCAGAGATTCAAGAGAAAGCAATACCTTATTTATTAGAGTTTGGAACCGATTTTATTGGTCAGGCACAAACTGGGACAGGTAAAACGGCTGCTTTTGGGTTGCCTTTGTTACAACGTATGGATACGAATGATAGTCGTATTCAAGCTTTGATTCTTTCACCTACTAGAGAACTTGGTCAACAGATTCAAAAACAATTGTTTAAGTTGACAAAGTATTCTGATAAAATATTCATCGAAGCGGTTTATGGTGGAGATAAAATTGAAAATCAGATTAGAGCTTTGAGTCGTCCGACACATATTGTAGTCGCTACACCAGGACGTTTAATTGATTTATTAGAGAAAAAAGCAATTGATTTAACACAAGTTGAAACGATTGTATTGGATGAAGCGGATGAGATGCTAAGCATGGGGTTCAAAGAAGAATTGGATACCATTTTAAAAGCAACAATTGGCAGTAGAAATACGTGGTTGTTTTCTGCAACATTACCAGAGAATTTAAAAGAAATCATCGGGAAATACATGGCTGATGATGCGTATAAAGTGCAAATCAACAAACGAAATATTGTAAATCAGTCGATTGAACATCAATTTGTAACGTGTGATCCAAGATTTAAAAATCAAACATTGGTGCAGTTTTTAAATGTGCAAGGTGGAGACAGTGGAATTATTTTCTGTAGAACAAAAGCCAGTACACAAAAATTGGTTGAATTTTTACAAGAAAAGAAATTTGTTGCTGATGCCATTCACGGAGATTTACAACAACGTGAGCGTGAAAAAGCAATGCGTGCATTTAAAAATCATAAAATTCAATTATTGGTTACAACGGATGTTTCTGCAAGAGGAATTGATGTAGATAGTCTTTGTTTCGTTGTTCATTATGATTTACCCGAAAAAATGGAATATTATACGCACCGAAGTGGGAGAACTGCTAGGGCTGGTAAAAAAGGTGTTTCATTGAGTATTATTGATCCAAAAGAGGTGAAACGTATTCGTCAAATCGAACAAGGATTAAATATTAAATTCACACGAATTACAGCCAAATAATAGCAACGAGAAAATAATAAAGTTCGATAAACCAAAAATATTAAGTTTGAGTCAATTTTTACAATTAGGGATTTCAGAAGAAATCGTAGCGATATTAAATCAAAATGGAATAACAGTTCCAACAGAAATTCAAGAAAAAGCAATTCCGGCTTTAATTAATTCCTCTGACGATTTTGTTGGTATTGGTAAAACAGGTACTGGAAAAACATTAGCTTTTGGTTTGCCATTGTTGGCTTCTATTGACAGAACTGATTCATCGACCCAAGTTTTGGTTTTAGTTCCTACAAGAGAATTAGGTCAACAAGTAAGTTCGGTGATTGAAACTTTTTCAACGAATCAAATATCTGT
>CANCEQ010000328.1 GCA_947375085.1 Flavobacteriales bacterium
TTGATACAGGATATGCTTCAACATTGATTCAATATGGATGGGAAGTAATTACGGAAGCTTTAAAGCAAGGTGGTATTACTGCAATGATGGATCGTTTATCTAATCCGGCTAAAATTAAAGCATTTGAATTATCAAATGAGTTAAAAGCAATTATGCGTCCTCTTTTTGAGAAACACCAAGATGATATTATGAGCGGACATTTCTCTAAAACAATGATGGAGGATTGGGCTAACAATGATAAAAACTTGTTGACTTGGAGAGAAGCTACAGGAAATACAGCATTCGAAAAATCAGAAGCAACAGCTAAATTAACTGAGCAAGAATTCTTTGATAATGGATTATTGATGGTTGCTTTGGTTAGAGCGGGTGTAGAATTAGCTTTCGAAGTAATGGTTGAAAGTGGAATCAAAGAAGAATCAGCTTATTATGAGTCTTTACACGAAACACCATTGATTGCAAATACAATTGCTCGTAAAAAATTATTCGAAATGAACAGAGTAATTTCTGATACAGCTGAGTACGGATGTTATTTATTTGATCATGCTTGTAAACCATTATTAGCTGATTTTATGAAAAAAGTGGATACTGATATCATCGGAAAAAATTACAATGATGGAAAAGACAATGGTGTTGACAACAAAGAAATTATTGCTGTAAATAATGTATTACGTTCTCATACAATCGAAAAAGTAGGAGATGTATTACGCGCAGCAATGACTGATATGAAAGTTATCAATACTGTAAAATAATTTTAAATTTTTGATGTTGGATGGTTGATTAATTCAACATCCAACATCCAATATCAATCATCAATTAAATGATTTCACTACAAAACGTCGAAGAAGCAAAAGTTAAGTTAGAAGGAGTAGCCTATAAAACTCCACTAATGAAAAGCTTAAATTTATCTGATAAATACGAAGCTAAAATTCTTTTAAAAAGAGAAGATTTACAGTTGGTTCGTTCTTATAAGTTAAGGGGAGCGTATAATAAGATGTATCATTTATCAGATGAACAAAAGGCAAACGGAATTGTATGCGCTAGTGCTGGAAATCATGCTCAAGGTGTCGCTTATTCTTGTATGGTTCTTGGAATTCAAGGGACAATTTATATGCCTTCAACAACTCCGAAACAAAAAATAAAGCAGGTTGAACTTTTTGGTAAATCGAAAGTAAGAATTGTTTTAGCTGGAGATACATTTGACGATGCTTTTAAAGATGCTGTGAAATATGGTCAAGAAAATAACTTGACTTTTATTCATCCTTTTGACGATCCATTAGTAATTGCAGGTCAAGGTACTGTTGCACTAGAGATTTTAGAAACAGCAACAGAACCAATTGATTATCTTTTTGTTCCAATTGGAGGAGGAGGTTTAGCAGCAGGTGTTTGTACAGTATTTAAAACTCTTAGTCCGAATACGAAAATTATTGGTATTGAACCGGAAGGTGCTCCTTCAATGTTGACTTCAATTACAAATGGAGTAAATACAACGTTGGATCATATCGATAAATTCGTGGATGGCGCAGCTGTGAAGCGAGTAGGGGATTTGACATTTGATATTTGTAAAGACAAATTATCTCAAGTGGTTACAGTTCCTGAAGGAAAAGTATGTAGTACGATTTTAAGTTTGTACAACGAAGAAGCAATGGTAGTAGAACCTGCTGGAGCTTTAACAATTACAGCTTTGGATTTTTTCAAGGATGAAATCAAAGGTAAAAATGTTGTTTGTATTGTAAGTGGAAGTAACAACGATATAACTCGAACAGAGGAAATAAAAGAACGTTCATTGGTTTATGAAGGTTTGAAACATTATTTCATGGTTCAATTTCCTCAACGTCCAGGAGCATTAAAAGCTTTTGTTAATGATGTTTTAGGACCTGAAGATGACATTACTTATTTCCAATTCTCTAAGAAAAACAGTAGAGAAAGTGGTCCCGTAGTAGTAGGGATTGAATTAAAAAACAGAGAAGATTTTCAAGGTATTTGTGATAAACTGAATGCGTTGAACTTTACATTTGAATACCTAAATAATAACCCAACTTTATTTGGATTGTTAGTAGGATAAAAAATAGAAATGATGTCAGAAAAAATTACGATTTACCATAATAATCAATGTTCTAAAAGTAGAGAAGCACTTAGCCTTTTAAAAGAAGAAGGAGTTGATTTAGAAATAGTAGAATATTTGAAAGAAGAGCAAACTGCTAAAAACATAACAGATTTACTTTCTAAATTAGGAATTTCAGCTCTGGAATTAATGAGAAAAGGAGAGAAAGACTATCTAGAGAATGTAAAAGGTAAAACGTTGGATGAAAAAGAATTAGTTAATTTATTAGTGAAATTTCCTAAATTAATTGAGCGTCCAATTATTATTAAAGGGAATAAAGCAATTATTGGTAGACCGCCTACATTGGTAGTAGATTTTATAATCCAATAGTTATTTTAAATTATTTTTCATTTCGTTAATGTTTTTAATTGAAATGATATTATTTAGAATTTCAGTTAACTTTTTTTCAACGTAATTATCTTTAAGTATAAAATCAAACGCACCAAGTTGAAGAGCCTCAAATGATGGTGTGGTGTTTGATTGTGCAGAAATCATAACAATGAATATTGACGGATTAATTAGTTTAATTTGAGTAATTAATTCTGATCCAGAAATAGAATCCATATTATAATCAACAAAAATAACGTCAGGTTTATCCGAAAGTTGTAATAGACAATCCTTTCCATCTATAAACTCTGTTACATCATTAAAGCCAATAATTGATAATTGCTGCTTAAATATATTTAAGTAAAACACATCATCATCTACAATGAAAATTTTCATATCGATAGTTTTTCTTCAATAATATTCATTATCATGCCAATGTATTAAATGGTTTATTATGAATTAATTGAGAATAGATATAGTTCCATTATTAATATCAATTTCCAATTTGTGGAAAAATAAAATTAACTCAATTCTGCCATTAACTTATCGAAAGCAGCTTTTAATTCAGCTAATTCAGTTTCAACTATAGATAAACGTTCTTCTAACTGACTAACATTTTTTCTAGCAGGTTCTTGAGAAAAATCATTTTCCACAATTTCAGTAACCTCACCGAATAAATGACAATATCTTGCTTCTTTTTGTCCTGGTCTTTTTGGAAGTTGGATTACAAATGGAATTTCATAATTAGCCAATTGTTCCAATGTTTCTTGTACTTCAGTTAATGATTCAAAATCGTGAAGTCTTCCAGAATTTGAATTAATTTCTCCAGCTGTTAAAGGACCACGAAGCAATAACAAACAAATTACAGATGTTTCTGCGGGATCTAAAGGATGGGCAATTGCTAAATTATGTCGGTATTTCAAAGCACGCATTCCACTGCTAATCACATTTCCTGTTAATCCTTTTTTCTTCAATGAATCCAAAGCAATAATAACTGTTTCCTCATCGTATTCTACAACTGGATTACGTGCTGATTTCTGATTACAAGCCGTAACCAATGAATTTAATGTCAAAGGATAATAATCCGGAGT
>CANCEQ010000329.1 GCA_947375085.1 Flavobacteriales bacterium
TTTACCAGTGATAATCATGACGTCTTTTGGATATATTACAACTCTTTTCATGTTAGATTATTTGATAAATATTTAATCCTTATCATTTGTTTTGATGCTATTTAGTTTAATTTATCTATTGTAATACTTTAACTATACTTTAAACATGTTTATGAGTAACTGTATTTATTCAATAAATTGCATTTCAAAACTCAATTAACGCAAAAATAAAGCTTTTTTATACAGGTATAAACTACCAAAACGGCATAATATAACACAAAGTTTATTTGTCGGAATTAGTCATTTTGAAAGCATTCCCCTCTCCTCTATTTTTGATTCAACAAACAGAAATTCTATTCGCGATATGAATGATGTTTTCGGATTGAGAAAGTCTCAATCTATTGGATTAAAAAAAATGAAAAAATGGCAAGGCAAACTGGTCTTTTAAAGATTAAAGGAACGTTGGATAACGTAACTTTTTACAAATCGAAAGATGGACATTTAGCAAAGATGAAAACGTCACTTGATGGTGAACGTATCAAGAATGATCCATCATTCGCTAGAACGCGTGAAAACGGTTCTGAATTCGGGAGTATTGCAACTTCTGGAAAGTTATTTCGTGATTCATTACGAAATATTACGGTTAATGTGTCCGATAACAAATTGCTAACGCGTGTAACGCAAGTTTTAGCGAAAGTTAAAAATTTGGATTCAACAAGTGTACGTGGAGCAAGAAATGTAGGTGTTGGAATTGGAAACGCAACAGCAAAAGCTTTGTTAAAAGGTTTTGAGTTTAACTCAAATGCTCTTTTAGCAAGTATGCTTTACAAACCTTACACGTTAGTTCCTGCAACAGGTGTAATTACAATTGCAGGTTTAGTTCCTGCAACTGATGTTGTTTTTCCTGCAGGAGCAACTCATATGAGTTTAACGGGTGGTTATGCGAATTTAAATTTCGCAACTGGTGTTGTTGATTTTAAAATGACGAACGTTTTAAATTTAGCGGTTACTGCTCCATCAACTGCTGTAACATTAACACCTACTGCTGTGCCGGCAGGTACAGGAACTAAGATTTATCTTTTGAAAATTGAGTTTTTCCAATTGGTAAATGGTGTTCAATACTCATTGAAGAATGGTTCTTTCAATGCTTTACGCATAATTGAAGTACTATAATATTTGAGTTATGGGAATAGTAGCAAGATTTAACGCTCCGACACCAAAGTTTTTTAAGGTATTGAGAAATATTGGTATTGGATTGGCTGCAACAGGTGGAGCACTTATCGCGACACCTATTGCGTTGCCTGCGATGGTGGTTCTAATCGGCCAATATTTGGTGGTGGCTGGAACTGTTGCGTCTGCAGTAGCTCAAACTGCAGTGAGCAACGAAAAATAAACGATTTATTAATTTTTAAAAATTTAGCAATGGCAAATTGTAATGAATTACTTGGAGTGAAAAATAATAACTTACAAGTACAGTTTAAAATGAAACAGCATCCTGTATCAACTAACGATTCAGGAGCAAAAGTGAATTTGGTTTCTATTGATGTGAATGAAGATTTAATTGAAAATTCAGAAATCTTTGAAATGAACATCAACATTCAAAAAGAATCTAAATGTGATGATACTTCACCAATTTCGATTGATGCAATCAAAGAAATGCAAGTTCGTTTGGAAGAAAGACTTCAATATTTATCTCAAATTGCAGAGGAAACGATGCGATTAGAAGAGGAAGAAAGAAGAGCAGCTCAACAACAACAAGCTCAATCTTAAAATAAACAAGTATGTATCCGCATCACGATTATAGCACAACACTGGGAACAGTAACTGGAACGGTGTTTACCTTATTTGCGACTATTGACCCGCAAGATTATTTGAAAACTGTTATCCTGGCATTCGTTGGTGCTATAGTGAGTTTTTCGGTTACTTTGTTTTTAAAGTGGTTGATAAAGAAGTTTCAATAGTTGTTTTTATTGAAATTTAAACATAACAAAACCGTACAGAGAAATTTGTACGGTTTTGTTTTTTAGTGTTTATTTAATCAAGGTTTGATAATATGTCCTGTATTTGCTCCAAATACACTTTTACTGAAACCATATTCTAACGCTCTCATTGTTACAGGCATTTCACCAGGGAAATATGGGAAATATTGTGGTGAATCCTCAATAACAGTTGGACTAACTGCATTTATACGAATCCCATTACCTAATTCAATTGCTGCTGCTCTTACGAAACCTTCTACTGCACCATTTGCTGCAGAAGCATTTGCAAAATTTAATTGTGGTTCATTTGTTAAACCTCCAGTGATTAAAGTGAACGACCCTTTAGGATTGATGTAATGTTGACCGATAAGTACTAAATTAATTTGCCCCATCATTTTTCCTTCAACACCTTTTCTAAATTCAATGTCAGTCAATTTACTCCATGGACCAACAAAAGTTGGACCTGCTGTTGATACTAGAGCATCAAATGGACCTACTTTTTTAAAAAAAGCTTCAATCGATTCTGTTGACGTAACATCTACTTGAAAATCCCCACTTTTAGAACCCACTCTTATCACCTCGTGATTTTTTTCCCATGCAGTTGATAAATATTTACCCATCGTACCTGTAGCACCTACAATAATAATTTTCTTTTTCATTTTAAATCGTTTATTAATTTATGTAAAGATAAATCCAAAGAAAACCTTTTAGATAGGACGAAAATTCAGTTAAATAGGACAATTTTAAAATTCTATTTTATAACTCAAATTCGGAAGTAAAATAGTAGATAAATCTTTTTCAATTGAATTATCTCTCAAATTGTATTTGTATCCGTAAAAATCAGACTGACTTGTAATATTTAATATTTTCAATGCAAATTCATGAGCACTTTTTTTCTTGTTGATTTTATAACTAGCAGTAAAATGAACATTCATAGTTGAAAGAGCTTGTAATTTAAAAGCATCAATTTCATCATACACAACACTTTTAGCTATATGCGATGCAGCTTCGTTGACTTTAGAATATCGATTACCTCCTTGATAATTTAAACGAGCATTTAAACTTAACACGTTCTGTTTATTTTTGCCTGTCTGCCATTCTTTACCAATTAAGAAATTAAATACATAATTTCGATTGTATCTAGTATTTCTCCAAATACCATTTCCATCTTTATATTCTGAATTAAAAATCGATGCAGTTAACAAATAATAATATCCTTTTGAAAGATATTTTTCAAGTGTGATATCAATTCCATAGTTTCTCCCATTTCCTGTATTTTGTAACTTTTCAGCAAAAAACCAATCATTTTGGAGATTTATAAATGATGTAGAACTATTAGCTACTACTGGTACAGAAAATAAATGTTGAAAATATGGTTCAACTTTAAAATGAATTAAGTCTGTTAAATTCTTATCATAACTTAATACAAAATGATGAGCTTTTGTAAAATCAAGATTCTTATTTACTTCTGTTTCACCGGTTGTTAATGAATTATTTAAATAATAATTTAATTTTTCTAAACGGCTATGAAGACCATAAGCTAA
>CANCEQ010000330.1 GCA_947375085.1 Flavobacteriales bacterium
TAAAATTTAGAAAAATTCTCTTTTTTTCCCTACTTTTGCACCATTAAAATTGAAAAATTATGTTTGAGAATCTTACCAGTAAGTTTGAAAAAGCGTTTAAAGTATTAAAAGGTCACGGTCAAATTACAGAAATCAATGTTGCTGAAACATTGAAAGAAGTTAGAAGAGCTTTATTAGATGCCGATGTTAACTTCAAAACAGCAAAGGAATTTACAACAACTGTAAAAGACAAAGCTCTTGGTAGAGACGTACTTACATCAGTTTCTCCTGGTCAATTAATGACAAAAATTTGCCACGAAGAGTTGGTAGAATTAATGGGAGGAAATGAAGTTGATATCAACTTAAAAGGGAATCCTGGAATTATTTTAATGTCAGGACTTCAAGGTTCTGGTAAAACTACATTCACTGGTAAATTAGGTAATTATCTTAAAACAAAAAAAGGTAAAAATGTATTGTTAGTAGCTTGTGACGTTTACCGTCCTGCTGCGATTGACCAATTACACGTTTTAGGAGAACAATTAGGAATTGAAGTTTACTCAAACAAAGAAGATAAAGATCCTGTAAACATTGCTAAATCAGCAATCGTTCACGCAAGAAGCAAAGGATTCAATGTAGTTATCGTCGATACTGCTGGACGTTTAGCAGTGGATGAGCAAATGATGAATGAAATTGCAGCTGTAAAAGAAGCAATTAATCCATCTGAAACATTGTTCGTTGTGGATTCGATGACAGGTCAAGATGCTGTAAATACTGCAAAAGCATTTGATGATAAAATTAATTTTGACGGAGTTGTTCTTACAAAATTAGACGGTGATACAAGAGGTGGTGCTGCTTTATCTATCAAATCTGTTGTAAACAAACCAATTAAGTTTGTTGGTACTGGGGAGAAAATGGATGCATTAGATGTATTCTACCCTGCTCGTATGGCGGATCGTATTCTTGGAATGGGTGACGTTGTTTCGTTAGTAGAATTAGCACAAGAGCACTACAACGAAGAAGAAGCTAGAAAATTACAAAAGAAAATATCTAAAAATCAATTCGACTTCAATGACTTCTTGGCGCAATTGCAACAAGTGAAGAAAATGGGGAATGTAAAAGATTTAATGGGAATGATTCCTGGAATGGGGAAAGCAATGAAAGATGTTGAAATCAAAGACGATGCTTTCAAACATTTAGAAGCGATTATTCAATCTATGACTCCAATCGAAAGATCTAATCCTGATTTAATTACAGCTCAACGTAAAAACCGTATTGCTGCAGGAAGTGGAACGAATATTCAAGAAGTAAACAAACTGATGAAACAATTCGATGACACGAAGAAAATGATGAAAATGATGAGTAACCCGAAAGGAATGGCTCAAATGATGAAACAAATGCAAGGAATGGGTGGCGGAATGCCGCAAATGTAATTCTTAAAATTTTTAATGTTTGATTATTGATTTTTAATTAATAATCAAACATTAAAAATTAATAATTCCACAACCTCACAATCCCCTTCCAAATTAAAAGAATCTTTCTCCCCCCTATTTTCAATCATCAACAATTCTCCTTTTTGAACATTATATACTGAATTGTTAATTTCAGCTTTTAACTCTCCTGAAATCACAAAATATCCTATTCTTTCAGCATGATTTGAAAGCTCTTTTGAAATTGGTTCATCAACTTTAAAATTCAAATAATTTAATTGCCCTTTATAACCTCGTTTTACAATTAAATTAAAATCAGTAATTTTCCCTTTTGAAGTCGTTTTCCAATCTCCTGAAAATGAATCAACTTCATGTTGTTTTAAGGTTTTCTTATATTGATTTTCATGAACGATTTCTAATTCACCATTCAACACCATTAATAAACGATCATAACCAACAAACGAAGTGAATTCAGATTCTTCGACTTCAACTATTGCGGAACTTATTCTGAAATCAAAATTACGTTCCTGTAAAGTAGAATTCTTCGGGAAAATAAAAAGCTGCGAAGTAGATCCTCCTGACCAATTAGAAATTACATTCTCCTCTTTACTAATTAATTCAATCTTCATATGTTGATTTTTTTATTTCAAAACTAAAGTAATAATAAATACTGTTAAAAGTGATTACTATCATAGTTAAGACTTCTTATCTAAACTAACTTCAAAAAAAATTAAGTTATGAGTAAGTCAAATATATCAATACAATTTTTAGGAGCAGCTGAAACTGTTACGGGTTCTAAACATTTACTTAAAACACCAGAATTAAACATTTTAGTCGATTGTGGTTTATTTCAAGGATTAAAACAATTACGTCTAAAAAACAGGGAAAAACTACCTTTTAATGAAAAAGATATTGATATTTTATTGATTACACATGCTCATTTAGATCATTGCGGATATATTCCTTTACTCGTTAAGAATGGTTTCAAAGGGAAAATTTTAATGACTTCTCCTACTAGAGATTTAGTTGAAATAATCTTACGAGATAGTGCAAAGATTCAAGAAGAAGAAGCAAGAAGAGCAAATGAAGAAGGATATTCTAAACATAGTCCTGCCCTTCCTTTATACATTGAAAAAGATGTTGAAAATTCACTAAAATTATTTGAAGTAAGAAAAGATAATGAATGGTATGAAGTATCCAATAATGTTTCTTTTCGTTATTTAAAAAATGGACATATTTTAGGTTCTTGCTTTATTGAAATAGAATGTTTTGGGCGAAAAATAACATTTACTGGTGATATTGGGCGAAAAGAAAACGACCTACTTGACGCTCCTACTATTTTAGAAAATACAGATTTCCTTATCATGGAAAGCACCTATGGTGATCGTTTACATCCAAAAGGAAAAGCTATTGATGATTTGCAAGATGTTATTACAGAAACGATTAAGAAAGGTGGGACTTTATTAATTCCAAGTTTTGCAGTTGAAAGAGCACAAGAATTAATGTACTTAATAAATAAATTAAAAGCAGATAAAAAAATACCCGATTTACCTGTTTATTTAGATAGTCCAATGGGTGCAACTACAACTGACATATTTTTAAATAATCCAAGTTGGCATAAATTATCAACAAGCGAAGCTCATACGATTAGTTCCAATATTTCAATCATTCGTGAATTTCCAGATACTCTAAAATTACTAAAAGACAAACAGTCAAAAATTGTTATTGCTGCTAGCGGTATGTTAACTGGAGGTAGAGTTTTAAGTTATTTAACAGAATTTGGAAGATATCCTAAAAATACGATTTTACAAGTTGGTTTTCAAGGTGAAGGAACACGAGGAAGAGCGTTAAAAGATGGGATTAGAGAATTGAAGATGTTCGGTAAGTATTTTCAAATTGAAGCTGACGTCAGAAATATTGATAAAATGTCGGGACATGCAGACCAATATGAGATGATTGAATGGTTGAAAAATTTCAAAGAAAAACCTGAAAAATTATTTATTGTTCACGGAGAACCTCAAGCTCAAAACATTTTTAGAGTAAAAATTCAAGATGAACTTTCGATATATCCTAT
>CANCEQ010000331.1 GCA_947375085.1 Flavobacteriales bacterium
AAGCCATTAAAAATTCTTCTTTCCAATCCATCTTCGAAATCAGATAAACCCATATTTCGAGGTGAAGAAATTAATTTTAAAAGAACTTCATCTTTTTTGACTTTCTCTTTGATATTCGCATATTCAACCTCTGTAACAATATCTTTTTCAGCCGCTAACTGATTTGCATATAATTCTCGCTCACTTTGCTCTTTTCGATGGTTGAATTCTCCTAAATTTAATGCTACCAATAAAGAATAGAGAAACAGAAACGCGATACCATAACCTATTTTCAATGATGGTCGCTCCCAATAAACAGAGAACAACAATAAAAAGGTGATAATCAAAGGAAAAAAGGAAGCAAACATCAATCGATGCCCGACCGTAAATTGATAGATACAAAATCCTATTCCTATTACAAAACCAATCACCAGCATTACCTGAAATGACACTTTATTTGTAAAACATAAATGGATTGTTTCCTTAATTAATTTATGGAAAAGATAAAATAAGAGTCCGATACTCGCCAACGCTAAAACCGAATAGATATTGAGCGAAAATAATTTTTCAATAACTAATGGAATCGAACTGTTTTCAATCAATCCCTTATTTAAATACAATAGAAACATCCAAAAAGGAACACTTAAAACCAATAATCCGATGGCGATGAAACGATTGTATTTTGAACTTTCCAGTTGATTTAATTTTCGAATTAAAAAGAACAAACAATAAGCAATTACCAAACAATTAAACAAGTATTCGAAGAAATTGGGAAACCACTCGTTCGTACCATATAAACTAGGTTGAAAAGCTTCGGTGTCGTGCATAAAACCGAACCAAACCAATTTAATAGACAATAAACGCAATGCAACCAAACCAATTGGAATCAACCAATTTATTCTAGCATTTACGGAAGAATTAAAATGAAATAGTGTTGCTAACCAAAGTGAAATCGCAAGCAATAATAATAAAAGCAAGGTAGTAGATTCACTTGTATCGGCGGTTTGATATTCGTTTGGGTGAATAGAAAACAAATAACTATGGTCTTTCGTATAAATCGGATAGCCATTTTCTTGTTCAAAGGTGATGTAAGTTGAATAAGGTAAATGTAAATTTTCAGGGAACTCGTTGATTAGCTCGTTATTTTCGTAGGAATAATCGCGTTTCACCAGAATTGAAGCGCAAATTAATTGATGATTCACTTCTACCATTTTCGCGAAATACCACCCGTTTTGAAGATGCAACATTCCGGATGTAGGAAAGTGAATATCAGCAAATCGAATAATCGGTAATTGATTTGTATTCCAATAAATTAATGAATCATTTCGATATATGTGAATATTTACTTCGTCATTTTGAAGTGGTGAAACCCAACGATTTTCAGCCTGTTTAAATTTCAATTTCGACTTTTCCAATTTCAATTGGTCGTCTAATTGTTCTTCTAAATCAGAAAAACGATTTTGAAACGAACGGATGGAGGCAGAATGATTATCAGAAAATACTTGAAAATAATACCCAACAAATAATAAACTGGCAATGACAGCAAATAAAAATCGATAGTATTTTTTAAAATTTTCTTTCACTTCAAATCTCAAATTGTATCCTCAAAAATAAGGATTTAATATTGTTTAAGTTATTTAAAATTTGTAGATTTATATTGATAACCAACATTTATTCACTTTAAATCACACATATGTAGTAATCTTTATTTTTCTTTCAATTCACAAATTCAATCTATTAATTAACCTTAATAAGTTTCTATATTTAGAAACTTTTCAATATCTTTGTAAAACATTAATGCATTATTTTACCACAAAATTTTTAGAAGAAGCTGAACAATTCATCAGCACTTTAGATTTAAAAACTATCAAAAAAATATTCTATAATATAGAGATTGCAGAACAAACAAATGACCCCAGATTATTTAAAAAAATACAAGATGATATTTGGGAATTTAGAACAAAATATAATGGATTCCAGATAAGATTACTTGCTTTTTGGGATAAAACAGACGGTAAAAAAACACTAGTATTAGCAACCCACGGATTTATTAAAAAAGTTGGGAAAATACCTAAAAGTGATATACAAAGAGCCATTAAAATAAGAACCCATTATTTCGAAAATAAATAAAAGAACACAATGGAAAAGTCAAAAACGAAAGTAAAATCTCTTTCAGAAATGAAAGATACTTATATTGGAAAAATTGGTACAATAGAAAGAGATGAATACGAATATGAACTTAATATGGAATTATTAGGTCGTATGATTAAGTCCGTTCGAAAAGAGAGAAATTTAACTCAAGAACAATTGGGAGAATTAATCGGGGTTCAAAAGGCTCAAATTTCAAAACTTGAAAAAAGTACTAATAGCGCTACAATAGATACTATCTTAAAAGTTTTTAGAGCTTTAAAAGCTGAAATTCATTTTAATGTGACAATGGAAAAACAACCAATTCAACTTATTTAGCATCCCCTTTCAACCATCTCGGTAAAATGAAAGCTCCGATGAATAAATAAGGAAAATAGGAAACTAATCTCCACAAAATAGCTAGTCCTACAATAAGGATAGCTGAAGTTGAAAAAGAGGCTAATAATTCTCCAAAAGCATATTCTGCGACACCGCTACCACCTGGAGTTGGACTTACCATCATCAACAACCAAAGTACCAACTGTTTTCCTAGTATTTGAATGTTATTTAAGAAATTGAGGTTTAAAAATGCATTCAAGATGCAATTGATAACCAGATAACGACAGGTCCAACTAGAAAATGTGGCAAAAAAAGCTTTTACCCAAAAAAACATTGGTTCTGTTTTTAATTCTTTGGACGAGATTTCAATTTCTTCACTTGTTTTTACTGCATTTGGATGCCATTTTTTAAGAAAAGGAAGTTTGAATAAGCCCGATAAAAAACGAGAAGTTAATTTAGGGATTAAAAAAATACTCGAAAATAGGAACAAGCAAAGGACAACTTTAATCGAAAAGCCCATCCAAAAAACCCATTGAACTCCAGCTGAACTTTGAACGTGTTTCGGAAATAAATAAGCTTGATCAATGAATAAAAAGACAAAAGGAATCAATAAAACATAAAACAGATTATCCATCAACGCAGTAATAATTATGATTGCTGTTGAGCGTCCCATCGGAATTTTTTCCTTATTCAAAATAAACATCGCAACGGTTGCTCCACTCATCACACCTGGAGCCAAAGCAGAAGCAAATTCCCACAACATAATTACATTGAAACTCTTTTTCCAAGTCAATTGGTTTTTAGTTAAAATTCGGATGCGGAGCATATAGAAGAAGTCCCTTCCAACCATACAAACAATCGCTGCAAGAAGCCATAACCAAGATTTAGAAGTCCAATGAATTCCTTTTAAAATAGCACTGATTGGCTGATTGGCTAAACTTCGATACATCATAAAAGATGCAATGGATAGGCCTAAAAAAATGGCCAACCAAATTTTCCACCAACTGAAAGCTTTTT
>CANCEQ010000332.1 GCA_947375085.1 Flavobacteriales bacterium
GAAATAGATACAGAATAGAAATTACGAACAGCATTGTCAATAAAATATTGCTGAACATCTCCCATTAATCTCAACGCAAATTCAGTTGAAAATATACACGTATTTTGTGCTTGATCTTCTTTTAAAATATCCGCTTGAACAGTACCTCTAACTTGTTTTAAGGTATCTGCTTTGATTGTATTATAAACGTCCAAAGGTAAAACCAAATCACCAGTTACACCAAGTAACATCAACCCTAAACCATTGTTCCCTTCAGGTAAATCTCCTTGATAACGAGGTCTTTGTATTCCTTTTTCTTTATAAATCGCTTCGATTTTTTGCTCAACTTCAGCTTGCAAACCATTCTCAATAATGTATTTCTCACAATTTTGATCAATAGCAGCATTCATATAGAATCCTAACACAATTGGGGCTGGACCATTAATTGTCATTGACACTGAAGTCATTGGGTGACTTAAATCAAATCCTGAATACAATTTTTTAGCATCATCTAAACAACAAATAGAAACACCTGAATTTCCAATTTTACCATAAATATCTGGTCTTAAATCAGGATCATTTCCATACAATGTAACAGAATCAAAAGCTGTAGATAAACGTTTTGCAGGCATTCCTAAACTCACATAATGGAAACGTTTATTCGTTCTTTCAGGCCCACCTTCACCCGCAAACATACGAGTTGGATCTTCACCTTCACGTTTGAAAGGGAATAAACCAGAAGTATACGGAAATTCACCCGGTACATTTTCTTGTAAAATCCAACGCAAAATATCACCCCATCCTTTGTAACGCGGAGTTACCACTTTTGGAATTTGAGAATGAGAAAGCGATTCTGTATGAGTTTGTAAAGACAATTCTTTGTCTCTCACTTTAAATTTAAAGATTGGATCTTTGTATAATTGCTTTTTCGCATCCCAATCTTGAATCATTGCCCAATTTTTAGGATCGAAATTTAATTTCTCTTTTTCTAAAGCCTCTTCTAAACCTTTAATTAAACGGTCTTTATCGTCTAAATCAGTCGCATTGATCGATTCAATCGATTTTGTAATTCCATACAAACGATCAGCCACTTCAACTTGTTGATTTACCCATTTATCATACGCTCTGTTGTTTTCAGAAATTTCTGACAAATAACGTGTTCTATCTGGTGGAATCACATAAATCTTTTCAGACATTTCATGCGTAATTTCAAAAGTAGAATGTAAATCCGCTCCTGCTTTTTCAACCATTTTATCCATGATTACTTTATACAAAGTATTCATTCCTGGATCATTAAATTGAGAAGCGATTGTTCCATGTACAGGCATCGAGTCTACCGAAGAGTCCCATAAATTATGATTTCTTTGATATTGTTTACGAACATCACGAAGCGCATCTAATGCACCTCTTTTATCAAACTTATTCAATGCAATTACATCTGCAAAGTCCAACATATCGATTTTCTCTAATTGAGTAGCTGCACCATATTCTGGAGTCATCACATATAAAGAAACATCTGAATGATCTAAAATTTCCGTATCAGACTGACCAATCCCAGAAGTCTCCAAGATAATTAAATCATATTCAGCAGCCTTCAATACATTAATTGCTTCAGCAACATGTTTCGATAAAGCTAAATTAGATTGACGAGTCGCTAAAGAACGCATATAAACCCTAGGATTCTTAATAGAATTCATTCTAATTCTATCACCTAAAAGAGCTCCACCCGTTTTACGTTTAGAAGGATCAACTGAAACTACAGCTATTGTTTTTGTTGGAAAATCAATTAAAAAACGACGAACTAATTCATCGACTAAAGAAGATTTACCAGCACCACCAGTACCTGTAATACCTAAAACCGGAACAGAAACAGCTTTTGACATCGCTCTCACTTCATCCATAACATACGCTGCAGATTCTGCGAAATTTTCAGCCGCAGAAATTACACGAGCAATTGCTGGAACGCTTTTTTCTTTCAAATGGTTAATCTCACCATTCAATTTATCTCCAACTGGAAAATCACATTTTTGAATCAAATCATTGATCATTCCTTGAAGTCCCATTTCTCTCCCATCATCTGGGTGATAAATGCGGGTTATACCATAAGCTTGTAATTCAGCAATTTCACTTGGAAGAATAGTACCACCTCCTCCACCGAAGATTTTTATTTGAGGAGCACCTTTTTGATCCAATAGATCACGCATGTATTTGAAATATTCATTGTGCCCACCTTGATATGACGTTATAGCGATAGCTTGAGCATCTTCTTGAATAGCACAGTCAACTACTTCTTCAACAGAACGGTCGTGACCTAAATGAATTACCTCACAACCAGTAGATTGAATAATTCTACGCATAATATTAATAGCTGCATCGTGCCCATCAAATAAGGCAGCTGCAGTTACTATACGAACGTTGTTGATTGGCTTATAGTATATTTTATCTTCCATAATCAAATTTATTTTAGCTTTAAAAGCGAGGCGAAGATAAGGAAAAAGTAACGAACAGTTAAAGTTTATTGACTGTCATTTTAACATAATCATCCACTATTTCTTCTCTCATTTCCTGATTTTAATTATTAAATTGACTTTTTCATTAAAAATTCTGAATTCCACATCTTCATGAAGCATTATTTCATGACTATTTCAAGAATAAAATAATTAGTTTTGTAAAAAGATGAATTATCAATGAAACCAAATTCAAAAATCATAAGAAACTACAAAAAATCAGATAAAGAAAGTCTTTTAGAAATCCTAAAATCAAACATCCCCACTTACTTCTCCCCTAAAGAAGTAAAAGATTTCATTCATTATTTAGATCATGAAATCGATTTTTATTATGTATTAGAATTTCAAAATAAAATTATTGGTAGCGGTGGAATAAACATACCGAAAGATAAAAACATAGGTATAATAAGTTGGGGGTTAATCCATCCTGATTTTCAAAAACAAGGTTTTGGAACATTACTGTTAAAACATCGAATTTCTGAACTTCAAAAAATAAAAAAGGTTGACAAAATAATTGTTAGAACATCACAACACGTTTTTCCTTTCTACGAAAAAGCTGGATTTAAAATCACCAAAACAATTTCTAATTATTGGGCCGAAGGATTTGATTTAATTGAAATGAAGTATATTAATCACTTATTAAAGGTGTAAATCCATAATAATCTAGCTACTCTAAAATTAAAACAACTCATTAAAAGCAAGCCAACTAACATCACACTAATTATGCCCCATACGTTTTCTATAAAATAGTGGGTAATAAAATAAATTATTGATAACTCTCCTACCGTCATTCCATAACTCACATAAAATGCACCTAAAAAATATCCAGGTTCTTTTTCAAATAAATAACCACAATTGGAACAACATTCATTCATTTTAGGCATTTCCAATTTCAATACATTTCCGATTGAATTAAAAACTATCCCTTTTTCACATTTCGGACATTTACCTTTTCCTAAATATTCT
>CANCEQ010000333.1 GCA_947375085.1 Flavobacteriales bacterium
CATCTAGTATTCACATTTTTTAACGAAAATTTAGCGATTAATAGTCTGCCATTTTGACATATCATTCCTTTTTTATGTACTTTTGATATTCATTACAAAACGTACAATGAGCAAAATTGAAAATGAAAATACAAAGATACACGATGAGAGTCGTCAAGGTGAAGCTTTGTTAGTATCAAGCACGGATAACCCAAACGGGAAAAAATTATATATTGAAAGTTATGGTTGTGCAATGAACTTCTCTGACAGTGAGGTGGTTGCTTCAATTATGACAAATGATGGATTTACTACAACAAGAAATGTAGAAGAAGCTGATGTAATTCTTGTTAACACCTGTTCTATCAGAGATAATGCCGAAGTTAGAGTCAGAAAACGTTTAACTGATTTTAGAAAACATAAAAAAACAAATCCTAATTTAACAGTTGGTATATTAGGATGTATGGCCGAGCGACTTAAAAAATCTTTATTGGAAGATGAAAAATTAGTCGATATCGTTGCTGGACCAGATTCATACAGAGATTTACCTAATTTAATAAGCACTGTTGGAAACGGTCAAAAAGCGGTTAACGTTTTATTATCAAGAGAAGAAACATACGCAGACATCTCCCCTGTTCGTTTAGACCAAGGTGGCGTTTCCAGTTATGTAAGTATCATGAGAGGTTGCGACAATATGTGTTCATTTTGCGTTGTTCCTTTCACAAGAGGAAGAGAACGCTCAAGAGACCCTCAAACCATTTTACAAGAATGCAAAGATTTATTTGCTGCAGGATATAGAGAAGTTACTTTATTAGGTCAAAACGTAGACAGCTACCGTTGGAATCTTTCTACAAAAGGTGAAATCAAAGATGAGTCACTTCCTACAACAAATTTCGCTCAATTGTTAGAATTAGTTTCTACTGTTTCACCAGATTTACGTGTCCGTTTTTCTACTTCTCATCCAAAAGATATGACGGATGAAGTTTTAGAAACAATTGCGCGTCACGAAAATATTTGTCCTTATATACACTTACCTGTTCAATCTGGAAGTACAACTGTATTAGAAAGAATGAATAGAGGTTATTCAAGAGAATGGTATTTAGACAGAATTGAAGCTATTCAACGAATTATTCCTAATTGCAGTATTTCAACAGATATTATCACAGGATTTTGTGGTGAAACGGAAGAAGAGCACCAAGCAACTATTTCCTTATTAGAAGAAGTGAAATTCTGCTTTGCCTACATGTATACGTATTCTGAAAGACCAAAAACGTTAGCTGAACGAAAATTCGAAGACGATGTTCCTGAAGAAGTTAAATCAAGTCGATTAACTCAAATAATTGATAAACAAAGAGCTAATTCACACGAAAACAACAAAGCTCAAATTGGAAAAATATCGAAAGTATTAGTAGAAGGTTTCTCTAAAAAATCAAAAGACGATATGAGCGGAAGAGACGAACGAAATTCGGTTGTTGTATTTCCTAAAGGTGATTTTGATAAAGGTCAATATGTTTTGGTGAAAATTAAAGATTGTACATCTTCTACATTATTAGGAGATGTAGTTGAAATTTGCAAACCACATCTTACTTCAAATTAATTCAACATGAATTTACAACAAGTAAAACAACGATTCGGAATCATTGGAAATGCTCCTTTATTAAATAGAGCATTGGAAGTTGCAATACAAGTAGCTACAACGGATATTTCTATTCTTGTTACTGGAGAAAGTGGTACTGGAAAAGAAATTATTCCACAAGTCATTCACCAATTAAGTGCACGTAAACACGGAGAATATATCGCTGTAAACTGTGGAGCCATTCCTGAAGGAACGATTGATTCAGAATTATTTGGACACGAAAAGGGCTCATTTACAGGTGCTAGTGGAAGTCGTCAAGGCTATTTTGAAGTTGCTAATGGAGGAACAATTTTCTTGGATGAAGTTGCAGAACTTCCAATGCAAACACAAGTTCGATTATTAAGAGTTCTTGAAACAGGTGAATTTATTCGTGTTGGGGCTTCTAAACCGATTAAAACGAATGTTCGAGTGGTTGCAGCGACGAATGAAAATATGCAAAAAGCCATTTCTTCAGGAAAATTTCGTGAAGATTTATTTTATAGATTGAATATCATTCCTATTTCTCTACCTCCATTGAGAAACCGTCAAGAAGATATTCATTTGATTTTCAGAAAATTTGCAAGTGATTTTGCAGATAAATATAAAATGCCAGCGATTCGTTTAACTCCAGATGGAGCAGAAACATTAACGAATTACAAATGGCCTGGTAATATTCGTCAATTAAGAAATTTGGTAGAACAGGTTTCTGTAATTGAAACCGAAAGAGAAATCGATGGTTATAAATTAGCTTCATATTTACCAAAAGATGATGAAACAGCACCACAAGTTGTTGACTCAAAATCAAATGACTCGTTTTCAGACAGAGAATTAATGTATAAATTCTTATTCGATATGAAAAAGGATTTAGGAGAACTAAAAAAATTGGTACTCGAATTAATTAGTCAAAACGGTGATATTTCTTTGAATACAGACCAATCAGCAATGGTGAATCGATTATACCAAGAGATAAATACACCAAGCAGTACGTTACTTTTAACAAACAATATCGTTGAAAAGACACCTGAACCAATTCAGGAATACCATAGAAATGATACTGTAGATATTGAAGTGCATGAAGAAATAGAAGAATCATTATCTTTGGAGGATCGTGAAAAAGAATTAATCAAAAAAGCCCTAGAAAAACACAGAGGTAAACGTAAATATGCTTCTGAAGAATTAGGGATTTCTGAACGAACTTTGTATCGAAAAATTAAAGAATATAACTTATCAGAATAATGAAGTTCGCCCCATTTGTTTTATTGCTTTTGTTACTGACTTCTTGTTGGCCTAAAAGTGTATCTTTTACTGATTCGGGTTCTATGCCAGTCGAATGGAAAACATTTTCGGTAAAAACGTTAGAATTAGCTGCACCAAATGCTCCTGTAAGTTATGCTCCTAACCTATCTGAAAAAATAAAAGATGGTATTCAAAACAATACACGATTACTTTTAAATCCAAAAGTGGGTTCTGGAGAAGTATCTATCGAGGGTACTATTACAAATTATTCAGTTACTCCAATTGCAATTCAACCGGGAGACAATGCAGCAAAAAACAGATTAACCATTTCAGTTAATTTAACTATTTTTACTACAAAACCGAAAGAGGAAAAAATGGAATTAACGAGTTCTCGTTTTGTAGATTATGACGCAACACTTGATTTAGCTTCAAATGAAAGCACTTTATTAGAAGAAATCAATAAACAAATTGTGCAAGATGTCATAAATAAACTATTTTCGAACTGGTAATGATGAATATTGAAGAAATAGCAAAAAGAATTAATACACCTCAATTGTGTACTTCTTCTGATATTCAACCATTGAAAGAGTTAGCTGAAAAATATCCTTACGCACAATCA
>CANCEQ010000334.1 GCA_947375085.1 Flavobacteriales bacterium
ACAACTAATTCTGATCAAGTGTTTTTTGTTGAAATAGATGAAAGTGATCATGTTTTCCTACTAGGTCGATCTATAGATGGTGCATTTCCTGTAACGAATGCTTTGTATGTTAATCCAAATAGTAATCAATTTATTTGTGAATTAAATTCTTCTTTGACGAACGTAATAAAATCAACCACTTTTGGTAAGAATGGAAATTCCGCTGTAAGTATTTCACCAGCAGCTTTTTTAGTTGATGTATGTGGTAATATGTACGTTTCTGGTTGGGGAGGTAGTGTTTTACCAAATTCAAATGCCATAATTGATATGCCATTAAGTACTAAACCTCCAACTTTTCAGAGTACTACAGACGGTTTTGATTTTTATTTATTTGTGTTGGATAAATCATTTAATTCAATGATTTTCGGATCGTATATAGGTGACCCTTCTGCTAGAGAACATGTTGATGGTGGCACGTCTCGTTTTGATAAAAATGGAGTTATTTACCAATCAGTTTGTGGCGGTTGTGGAAGACATAGTGATTTTCCAACAAAGCCAAAACCGGGTGCATGGTCGAATGTCAATAAAAGTTCAAATTGTAACAATGTTGTTTTTAAATTTGACTTTGGAGTGATACCAGATGCAAAAGTTACAAAAACCGAAAACCAACTTTGTTTAGGAGATAGCTTAAAATTTGAAAACGAGTCGACTATTTCGGATTCTTATTTGTGGAATTTGGGTAGAGGTAAAGATGATACTACCTCGCTCATTTTCTCACCTAAAATTAAATATACTAATACAGGAATTTACAATGTTCTGTTAACTGTTTCTGATAGTATTTGTCATTTAACGGATTCAGCTTTTGTAAAAGTTACTATTCTCGATTCGATACAATTAAAAATTCAAAGTGATACACAATTGCCTTTATGTTCACCAAAAGAAATTACGTTAACGGCAAAAAATAACAATTCAGGAAAATACTTTCTTTGGTCATCGACGGCAAATTTTAAGGATACCTTATTTTATTCTAAAACAGATTCATTGTATCGTTTTATTCCTGAAAGAAATGGTTATTATTTTGTGAAAGTTGGAAATGAATCTTGTGCTAAAATTGATAGTGTTTTTATTGAAACAATCAGTTCTTATGTCCAAATAAAAGGAAATAAAAAAGCTTGTTATGGTGATGTTTTGGAATATTTAATTTCAAATTCAAGTTCAAGCACAACATTGACTTTTGATTATTTGCTACTGCCTGATTCAATTCGCCCATTGACGGGGGATATGGTCATTAAACTTAAACCCAAAAAGTCACAATATTACTATTTGAACGTGACTTCAAATGCAGGCTGTTTTTTTATTGATTCTTTTTATGTTCAAGTAAGTACAATTGATACTTCACAAATTAAAGCCACAGTTTCAGATGATTATATTCCTTTAGGTGAAAAAGTTACTTTACAAGGATTGCCGAATGGATATACCTATCAATGGACACCAAGTGGTACTGTTGATAGTCCTACATCTCAACAGACAGTCGCTAAACCTATAGTTACAACGTATTATAACTTATTTATTTCAGATGGTATCTGTACAAAAAGTGATTCTGTATTGGTTAAAGTTTTCCCCTTCGTATGTGATGACCCTTCTATTTTTGTACCCAATGCATTTTCTCCAAATGGAGATGGAAATAATGATGTTTTGGTTGTGAGAGGAAAGATGATCAAAGAAATGACTTTCCGCATTTTTGATCGATGGGGTGAGTTGATTTTCGAAACTCATGAAAGAGGATTAGGTTGGGACGGAACTTTTAAAGGAAAAAAAATGGATCCAGATGTTTACGATTATTATCTGAAAGTAACGTGTATCGATGATGTGGAGTCAATAGTGAAAGGAAATATTACATTATTAAAATAAAAAGGATGAAAAAGATTATTACGAAAGAGTCTCAAAAATTTATGGAAGCATATTTAAACAATGCTTCTCCAACAGGTTTTGAAACAGAAGGACAAAAATTATGGTTAAAATACATCACGCCGTATATTGATGAGTATTTCACAGACAATTATGGAACGACAGTAGGTGTAATTAACCCTAAAGCTGATTATAAGGTAGTTATAGAAGCGCATGCGGACGAGATCTCTTATTTCGTTCATTATATCACGAAAGAAGGATTTATCTATGTGCGAAGAAATGGTGGTTCAGATCACATGATTGCGCCATCGAAAAGAGTGAATATCCATACTGAAAAAGGAATAGTGAAAGCTGTTTTTGGATGGCCTGCAATTCACATGCGCCAAGAGAAAGAAGAAACGCCAAGTATGAAGAACATCTTCTTAGATTGTGGTTGTGAGTCAAAAGAAGAAGTGGAGGCATTAGGGATTCACGTTGGTTGCGTTATCACGTATGAAGACGAATTTATGATTTTGAATAAAAATAGATACGTTGGTCGTGCTTTGGATAATCGAATGGGTGGATTTATGATTGCTGAAGTGGCTCGTTTATTAAAAGAAAATAAAGTAGAACTTCCTTTCGGTTTGTACATCGTAAATGCTGTTCAGGAAGAAGTTGGATTGAGAGGTGCTGAAATGATTGCTAATAAAATCAAACCTAATGTAGCGATTGTTACGGATGTTTGTCATTGTACGCAAACGCCAATGGTGAATAAAATTGAACAAGGTGATTTATCAGCAGGGAAAGGTCCTGTTTTAACGGTTGGACCAGCAGTTCAAAATAATTTATTGAAACAAGTGACGAAAGTAGCAGAGAAAAATAAAATTCCATTCCAAAGAGCAGCAGTTTCAAGAGCGACAGGTACTGATACAGATGCTTTTGCTTATTCAAGTGGAGGTATTCCTTCTATGTTGATTTCATTGCCTTTGCGTTATATGCATACTACGGTAGAAATGTGCAGTAAAGAGGACGTTGAAAATACAATTCACTTGATTTTTGAAGCATTGAAGTCAATTAAAAAGGATCAGGATTTTAGGTATATGGTTTAGTAAGGAAATAGGGCTTAGGGAATAGGTCTTAGGTTAAAAAAAAGCTTGTTTTGATTTAATTCAAAACAAGCTTTTTTTTAATCTGATGTTTATTAGTGTTTTAATTCTTTTAGTGTCGAAATCGTTTTTTCAATATCATCTGATGATATATCTAAATGAGTAACAAATCGAATGGCAGTTAGCCCAAAAGAAGAACAATGAATTCCTTGATCTTTTAATGAAAGAATGATCGAGTTTTTAATATCTTCAGATTCAACTTCTAAAATGATGATATTGGTAACTACAGGTATTACTTTTTTTACCCAATCTAATTCTATAAGCGCTTTTTCAAGGATTTTCGCATTTTGATGATCGACTTCCAAACGTTGAACATTGTTTTTTAATGCGTAAAGTCCCGCAGCAGCAATGTAGCCAGCTTGTCTCATTCCTCCACCCATTACTTTACGAACGCGTCTCGCTTGTTG
>CANCEQ010000335.1 GCA_947375085.1 Flavobacteriales bacterium
GAAATTAAAATTGGAGCTTTAGCTAATAATATCTTCAACTATTTGTATGAGAACAACGGATATACTTGGGGATATATTTCAGGAGGAAAAAGAATTACTGAAAATTATTACTACCCACAAGCAGGAAGAAATTTCTTAATAAGAGTAACTTTAAAATTGTAGATTGAGATTTAGGTTGAGGTTGAGGTTGAGATAAAGCTAGTCCAACCTCAACCTTAACCTTAACCTTAACCTTAACTTCAAAAAATAAAACATGATCCCTTCCGTTAAAGATATTTTCAAAGATTCATTTAAAAATTCAAATGGTGAATACTCTAATAAATTGACTCAAAAAGAAATCGATTTATTATTCGAACATAAATTATTTAAATGTTACTTGTCTGAAAAAGTGAATGGATTGGGATTATCAATTCCTCAAACTCTTTCAATTATTGAAGATGCTTCTTACTTGAATGGAAGTCTCGGATGGTTAATTCAGATTGGAAATGGCGGAAATTACTTTTTAACCAATTTTGAAGAAAAAACAGGGATTGATTTATTCTCAAAAAAAAATGCGGTAATTGCGGGAAGTGGAACGGCAACTACTAATGCCGTTCTTGTTGATGGAGGTGTAATTGTTTCAGGAAAATGGAAGTTTTGTAGCGGTTCCGAATATGCTACATTATTTACAGTTACTTTCAAAATGGGAGATTCAGAAGAAATTAAATCAGGAATCATACCTCGAGAAGAAGTTAAAATAATTGAAGATTGGAAAACAGTTGGAATGAAAAACACATCTACGAATTCAATTGAAATAGAGAATGTATTTATTCCGAATGAACATATATTCAGTGTTTATGATAAAAAATCTCACTTGAATGAAACCGTTTTCAATCTCCCTTTTATTATTTATGCGCAAGCCTTTTTTATCTCTGTAGCCTTTGGTATATTCAAACGACTGCTAGACGAAACTGAAAAAATAATTAAAGAATCTCACACTTTTAACGAACGACAATCCAATCGATTGATCAAAATGAGTCATCTTAATGCGAAAGGCTTATCATTAATTGAAAATGCAAAAAAGGAGATTTATAAACTGATTACTGATTTAATTAATCAACCAACTATTGATTCAAACACTTCAAATCAAATCCAAGAGAGATTTATTTTTCACGCGAATAATTTAAGAACTCACGCATTAGAAATCTTTGTAATTCATGGAATCAATGCAGTATATACTGAAAATCCAATTAATGTGTTTTTCAATGATTTATTAGCTGTTACACAGCACAAATTAATGAACGAAGTTGTTGAGTAAGTGTTTGTTTTTAACCACTGAGTTTTTTTGAGTTTCTTCACAGAGTCTCACAAAGTTTTTTTTTATTGAATACTCCGCAAAAAACAACACGTACTTTGTGGTTAAAAAACTTAATTCCCTTCCACCCCTTGTAATTCTACCAAATTAGCATAAATTCCATGTTGAGCAATTAACTCTTCATGTGTACCAGATTCAGCAATAACTCCTTGATTTAAAACTAAAATCTTACTCGCTTTACGAATGGTTGAAAGTCTATGCGCAATCACAAAAGAAGTTCTTCCTACCATTAATTTATCCAACGCATCTTGAACTAATCTTTCTGATTCTGAATCCAATGCAGATGTTGCTTCATCAAGAATTAAGATGGTTGGATTCTTTAAAATAGCTCTTGCAATTGCAATACGTTGTTTTTGTCCACCTGATAATTGAATACCTCTATCCCCTACTTGTGTTTTTAACCCTTCAGGGAAAGAATTAATAAATTCCAATGCATTTGCTTGTCGTGCTGCCTCTATTACCTCTTCTTCCGTAGAATTTGGTTTTCCAAAAGCAATATTCTCTTCGATCGTTCCTGCAAATAATATTACTTCTTGCGGTACAATCGCCATTTGTTGACGAAGATGTTCAGTATCAATATCTTTCCCGTTCACATCATCAAACAAAATCGCTCCTGAAGACAAGTTATAATAGTTTAACAATAACGAAGAGATTGTCGATTTTCCAGCACCTGAAGAACCTACTAATGCAATTGTTTCATTTGTATTAGCAGTAAAAGAAATTCCTTTCAAAACTTCAATATCCATTCGTTGTGGATATGAAAAATGAATATTTTCAAAATGAACCTTTCCTTTTAAAGTAGGTTTTTGTGAACCTTTTAATAATTCTTTTTCACTCTTGTCATTAATAATATTCATTAGATTTTCAGTCGCTCCAACCGATTTTTGAATTGCTGCATATAAATCAGGTATCGAACTAACGGAAGCAACCATCATAATGGTATACATCATAAATGAGAAGAAATCTGCAGAAGATAATTCTGGATTTACTCCCTGTGTCATTAATAAACCTTGCCAAACAATAAAAATAATAGCTCCTGTCATACAAAAAATGATGAACGAGATAAATAAACCTCTCCACATTCCACTTTTAACATTTAACGTTCTAATTTCATCGATTGATTTTTGGTATTTCCCCAATATAAACCATTCATTAGTAAAAGATTTCACATTGGAAATTCCCATTAATGCTTCCTCTACAATTGAATTCGATTCAGCAGAAAAATCTTGTGCTTGTTTCGATAACTTTTTAATAAATCGACCAAAGAAAACAGCTATTAAAGCCATAACTGGAACTGTAGCAACCATTATCAATGCTAACTTCCAAGAAATAAAAACTAATAAGATAATTGAACCTGCAATTGTAACCACTTGACGAAAAAATTCAGCGATAGTTGTTCGTAAGGTTTCTTGAATTTGAGTGATGTCTGATGAAATTCTACTCGTCAACTCCCCTACTTTATTTTGATTAAAGAAATCCATTGGCATGAAAATCAATTTCTCAAAGGCTGATCTTCTCAAATCTCTTAATGCATTTTCAGTAACATTGGTAAAAATAACGACTCTGAAATAAGAGAAAATTGCTTGAACAGCGAATAATACAAACAACATTAAAACAACTGAATTCAAATTATCCAAATTGATTAATGACAATGAATCATTCATCGATGTTGGTTTCATTCCACTCTTACCTAATAATTGTCCCATTAAATAAGGAAACAAAATCATTGCAGAAGAAGACAATAGAAGAAAAACCCAACCTATTCCAAAAATAAAACGATACGGCTTTAGATAGGTGAAAATTCCTTTTGCCTTTGCTATACTTTCTTTTGATAATTTAATTTTTGGTTCTTTGTCTTTCTTCGGACGCAACATATTTTCTAGATATTTAGTGCAAAAATAGCTTACTCTATCGGTTCTGATACTTTTTTTTGATATTTTTAACTAAACACTTTGAAAAATAGAAAAAATACTTATCTTTGCATTCCGAATTTATAAGAAATACAAGACTAATAAGTATATATCATGACAAAAAGAACGTTTCAACCGTCTGTAAGAAAAAGAAGAAAC
>CANCEQ010000336.1 GCA_947375085.1 Flavobacteriales bacterium
TGTGGGAAATACAGGATTCGAACCTGTGACCCCCTGCTTGTAAGGCAGGTGCTCTAAAAAATTCCCTTTTAGTTAAAAGCTTTCTTTGCAAAGGTAAAATGATTTACCTATAAACAATGATTTTGTAAAATTAAAGTTTTGAAACATCAGTTAAATTAAGGGTTTTAGTTTATTAATGATGTAATATTAAACTTGATTTTGAGCTTTTAAAATTTGTTTTAAACATCATTTTAGCATAAAATTTAGAAATCAATTTACCAAATAAAATTGATTTTGGTGTGCACATTTACTCAAATGGTGTGCACATTTTTATAAAGATAAATAGCTATAAAGTAAAATTATGGCAACAATAAATTTAGTTCTTGATACTAGAAGGGTTAAACAAGATGGAACATACCCTTTAGTATTTAGAATCAGGTTAGAGAAAAAATACAAAGATATTTCTACTGGTTATTCAGTTAAAGAAGAACAATTTAATTTTAAGACTAATAGTATTGTCAAAAACACTGTTAGTAATCAACAATTGGAACAATTAAGGAATCATTATTACTCTAGATTGAAAACATATCTTGTTTCTAATGTAAATGAAGAAAATTTAGATGAAATTAAATCATATTTACTGAACAAAGCAACAAAAGAATTTACAGTTTATGATTTTTGGTTAGATGAAATTAATAAACTTAAAGAAACTAATAAATTAGGTAATGCTGAAGTTCATAAGACTAGTTTATCAATAATATCACAAGAAATTAATTTGAAAAGACCATTTAAAAAAATAGGTTATAAGGATTTGTTATTACTTGAAGCTAATTTACTTAAAAGAGGTATGTCAATTAATGGAATAAGTGTTTATATGAGAACATTTCGTGCTATTTGTAATAAAGCTATTAAACTTGAAATTGTAGACCTAAATTGGTATCCATACAGGAAATATGTAATTAAAAAAGAGCAAACTACCCCAAGGGTGTTAAAACTTGATGAAATGCGTAATTATTTTCAATTACAACTTGACTCTAAAAGTTCTCATTATCAAAGTTGGTTAATTGGTAAATTGATTTTCTTGTTGAGGGGTATTAATTTGAAAGATTTACTTCTTCTGAATAATGAAAATTTAAAAGGGGGGAGGTTGATTTACAGACGTGCAAAGACAGGTAAGGTATACAATATTAAGTTAACACCTGAAATTAAGAGTATTTTTAAACAGTTTAATTCAGATGATACTTTGCTAGGTATAATTAAGGCGAATGACTTATTAGATAGAGATAAAGTTGTTTCAATTCAAAGGCAAAAAAGGAAAGTTATTAATTATCATTTGAAAAAGTTAGGTGAAATTATAACTTCTAATGAAGAAATATCTACCTATGTTTTTCGTTATAGTTATGCCAATATAGCAAAGCAAATTGGGGTTCCTAAAAACCAAATATCTGAACTTTTAGGACATGAGTATGGACATAGTACTACTTCAATTTATTTAGAATTGTTTGATAAAGAAGTGTTAGATGATGTAAGTGAAAGAATCTGTGAGGCAGTAATGAAATAGGATAATTGGAGAGTGGGAGTATATCGGTTTAATCCAATACTCCCATTTATCTGATGTCCTTTACCATCAATTTACCAAAATAACCAACTTTCCACAATTCTGATAAAAGCATCCTGATAAATTGATGATGAGATTTTTAAACTTTTAAGGTTTAAAGAGTAAATTTTAAAAGTTTATATAGATTTAGGGTGTTAAAAATAGGAGCAAGAACATTCTGTATAATGAAAAAACAGTTTAGTTTTAAGAATGTCTTGTATTGCACTTGAATAATCAGATAAATGATATTTAGCTATACTCCTTTTTAAAAATTCAAAATCTGTTTTAGGTGTTATAAAAAGGATATTCTTTACAGTTTTTAGATTTTCAGTTGAATTTATGTCTAATGTAACTAATTTTTTAAACTGAATTTGAAACAAGTTTTTAGAATCTAATTCATAAGCTTTGTAAAAATCTTGAAGAGCACTTTTAAAATCCTTTTTTTCAATTTTTAAATATGCCCTTGAAGTATAATCAAAGTGGCTTTTTGAATCTTCCCTCATTATATAATTAAGAGATTCAATAGCCTTTTCAATCATACCTATTTTGCTATAAATAAATGATTTAATACCAATTAAAAAAATAGAGTCATAACCATCTTTTAAAATGTTTAATTCACTTGCTTTTTCATAATCAATTATTGCTTGAGAGTAATTTTCTAGATTTTGATAATAATATCCTCTTAATTGATAGGGTTCTACTTCATTTGGGAAATATTCAATCAAGAAATTTAAGTTATTTAATCCATCTTTATAATTTCCTGATTTAAGTAATCTTATTGTTCCATCAATGAAAGGATTATTTGATAATTTAAACTTTAATTCATTGCTATTTAAAATCATTTGTATGAATATCCATATTTGTTTTTCAAGCTAAATTATAAATGTTTTTCTACTTTTTATATCCCTTTATTAATCCTAAACTTTTAATTTCAGAACTAGAAAGCTTTGACAATACTATAACGCGGTATTGTTCTCCATATATTGGGCTATCATTTATTTGCTGAATTTGAACCGCGTATTTATTACCCGCTTCAAGTCCTGCATTTCTTGCAATTGTACCATTAACTATTTTTGATTTAGTTGGTAAGTGTGTTCCATCTAAAGTTTCTATAATCAAAGGTGATAATCCATTTTTATCTGGTTTTCCTTGAGAGTATATATTTGCTTCAACTATGAACATTTTAATTAACATCTATTTTTGGATAGTTAATGAATAGAGAGTTAAAAATATTAAATTTTAGGAGAAAATAACTTTATTTATCTGCATAAATAGAACTTGTAGTAAAATATGATTCATAAGTACTTGTGTAATTATTGTTATTTGTAAAATTTAATTTTGACAACAAAACACCAAATTGAGTTTCTCCTACGTTAATTTCAAAATTTTTATCTTTAAACATATAAACGTTTAAATTTCCATCTTCACTTTTAGCAAAAAAAGGGATGGTTCTAGAAACACAAGAGAAATTAATTGAACTAATTAATTCAATATGAATACTATCGCCTGCAACATAACTTAAAACAATTTTATTTCCATTACAACCTTTTGCACCTGATAATTGATCTGTGAAATATACTAAACCTACATTACTATATGTACTACCTATATATTGAATACCATAGTTTACTACTGGTTTTGTTGGAGTTGATGGATTACTACTTGTTGTAGTAGTTGGAGATGGATTTGTTTTAGTACAACTAAACGTTAAAAGTGCTAAAATTGAAAATGGTAAGATGATTTTTTTCATAATAGTTTTTGTTTTTAAAAAAAATATAATTCCATAACACTTGTTTTGGATTCACCATTAGGAAATACA
>CANCEQ010000337.1 GCA_947375085.1 Flavobacteriales bacterium
AGAAAACAGAAATTAACGGAATGAAGCGTCTTTAATTTTTGCTAATTCGTGAATGATGAATAATTTCTTCAGCAATTTCTTTAGCAGCTATAATAGGAGTAATACTTTTTAAATTTGAACGATTGAAAACTTCCAATGTTTTATCATAGATTTTATCAATTTTAGAATGTACAGTTGTAGGATCTCCATTTGTCAATTCTTGGTATACATTGATTAAACCTCCAGAATTGATTAAGAAATCAGGTGCATGAAGAATTCCATACTTTTGTAAAAGTAAGCTGTCACTTTCTTCATCTTCCAACTGATTATTAGCCCCACCAGCTATGATTTTATATTTGAATTGTGGAATCGTTACTTTGTTTACAGTAGCTCCTAAAGCTGTCGGCGCATAAATATCAGCAGCATACGTTACAACATAGTTAGGATGAATCGATTTAATAGAACTATCTTTCTTTAGAATCTCTTTTACCTTTTCTTCGTTAATATCAGAAACAATAATTTCAGCTTCTTCTTTTAATAAATAATCAACTAAATACGTCCCAACATGACCTAAACCTTGTACAACTACTTTTTTACCTTTCAGACTTTTTGTTCCCCATAAGTAAAATGCAGATGCTTTAATTCCTTGAAGAACTCCATAGGCAGTGAAAGGGGATGGGTCTCCACTTTTGTCTTTTAAGCCCACAACATGTTTTGTCGTTTGTCGAACATATTCTAAATCTTCAGGTGAAGTATTTACATCTTCAGCTGTAATGTATTTACCATTTAATTCTTCGATAAATTCACCATATTTTCTTAATAATTCGGGTGTTTTTACCGTTTTTGGATCTCCAATAATTACGGCTTTTCCACCTCCTAAATTTAATCCACTAATCGCCGCTTTGTAAGTCATACCTCTTGAAAGACGCAGAACATCATTCAATGCGTCTTGTTCATTTTCATAATCTAGAATTCTAGTTCCACCTAACGCAGGACCGAGAGTAGTGTCATGAATCGCTATGATTGCCTTCAAGCCCGTAGCTTTATCATTTATAAACACTACTTTCTCATGTCCTAGTTTTTCTATTAACTCAAATGTTTGCTTTGTAGCATTTTCTAGATTTTGTTCTAATATCGTTTCGATGTTTTTTTCTGACATAATTAAATTGTTTTGCATTCTCACCAATACATAAATATTGAATGATACTATTGTTATTATTTGTTTGATTTTTTAAAGAACGTTTAACTTAATTAAACGTTCTCTAGCACTAATTAAAGGGTATCTTAACACTTTAATTTTTGAACTGATTTTGGGTTTCAGTTCCTACAACTACACTCTTTTCTCATAATTAATTAACATTTAAATTTATCTTTCCCACTATGGGTTAGGAATTGGCACCGATTTTCCAATCCGAATAAACGGACTTCTAGTTGGTTGCCAGAGGATCGCAGAGCCTAATCTCTAACCTCTTCTTTATAAATCAAATTAGTTCGACTAATGTGAAATGCGAGGCAAATATATAATCATTTTTTCTATTCTGCAAACATTTAATCTATTATTTCTATAGATTTTATAGGTCAAACATTTATTTATTTGATAATCAGTGTTTTGATTTCAAAAATATTTATAATAATTGTTAAAAAAACTAAATATTCTACTAAATTGATAGATTTTGTGGGTTTTTCTTGTTTTTATAAAATTTAGGATATAGTTTTGTGGCGGAAATTAAAAATTGATTGAGCTGATATTTAAACTAAAAGCCCAAATTTTTAAAATAGTATTAATTAAAATAGAGTAGTCGGCAAAACATTTTGTTCACACGAAAAAGTAAAAGCGGGAGTTTAAACTTTTAAAATCATTCCTTAACGAACCTAAATAATATTCATTAAAATAATACGAGAAAAATGGCAACAAAAAATATATCGAATAGAACAGTAATAAAAGAAACACAATTTCTTGATTTAGTTCAAACAAGTGGATTTCATTCATTTCAAGCGAATAAGAAAAATTTAGATTTCGAAAGATTTTATTTCGAAGAAAAATTAGTAAACGAAATTAATATAGCAGCTTTAATTCCAGTAAGAAAAATTTTTCATGCTACTGATTGTGATTCAGTTGCGAGAATATACTTCAGTAAGTTAGAAGCCTTAAAGCGTTTTCAATTAGGAGATATTGTTGGACTTCGTTCGTCTATTGTAAAACTAGAAAACAATTCCATTCATGTAGTTGTAAATATTTCAAGAGAAGATATTCATGGAAATATTGAAATAATATCGAATGTGAAATTAGTATTCATAACACTACAAAATGGTTACCCACGATTACATAAAATGAGATTAAACTATAATTGAATTCTCAACCTCAACCTCAATCTCATCCTTAACCTCAACCTCAAACTCAACCTAAATCTTAATTAAATACATAAATAAACATGCTAGTGAAAGAATTAAACAAAGAACCAATTGTGTCTAATGAAATTCAATATTTAGACATTTCGAAGACAGTAGGTGAGCACTCATTTACAGTTTTTCCAGAACATTTGAATTATCAAGGTGCCTTATTTGGAGGTAAAATTCTATGTGAAATAGACATTGCCGCCATTAAACCTATTCGTAGAATGCTCTATTTTACTGATTGTGATACTGCAGTGACAGCTAGAATAGGGCAAGTTGATTTTTTAAGGCCTGCTTCATTAGGAGATATAATAGAATTACATTCTAAAATATTCAAACTAGGAAAAACATCCATTCATGTCAACGTGAATGTGACAAGAGAAGATTCGAAAGGAGCTATTGAGACAATATGCAATGCTCAATTAGTATTCGTTTCAATTAAAGATGGAAATCCTCATCCGCATAATTTTCAACTAAATTTAAATTAATTATATGAGTATAAACAATATAGATAAAGAAAAATTAAAAGTAACAATCGCATTCTTAAATGTTTACATTTTGTGGGGAGCGACTTATTTTGCAATTGTTTTTGCATTAAAAGGTTTTCCTCCATTTGTACTTTCAAGTATACGATTTTTTACAGCTGGACTAATTTTATTAGTTTGGCGACTTTTAAAAGGGGAAAAGATACCTTCTTTTAAAAACATAACTTCCAATGGCTTAAGTGGAATTTTAATATTGGTTACAGGTACAGGAATGGTTTCTTGGGCACAACAATATATTTCTTCAAGTGAAGCAGCGATTTTAGGAGCAACTCAACCATTCTTTTTCATATTATTTGACAAGAAACAATGGAATATTTACTTTTCGAATAAATTAATTCTTTCAGGGTTAATAATTGGTTTTTTCGGATTGTTTCTATTTGTTCATCAATCAAATTCTGGAACCGAAGAAGGAGAGAAGTTTCAACAAATTATTGCTTATTTAGCTTTAGTCGCTAGTGCTGC
>CANCEQ010000338.1 GCA_947375085.1 Flavobacteriales bacterium
ACCAATACTTTAACGATTTTACCAGAAATTTCTGATTCAATTTCGTTAAATAATTTCATTGCTTCAATGATACAAACTGTTTTACCAGCAGATACTGAATCACCTACAGAAACAAAAGCATCTTTATCTGGTCCTGCTGAACGGTAGAATGTACCAATCATAGGAGATTTAATCACAACATATTTTGAATCATCGCTTTCTGTTGAAGCTGGAGCAGCTGGAGTAGCTACTGGAGCAGCAGCAGGAGCTGAAGCAACTGGTAATGCTTGAGGCGCAGCAACTGGAGCAGCTTGAACGATGTATTGTTGTTCAACTTTACCGGCAGCTTTCTCTGATTTGATAATAATTTTAAAATCTTTTTTTTCGATTTCAACTTCAGTAACTCCTGATTTTGAAACAAACTTAATTAAGTCTTGAATTTCAGTAATATTCATACTATTTTATGTTTTATATTGAATTAAATTTATTAAGAATTGTAAGCCCATTTAAGGTAAACAGACCCCCAAGTAAACCCACCACCGAAGGCAGATAAAATTAAAGTGTCCCCTTTCTTCAATTGCTTTTCATAATCCCAAAGACAAAGTGGTAATGTTCCTGCAGTCGTATTTCCATACTTCTCAATGTTAATCATCACTTTTTCTCTTGGTAATCCCATTCTTTCAGCTGTAGCGTCAATGATTCTCAAATTTGCTTGATGAGGCACTAACCAATCTACATCTTCACTTGAAAGATTGTTTTTTTCCATTATTTCAGCAGAAACTTCCGCCATATTTGTAACAGCAAATTTGAAAACTGATTTTCCTTCTTGTTTTACAAAATGCATTTTATCTTCAACTGTTTGAATTGTTGGAGGATTTGCACTTCCCCCTGCTGGTTGAATCAAAAATTGTTTTCCAGAACCATCACTTCTTAAAATGAAATCTTGAATTCCATTTCCTTCGTAATTTGGCTCTAATAAAACTGCTCCACATCCATCTCCAAAAATGATGCATGTAGTTCTATCTTCATAATCGATAATAGAAGACATTTTGTCTACTCCAACAACGATTACTTTTTTATATTTTCCAGTTTCAATAAATTGAGAACCTGTTGATAATGCATAAATAAATCCTGAACAAGCTGCAATAAGGTCAAAACCCCATGCATTTGTCATTCCTACGTTATCACATAATACATTCGCAGTACTTGGGAATGGATAATCTGGAGTTACAGTAGCCAAAACAACAAGATCAATATCCAATGGATTTGTTCCTGTTTTTTCTAATAATTTTCTAACTGCTTCTGTTGCCATATCAGAAGAAGCACCATTTTTCATGATTCTTCTTTCTTTAATCCCTGTTCGAGATGTAATCCATTCATCTGTTGTATCAACAATTTTAGCTAACTCATTGTTATCTAAAATATAATCTGGAACATATCCTTGAACACCAGTAATTGCGGCTGTTATTTTTTCCATAATTTAATTGAAAGCTTCGTTAATCTTATTTGACAAGCCTGATTTAGCAACTTCATACGAATGCTTAATCATGTTTTTAACAGCTATATCATTTGAAATACCGTGACCAATAATTACGTTACCTTTTACTCCTAAAATAGCTGTTCCACCATAATTTTCATAATTGAAACGATCAAAATACTCGTCTTTGATACCTCTTTTCTTCATTAAAGTATAAATTCCTTCAGCTTCTTTTAGAACGATATTTCCAGTAAAACCATCACAAACGATTACGTCTGCAATTCCAGAAAATATATCTCGCCCTTCAATATTACCAATGAAATTTACTTCCTCTGATTCAGCCAATAATTTATAAGTTGCTATTGTCAAAAGATTTCCTTTTGATTCTTCTTCTCCAATACTTAACAAAGCAACACGTGGTTTTTCAACTCCGTATACACTTTTCGCATAAATATTTCCTAGAATAGCAAATTGATACAATACGTCTGGTTTACAATCAGCATTTGAACCTACATCTAATAATATCGAATTCCCGCCATTGATAGCAGGTATCGTTGATGTAATACAAGGTCTGATAATTCCAGGTATTGTATGAATTTTATAAATTGAACCAACAAGCATCGCTCCAGTGTTACCTGTACTTGCAAAAGCTTGAATTTCGTTACTCGCTAACAAATCAAAACCTACAGAAATACTACTGTTTGGTTTTTGAGGAATTGCTCTTGTAGGATGATCATGCATCGTAATTTCATCCGGTGCATGCACGATTTCGAAATCATCAGGATTTGCTCCACGCTCGGAAAGGCAAGCCAAGATTTGATCTTGGTTGCCTAACAGAACAAGTTTTGTATCCTGAGGAAGTTCTTTTTGAGCAAGTATTGCCCCTGCTATATTAGCGTCTGGAGCAAAATCACCACCAAAAATATCTATTCCAATCTTCATCAAGAAGAAAATTTTATTTACGCAACAGTTATCAAACTGCTACTTCTTTTTCAGCTACTACTCTACCTTTATAGTAAAGTTTCCCTTCATGCCAGTGTGCATGGTGAAACAAATGAGGTTGACCTGTTGTAGGACATGTCGCGATATTATCAGCTACTGCTTTAAAATGCGTTCTTCTTTTGTCTCTTCTCGTTGTCGAGATTCTTCTCTTTGGATGTGCCATTTTTTTTTATTTAAAGCGTTTAATTTAAATTCTTTAATATTGACCAACGAGGGTCAATATCACCATTATCGTTATTATCATCGCTGTCGTCGTCATCTTCTTCGTTGAAATCATCTTCATCGTCAAAGTCTTCGTCGTCATCGAAATCTTCATCATCATCAAAATCGTCGTCATCCTCATCATCTTCCAATGAATTAATAACGTATTTCTCAAGTAATGCAATCATATCTTGATTACAATCCTCAATTTCATGAATTGTTCTTAATGGTAAAGAAACTGCTACCAATTCGTACAAATTCATCTCAACATCTACTTCATAAGCATCTTTTTCCAAAATCACCAATGCTTCATCTTCAGAAACATCTCCTCCGCCAATCTTATAGACGATTTGATATTCTCCTTCAACTTCAACTTCTATTGGATCTGTACATCTATCACATTCGGTCGTTACCAAACCTTCTACTTGATAAATACCCACCAACATTGATTCTTTTTTCTCTAAATCTAATCGAACGTGGACGTTTCCACGATGTATTATTGAGCCTTCAATTCCCTCAAAAAAGGCGTCTGTTAAATCATATTCAAACACATGATTACCAGTCTTTAAACCTATAAATGGGATCACATATTCTTTTCTAGACATAACTTAAAACCCTAAAATGGGACTGCAAAGATAATTATTTTAAACTTAAAATTGTTAATATCCTTGACTTTTTTCAAATTTAACAACTTTTTATCATTCGAAATT
>CANCEQ010000339.1 GCA_947375085.1 Flavobacteriales bacterium
TCCTTGTAACAACAGAGAAAAATGACGATTTTTGTACTCTAAAATTTGGAGAAATAAAATAGTAAAAAAGTTATTTCAAATTCCAACATTTAAGACACACAAATTGTTTAGAATTTAGAGAAGATTGTAAGTTTCTCACAAAACTTACCGTGGATATTTATCGAATAAAATTAAAAAGTAAAAATGACGCACGCAGAACCAATTTTAGAGAAAAACAACAGTCGATTTGTTCTCTTCCCGATTGTACACGATGACATTTGGTCATTTTACAAAAGAGCAGAAGCAAGTTTTTGGACTGCTGAAGAAATTGATTTATCTCCTGACTTAATTGACTGGGAAAATAAATTGACAGAGGATGAGCGTTTTTTCATTAAGCACGTATTGGCATTTTTTGCTGCTTCTGACGGTATTGTAAATGAAAATTTAGCGGAGCATTTTTTATCTGAAGTTCAATATACTGAAGCGAAATTTTTCTACGGTTTTCAAGTAGCAATGGAAAATGTTCACTCTGAAACATATTCTTTGTTAATTGATACATATATTCAAAACACAGCTGATAAAGCACATTTATTCAATGCTATCGACACGTTGGATTGTGTGAAGAAAAAAGCTGAATGGGCACTTAAATGGATTGATAAAGGAACATTCGCTCAACGTTTAGTTGCATTCGCAGCGGTTGAAGGTATTTTCTTTTCTGGTTCATTCTGCGCTATCTTTTGGTTGAAAAAGAGAGGTTTGATGCCAGGTCTTTCATTTTCAAACGAATTAATTTCTCGTGACGAAGGTTTACACTGTGATTTCGCTTGTTTATTATACAACGATCACTTGAACAATAAACTGACGAAAGAAGAAGTGAAAGAAATCATTATGGATGCAGTTGCAATAGAAAAAGAATTTGTAACGGATGCAATACCAGTACGTTTAATTGGTATGAATAGTGATTTAATGGCTCAATACATCGAGTTTGTTGCGGATAGATTATTAGTAGAATTAGGGAATGAAAAAGTGTACAACACACAAAACCCATTCGATTTTATGGATATGATTTCTATTCAAGGAAAAACAAACTTCTTTGAAAAAAGAGTTGGAGAATACCAAAAAGCAGGTGTTTTAAATGGAAAAGAAAGTCACGGTTTCACAACTGACGAAGACTTCTAAATATAACGATATTAATATTTTAAATTAAAAACGAACAGCCATATGTACGTAGTAAAAAGAGACGGTAGAAAAGAGCCTGTAAAATTTGATAAAATCACTGCTCGTATCATTAAAATGTGTTACGGTTTAGACCCATTGGTGTCGCCAGAAGCTGTAGCAATGAAAGTGATCGAAGGGATTTATGATGGAGTTACAACTACCGACCTTGATGATTTAGCAGCTGAAGTTTCAGCAGCAAAAACAATTGATCACCCAGATTATGCTTTGTTAGCATCTCGTATCGCAATCTCTAACTTACACAAAGAAACGAAAAAAACGTTTTCTGAAGTAATGGAAGATTTATATACATACGTTGATCCTAAAACGGGTGAAAAAGCAGCTTTATTAGCTGATGATGTGTACAATGTAATTATGGAAAATAGAGAAATCCTTGATTCAAGTATTATCTATGACCGTGATTTCAAATACGATTATTTCGGATTCAAAACATTAACTCGTTCGTATTTAATGAAATTGAATGGTGAAATCGTTGAGCGTCCACAACAAATGTTAATGCGTGTTTCTGTTGGTATTCACAAAGGTGATATTCAATCAGCTATCAAAACATATAACATGATGTCTGAAGGATGGTTTACACATGCTACACCAACTTTGTTCAACGCAGGTACACCAAAACCTCAAATGTCTTCTTGTTTCTTATTAACAATGAAAGAAGATAGTATTGCAGGTATTTATGACACATTGAAAAACTGTGCTCAAATTTCTCAATCTGCAGGTGGTATTGGTTTATCTATTCACGATATTCGTGCGAAAGGTTCATACATCAAAGGAACAAACGGTGAGTCAAATGGTATCGTACCAATGTTACGTGTATTCAATGACACTGCTCGTTACGTTGATCAAGGTGGAGGTAAAAGAAAAGGTTCTTTCGCTATTTACATCGAGCCATGGCATTCAGACATTTTCGATTTCTTGGACTTGAAAAAGAACCACGGAAAAGAAGAAGCACGTGCAAGAGATTTATTCTACGCATTATGGATTCCAGATTTATTCATGAAACGTGTGAAAGAAAATGGAGATTGGACGTTAATGTGTCCTCACGAATGTCCAGGATTATCTGATACACATAGTGCTGAATTCGAAGCGTTATACACAAAATACGAAACTGAAGGAAAAGGTAGAAAAACTATCAAAGCACAAGATTTATGGTTCAAAATTTTAGAATCTCAAATCGAAACTGGTACTCCATACATGTTGTACAAAGATGCTGCGAATGCGAAATCTAACCAACAAAATTTAGGTACAATTAAGTCTTCTAACTTATGTACAGAAATTATTGAGTACACTTCTCCAGACGAAATTGCAGTTTGTAACTTAGCTTCTATAGCATTACCAAAATTTGTAACTGAAGAAGGAGTATTTGATCACGATAAATTATTCGAAGTTTCTTACCAAGCAGCAGTTAACTTGAACAAAGTAATTGATGAAAACTACTACCCAGTAGTAGAAGCTAGAAATTCAAATATACGTCACCGTCCAATCGGATTAGGTGTACAAGGATTGGCTGATGCATTCATTATGATGCGTTTCCCATTTGAATCTCAAGAAGCAAGAACTTTAAACCGTGAGATTTTCGAAACAATCTATTATGCAGCAATGACTGCTTCTAAAGATTTAGCGAAAGTTGACGGACCATACGAATCTTACGAAGGTTCACCAGTATCTAAAGGAATTTTCCAACCGGATATGTGGAATGTAACACCATCTCCACGTTGGGAATGGGATGTATTGAAAGAAGAAGTGAAAAAATATGGTGTTCGTAACTCATTGTTATTAGCTCCAATGCCAACAGCTTCTACAGCACAAATCTTAGGAAACAACGAATGTTTTGAACCATATACATCAAACGTTTATACAAGACGTGTACTTTCTGGTGAATTCATCATCGTTAACAAACACTTATTAAAAGATTTAGTGAAAGCAGGATTGTGGACAAAAGAAATGCGTCAAACAATTATGTCAACAAGTGGTTCTATCCAAAATATCTCTGAAATTCCACAAGAATTGAAAGATTTATACAAAACTGCTTGGGAGATTTCACAAAAATCAATCATTGATTTAGCTTCAGATAGAGGTGCATATATTTGCCAATCTCAATCATTGAACATCTTCATGGAAAATGCAAACTTTGGAAAATTAACTTCAATGCA
>CANCEQ010000340.1 GCA_947375085.1 Flavobacteriales bacterium
TTGGAAAACCGTTTATTTTGCGTTTTACTAACTCAATGTCTTGATCTACAACACGTACTTGCCAATTATTTTCAACTGAATTTTGTAACAAATAACGAATAAGTGAAGATGAAGATAAACCTGCTCCAATAACCAAAATTGTTTTCATAACCTTATGATTGTATTATATAATCGCAAATCTAATCAATGAAAATAGATTTTACTATCATTTAACAGAAAATGGTAATTTTATTATTTTTTTAACAAACTACATTTCACTATCCCCATAAACAACAACTTCACCATAACAAGGAAAGATTACTTTTTTGATGGTGTTTCTAAATAGCACATCTTCTCTTCTTTTCTTTTGAACGATGTAATTTTGTTGTTCTTTTACTAACCAAGATAATTCAGATCCGATTGGCATTCTACCTATAATTCCCCTCGTTTCATTTAATAATTTAATGTTATTATCCATCGCTTTTTCTGAAATTTGAGTTAGGGATAGTTGACCTAAATTTCCTTTTTTAACATCTCTTAATTCCTTGTAAAAAAAGCCATTTTCAGAAATTCCTACAATACATAAATGATAATTTATATCATTATTTAATGGATAATCAAAAGCACCTTTTTCACCTGATATTCTTTGGTAACTATTTAATTCAGAAGGAAATAAATAAGCAAATAATTTTCCATATTCTTCACTTCCTTTTACTTTAAAAGAGAATGGATTATAGGTGATTTTAGCTGTTTTTCCTGTTTCTGGATCTGTTATAGAAGTACTAGTTCTACTAACTGTTGCTTCAAAAACATATCGATCGATGTTGACAATATTAGAATTAGTAAGAGTAAAGCCAACAGATTTTGATAGTTGTCTCACTGCATTTATCATTTGAGGGGATTCTTTACCAAGTTGTTTATAGACATTTTTTAAATTGAAATTATTTTCTTCGATTAGATTTTGTTCCTGTCTAACACTTGCTCTTTTTTCAGCATTTTCTCTGCTTTTTTTCAATTCATTATCCCATTCAGCTTCCTTTTTCTTTTTAAAGTCACTGTTTAATTTGACAATTTTTTTAAGCTTCTCAATGGTCTTATTATAAAAATCTTGTAACCCTTTTAAATGCGGACTGTTTGGATTTAAAGCACCTATTTGTTCTTCTGCGAATACCGAAAATTCTCTGTATCCCATTTCAACTGCCATTTCATCGATTTCACACATCGATTTCGATAAATTGGAAGTATATAGATTTAACAAACGATTTTCACATCGGTTATGGATAGAAACCATACGTTTTTCAAATTCTCTTGTTGCAAGTAATGTATTATTAAATTCAGGTTGCCAAAAAGAGAGAACTTTAGAAGGAGAAACATTTTTCACGGAATAGACTTGTACATAATCTTGATTAACTTCTACTCTAATAGTATCTGTTAAATTATAATTGTATGGATCTTCTTCAGCTATACCATATACTCTCGTAGTTGATTTTTCTGATTCTACATTTTTCCCCTCATCAAAACTCAAATACAAACTATCTCTGTATTTCTTTTCCTTTGGTTTTTTTAATTCATCTAATTTTGCTTCGTATCCTTGAGGGTAAAAATTCAAGTCTTTCATATCAACAGGGACAGGAATTTTCATCAGTGGTTTTGGATTCACCCAATTGATGGTTCCGTCTTTTCCTTTTTCACCTGAAAAAAGCTGCATATCTTTTTTGTATTGATCGACAGGAGCTTGCACATAAATTCCAACTTTCGGGTTTACGGTTAACTTTTCTCCTTTTTCTGTATATGCTTGAATACCAAACATTCCCTGCGTTTCGAGTAATCTGTCGTCGGCCATTGTACTCAATCCGCTTTTAACGATGGTCGCACCATCTATTGCTTCTTGCCATTGTACAATTGCATTTTTAGAATAAGGTGCGCCATTTAATAAAAAGGCATTTTCTGGAATTGATAATAAAACTCCTTCTTTGGATAAAACTACACTGTCACTTCCTTTCCAAAAGAAAAATTCAGAAGCTAAATTATCGATCGGACTTTTTTCTTTTAACGTTTCGATCAATGCTTTTACTTCGCTTGATTCAGCTCCTTCAGCTTTCGATTTATTAGAGGAATAAATGGCATAACCTATCAATGAAGCTGCTGTAATTGCGGCCACAACAATTCCGGAAGTAACTAATTTTTTATACAAATGATATGATTTTCCAATCGATTTGATTTTTGATCGGGTAGAAGCTCTTTTAATTCCTTCGTGAATTTGTTTTTGAAATTCAACTTCTTGTTGCAACGAGGGATTTTCGGCTAGTTCCTTTTCAAAAGCAAGTTTTTCGGAAGCTGACAATTCATTAGATAAATAACGTTCTATTAATTTTGTTGATTCTGAGTTCATACCAAAGTTGTTAAAGTGAATAATTGATTTCTTCCGAACGAGTTTCTTGAGCTATCGTAAGTTCTTTTGCTTTTTGTAAACAACGGTACTTTTGAGTTTTTACTACTTTGTCGTTTCGGAGTCCTATTTTCTTAGCAATATCCACCATGTTATAACCCAATCCATAGAACAATTCTAAAATCTCTTGACACTGTTTACCCAAATCTTTCATAGCATTTTCAATGGTTCTCAATTTCATTTCTTTTTGAAACCAAGAATCGTCCATTGCTATTTCTTCATTTGATAATTCAACTGTTGGAAATTTATTTTGTTTTCGAGCTTGATTGTACCACAACAATTTACAAGTGCTTTTCACATAGTAAAAAGGTTCTACAGTTAATACAAACGAAGCATCCTCTTTTTTACGAGCAAATACTACTAAAGCTTCTTGAAATATATCTTCAGCATCTACAGTAAAACATCCAATTGTTGCTAAAAAACGCTTCATTTCTGGCCATTTTTTATACAATTTCTTCAATTCTTTCTCTATTTCTTTGTCCATCGTGTTGGTTGACATAGTGTATTGTTTTACTATAGATGTTCACTTTTTAAAAAGGTAAACAAAGAAAATGAAAAAATGTTGGTTTCGAGAACCTCAACCAACATTGTTTTTAATGTAATTAGAAATCGTTTGATATAAATGATTATAAAATAATCGGTGCATTTCAAATGTATATCCCAATTGACATTCGTGTTTTGTTTTCATCGTTTTATATGAATCAATTATGGATGTAACCAAATTTTCATCAATATATTGATATCGGTTTTGTTTGTTTGTTTGTATTGTTTGCGGTTGCGGTTGCGGTTGCGGTTGCGGTTGCGGTTGCGGTTGCGGTTGCGGTTGCGGTTGCGGTTGCGGTTGCGGTTGCGGTTGCGGTTGCGGTTG
>CANCEQ010000341.1 GCA_947375085.1 Flavobacteriales bacterium
ACCTCAATTATTTATTCCAAAAGAAATAACTATTGGTCAAAGTTATCCATATAATTTTTCAGAATTGATAAATGGTGAATTCTATATATGTTACGAAAACGGTGAAGAAATAGGCTTTGTGAAAAAGGAAAGTCTTGAATATTGGGATAATTATTTTTCATTTAAAAAAGTAAATAATGAATGGAAATTAAGTTATTATAAATTTTGCCAGTTGAGGTAAATATCTTATTCTCAATCTTAACCTCAACCTTATATTGTGTTATTTTTTTAACTCCTTCTTTTCTAAATCATTCATTTTATTATATTTGAATAGAATATTGATTTAGAGTCTATTGTCTAATATCTAAAATCTAGTTTCTAACAAAAATATGATAAACTGCATTGTAGTAGATACCGAAGAAAATTCAAAGCTGATAAGTCAGTTTTGTGAGGGTGTCCAATACATTTCAGTTCAAAAAACATTTACAAATACAATTGAAGCTTCTCGTTATATAAGTAGAAATACAATTGATTTATTGTTTATCAATACCGATTTCCCAACCATTTCAGGTATCGAATTCTATAAAAACCTCAATAAGAATTTATTAGTAGTTTTTGTAAGTAATTCGAAAGAATTTGGAGTTGAAGCATTTGATTTGAACGCAGTTGATTATTTGTTATTACCTTTCGATTTAAAAAGGTTTAGTCAGACCTTAAACAAGGCAAATGAAATCTATCAAATAAGAAATAAAAATTCCAATAGCGAAGAACAATTTTTACAAGTGCGTTCTGAATATAGCTTGGTCAAAATCGCTTTAGTGGAAATTGTCTACATCGAAACGTTAGACGATTATATCAAAATTCATATACAAGGTAAAAAACCAGTTTTGACCTTAATGAGTATCAAAAAAGCATTGGAAAAATTACCTGAAAAAGATTTTATCAGAGTGCATCGTTCCTACATTGTTCCAATTAACAGAATAGAATCGGTAAGAGGAAAGGTTATTAATCTAGGTATAACAGAGATCCCAATAGGTAAAAGTCACGAAGAAGCATTCTTTAAAGCTTATGTTTCGACAGGATATTAAAATGATGTTGGATTTTTGATTTTTGATTTTGAATTAAGACCATAACCAATGAATTAAAATCAATGATTAGTTTGACACGTTTTTACTATTGAAGTTAAAATCCGAATAAGACTTTCACATTCGTTTTTTATGTTTGAAAAATCAAATTCAATAAAATTAGAAGCTTCCAAAAGTTTAATCCAATATAAAGTTTCTCTAGCTTCTTTTGAAGCGATACTCATTTTTGCGACAAAATCCTTTTTTGAAAATCCGGCTAATCCTTCCTGAATATTTGCTCCAATACTAGTAGAACTTCTTAAAAATTGTTTTGATAAAATATATTCATTTTTTGATAGAAGTAATTTATAGATGTTAATAGATTGAATCGCGAAATCAAATGATTTAGTGTTAATTAAGTTGTCTTTCATAATTTTGATTAGTATTTTTTCTATTGAATTTAAGTAAAAAGTTGAGATTAAAAACCAATTCTTGAATTTTTTAATTCAACCATCCATCCATAATCAAAAATCCATAATCCAACATTTTTTATCCATTCCCCGATACTTTTTATCCATTCCCCGATACTTTTAAAATAAATCAAAAAAGAATTCATTACTTAGCAACACACTAAAACATAAACGTTATGCAAATCAATAAAAATATTGCCATCAGTGATTCAGGGTTTGTTTTCAACCCATCAACTGGAGATTCTTTCTCAACAAATCAAGTTGGATTAGAAATCATACGATTATTAAAAGAAAATAAATCGAAAGAAGAATTAATTAAAGAATTAGTCAAAATTTTTTCAATTGACGAATCAACGTTAGAGAAAGATTTAGGAGATTTCTTTATGATGTTAAATAGTTACCAAATCTTAACAAGTAATGACTAAACGTAAAATAACAGTAGCCGTTTCGGGACTCAATAATATTGATAGTCCGGGACCTGGGATACCTGTTATTCGAGCGTTGAAGGAGAGTGAATTCTTCGAAGTTAGAATAATTGGATTGTCCTACGAAAACCTTGAGCCAGGATTGTATATGAGAGATTTGGTTGATAAATCATATTCTATTCCATTGCCATCTTCGGGGACTGCAAGTTTGTTAGAAAGATTAAAATACATTCACGATGTTGAAGGAATTGATGTAATCATCCCAAATTTCGATGCTGAATTACATAGTTTTATCAAATTAGCGGCACAGTTAAAAAGTGATTTCGGAATTGAAACATTTTTACCTTCTCAAGAACAATTCGAATCAAGACACAAATCAGTTTTGTATGAATTTGGAGAAGAAAATGGAGTAAAAGTTCCTTATGCTAAAATGATTTTTTCAGCAAATGAAATTTATGCTTTGAAAAATGAATTTACCTATCCATTGGTTATCAAAGGTAAATACTACGATGCTTCAATTGCAGCAACACCAGAACAAGCGGTAAATTATTTCCACAAAATCAGTGCGAAATGGGGGTTACCAATTATCGTTCAAGAGTTTGTTAGTGGAAATGAGGTAAACGTAACAGCGATTGGAGACGGTAAAGGAAATTGTATCGGAGCTGTTCCAATGAGAAAATTATATATCACTGATAAAGGAAAAGCGTGGGCTGGAATTTCATTAGATGATGAAAATTTAATTGAAATCACAAACAGAGTTATCAGCAATTCGAAATGGAAAGGTGGATGTGAATTAGAATTCATTAAATCGAAAGATGGAGAATATTATCTGTTAGAAATGAATCCACGATTCCCTGCTTGGGTATACCTAGCAAAAGGTTGTGGTCAAAATCATCCAGAAGCTTTAGTAAAAATGGCTTTAGGTGAAGATGTGAAACCATTTGATTCTTATGATGTTGGAAAATTATTTGTTCGTTTTTCATTTGATCAAATAGTAGACATCAAAGATTACGAGAAAATTTCAACATTAGGAGAATTGTAAAATAGACTAAATGACTCAAGACTAGAAGAAGAAAGACTAATTTATAATTTAAAGAATTATTAAGTCTTGAAATCTTTCATCTTAAAATCTTGAATCTAAAAAATAAACAACATTATAAAACTAAAACATTATGAGTAAGTTATCATACGAGAGACCATTTATTCAAAAATTGAATACAGGTTCAATGAACAAATTTGGAACAAAAACAGAATTTGCTCCAGTAACACATTTAGACGGTGTAAGAGTTAGTAAATTAATCGAAGA
>CANCEQ010000342.1 GCA_947375085.1 Flavobacteriales bacterium
TCAGGAGATAGGGTAGAAGGTTGTTTCTTCTCTTTCGCTTTTCCTGTTTTTTCTTTCTCTTTTTCTTTGAAATGAGCCAGTTGAATCGATAATTTTCCAAACAATACTTTTTCTCCAAAAGCACTGATTTTCAAATGCATATTGTCATCATATGCTATTTCTATTAATCCTATGTTTTTTAATTGTGTTAAGTAGAATAACCATTGTTGAACGCTTAAATCAGCTCCAATACCAAAAGTCTTTAAGTTGTTATATCCTTTAGAAAACATTTCTGTCGTTTTTGCACCCCTTAAAATATCGATAACTGTATTATTTCCAGCTTTTTCTTCAGCACGTTTAATTGCTGAAAGTGCTTTTTGAGCAATGATTGTCCCGTCAAAAGTCGCAGATGGATTTCTGCAGACATCACAATTCCCACAGTTTTCAGGTAGAACCTCGCTAAAATAAGCCAATAGAATTTTACGACGACACGTTGTTGCTTCGGCGTATTCTAGCATCCGATTTAATTTTTCAAGCAAAACAGTACTGTGTTCACTATCACGTGCGAAGTCAGCTAATAGTTTAACATCTCTGTAATTGTAATAAAGCAAGGTGTCTGATTTCAACGAATCACGTCCAGCTCTACCGATTTCTTGATAATAGCCTTCAATGTTTTTAGGTAAATTGTTATGAATCACCCAGCGAACATTCGATTTGTCAATACCCATTCCAAATGCAATCGTAGCGCAAATAACCGGGATTTCATCATTGATAAATTCAGTTTGAATTTTATCTCTATCGTCTGACGTTAAACCTGCGTGATAGTAATTTGCTTTAACACCATTGTCGATTAGAATTTGAGCCCATTCTTCGGTTTCTTTACGACTCAAACAATAAATAATACCTGATTTTCCAGGTCGTGCTTCAATAAAATCTAGAATTTGGTCAATTTTCTTTTGTTTGGGAACATTTCCCCTTACTTCAAGATTTAAATTCGGACGGTCAAAAGATGATAAGAACGTTGTCGGAGTGTTAAGTCCTAAATGCGTTTCAATGTCTTTTCGGGTGATTTTATCAGCTGTTGCGGTTAAAGCGACAAATGGAACGTCAGCTAATTTTGTTCGCAGGACTTTTAGTTGTGTGTATTCAGGTCTGAAATCGTGTCCCCACATAGAGACACAGTGCGCTTCATCAATCGCGACCAAACTTATCGTTAACTCATTGAACCAAGTATTCATAGCAGGAAGCAAAGTTTCAGGAGAAAGATATAAAAGCTTTAACTTCCCTGATTTGGCATCTTGAATGATTTGATTTTTTTCTTGGTCATTAACTGATGAATTGAAAAAAGCAGCCGGAACACCATTTGTTTTTAAAGCATCTACTTGATCTTTCATTAAAGAAATCAAAGGCGAAATAACTACCGTAAGATTATCAAAGATTAAAGCCGGAATCTGAAAACAAATCGATTTTCCTCCACCTGTAGGCATTAAAACGATAACGTCTTTTTTCGCCAAAATCTCTTGAATAATTTGTTCTTGTTGGTCACGAAATTGGTCGTATCCAAAAACGGCTTTTAATTGTTTCTTTGCTTCTAAATTCATTGGTTCAAAGGTAGTACTTGTCATCTGATTTTAATTGTATTATTTTATTTTAGTTATTTGGTAAAATTTTCTAATCTTTTATAAAGTGTTACAAAACCCTGAAAGGGTGAAATATGTCAACATTGGGCAAAGCCCTATGAATTAAAGTGATTAAAATTGGGTTAGCCCTGAAAGGGTGGCATATTAATCTACACATTATTAATCCCAAACATAATGTTCATTATATTCTACTTTGTATTTTGTTAAAAAAGCTATATATTCTTCTTGAAATGTTTTTTTAGAGTGATGTTCTTTTTGGTTTTCAATATAATTTATAACTATATCAACTTCAGAAGGATTAACTGAAAAAGAACCATAGCCATCTTGCCAATAGAAGTTACTGTATTCACTTCCTTTTGTCTTTATCCATTTAGAAGAATTTGATTTAAGTTGTTCAACTAATTTAATAAGAGCTGTTTTTTTAGAGAGTAAACATAAAATGTGAATATGGTCTTTGTGACCACCTATTTTAATAACTTGACATTCAAGGTTATTGCATATTCCTCCTAAATAGCTGTATAATTCTTTTTCTATTGTAGGAAGAATTAATGGTTGTCGGTGTTTTGTACTAAATACAATGTGTAGGTAATTTTTGACTAGTGATTGGCTCATAATTTATTAATCCCTTTCAGGGCTTTATTGTTAGTTTTTTTTTTCGATGGGCTTCACCCATCGTTAATATATTTAACCCTTTCAGGGTTTTATTTCAAACTTTATTTTTTGTTTATAATCTATGTTAATTGTTTAGAAATTAGGATGGAAGATTGATGGTGTTTTATACTAAATACAATGTGTAAGTGATTTTTGACAAGTGATTGGCTCATACTTTATTAATCCCTTTCAGGGCTTTTGTGTTAGTGTTTTTTTATCGATGGGCTGCACCCATCGTTAATATATTTAACCCTTTCAGGGTTTATTTACAACTTTGCATCTATAATTTATTAATTCTTATTAGGTTTTTATTGTTAGTGTTATTTTTCATTAGGCTTCATTTATTGTTTATATTTCTAACCATTTCAGGATTTTTACATTTTATTTTAAACTCTACTTTTTAACTTTTTTTACTGAAGTTATGTAAATAGTTTCGATTTTGAAATAGTTTCGACCAAAAAAAAGCCTCTAATTTTCATCGGAGGCTCAAAAAATATTTAATAGTTTTTAAAGCATAGATTTTTTTAACACAAAAGATAACAAAAGGAAGCATCAAAAGAAAATATAAGTTTTTTAGTTAGAGGAAGAAATTACTTCGTAATTGTAAAAGTAAATAGGCTTTCCTGTTCTTTTATATCCTTACTTTAATTTATTCAACTTTTGTGAAACTTTTGATGCTATCTTTTGTGAAATCTGCTTGCCAGATCTTTTGTGTTAAAAAAGTGATATTTTATTTAGCAGCAGGAAAACGCATTTCAATCGTTACCAAACTATTTTCTCTTCCTTTTTTGATGGCTACACCAAAATCATCTGCGTAGATACTTGAGGTTAAGATTAAATCACCATTTTCTGTTGTGATGACAAATTTTGCAGGTTTGTTAAATCCTTTTAAGTTGATTGTTCCGTTTACAACCGTTTGTTCTTTTTGCGTATCTGTAGCAGGTTCTACTTTGAATTCAGAACTTTT
>CANCEQ010000343.1 GCA_947375085.1 Flavobacteriales bacterium
GAAACATTATGAATATGAGATAAATAAAGAATTTTCGAAACATTTTAACGACGATAAAGAGGCCTTTTCAAAAGGAAAAAATTTATTGAGTTATAAAATGGCAGTAGAGTTAACCAAGCGTTTTTTAGAGAAAGAAAAAGAATTCTTGACGGAACAAACAGAACCTGTATTTATTGAAAGTTTAGAAAGAGAATTACGAGCAGAATTTGAAGTAGATATTTTCGGAGAGAAAAAGAAAGTAGCCTTAAAAGGGTTTGTCGATAGAATCGATTCGATAGGAGGGAAGTGCCGTATTATTGATTATAAATCAGGGAAAGTTGCCGCAGCTGATACAGAGACAAATAAAAAAGTAGACTTGGATATTTTGGTTAAAAATTGCCAAGAGAAAAAGCACATTCTTCAATTGATTATGTATTGCTATTTGTTTAAAGCAAATTACAATGAATTACCTCGTGAAGCAAGCATTATTTCGTTTATCAATATTAAAGATGGTGTTTTTAAATTAGATACGGGTAATTTTTCGTTGGAAGAAACAGTTGAAATGTTCCCTGAAATAATTCAAAAGATTCTAGAACAAATGTATGATACAAGCGTTGATTTTGAACACAATAGTAAATCGTTTGTTTCTTTTTGTGCGTATTGTTGATAGAATATTTTTGGATTAAATAGATTATATATTTTATCAATAATTTATTTTTGCAAAAAAATATTTAAAAATGATTCGGTATATAAAACAAGCTACTATTTTCTTATTTATCCATTTTGCATCTCATAGTTTTTCAATAGCTCAAGATTCAACAAAAACATTTTTTTATCATAAACAAGATTACGGATCAGAGTCACAATTTGGTCATCTTAACGTAATTACAAATATTGGATTTTCTGTAGTTGGACCTGATTTTTGGGGTTATCGAATAGGGGATATACCATTTAAAGAAGGTTGGGATAAACTATCTGGAAGTTTTGCTCACCCTAGTCAGATTAAAGAATATTATGGAAGTTATGGTACGTTTTTTTTCCAAGAATTCGTTCCAATTGTAGGATTTGCTTCTTATCCAAATTATATTTTTCATTTTATGGGGGAAGGAATGTTAACCCGAAAACTATATGAATACAATCTTTCAAAAGGCAGAAGTAAATTTAAGTCTCGTCTATATTCTATTTCTGCAATGGTAACAGCTCAAGTTCTAAATGAAATTATTGAAGCTCCGATAACTTGGAGAGGTGATGGAATTTCAGATATTGTGGTAAATAATACAGCTGGAATTATTGCTTTTTCATTTGATCGATTTGCACGAGTTTTTTCAAATAAAAATCTAAAATTGTATTATTGGCCAGGTCAACCATTAATAGATGTGCGTGATGATGTTATGTACAATAATACTGAAACTTATATGATTAGAACGACACTTGGTAACAAAACAAAAATGAAATTAGGTTTTATGTTGGGATTGCCGTCTTCATTTGGGTTTGGTTTAACTTATCCTGTGAATGAACAAGATAATATTTCAGCATTTGTTATTTTAGGTCAAACACCTATTGTTCCAGCTTACAAGTATGCTAAACCTTATGCTGAAAGAGCTGTGCCTTATGCAGAAAGACAGAACGCACCCAAAAGCACAGCATCAACAACTATTCAGCCTCAATCAGCTGTTCGATTTACTTGGGATAGAAAGGGTTCATTAATGAGTTCATTGGAAATAGGTTACCCTAAAATGAATTACACCTTGAACATTTATCCTGGTGTTTTAAAATTCAAAGATTTTAATGTTGGGACATTTATTTATACAGGAGCAAAATATCCTACCACATTTGGTTTAACGTTAAAATGGCTACCAATTATGCCTGGATTTAGGTTTAATCTTTAAGATAGAAAATAAGAAATATTCGTTAAATTTAATGATGAATCCTTTTTCCTAATTCTAAACTTTCAGGATTTCTTCTACAATCCCAAATCATAGAAATGATAATTTCTTGTTTATATAGCTGATAAACAATTAGATATTCACCTGAAATTAGAACCCTTACTGATTCAAGATCCGTTTTTGTTCCTATAAATGGATTTTTAGAAATTGTGGTTACGCCTTTTCTTATTCTAGAGTAAAGTGATTTACTGTATTTTGAATTTCCATTTCTTTCAATGTAATATTCAAGTATTTTGATTAAATCATCTTCTGCTTCTTTCGACCAATTTATTTTGACTTTAGCCATTTATCTATTTTAGAATGTACTAAATCGTCTGAAATTGTATCTCCATTTTTGAATTGATTTTCCGCTGAAATTACTCTTTCTTTTTGAAAGTTAGAAAGTTCATAAGTAGAAGAAGAAATTTTGGAATCAATAATAGTTTTTAAAGCTTCTAAAAAAGATTTATCCTCAATTAAAAATAATTGTTCAGCTAATAATTTTCGAAGTTCTATTGTTCCCACTTTTGCTTTATTTTAATATAAATATAAAATAATTTAACCAATAATAAAAATATTTATGCTTGTTGAAGATTTTCGAATGACTTCTTTCACTTCCCAACATATCCATTTTCCCCAACTTTAATTCTTTCAAAAATCCAGTCGAAATTGTAGGGTTGATGACTGTCAACGAAATTTTTTCTTGGCCAATCTTTTGGGATAAAAGCTCTTCCGCCTTTTCCTGGTTTCATTTTCTCTATTCCTTTTACTTGACATTGAGGAGCAACGCCGTCTTGTTCCCAGATAGGATCTGGATTTTCTTGGTCTAGGTTACTTCCATATTGCCAAACTTGCTGAAATTTAGACCAGTCAGCACCATCTAAACATCCATTTTCAGGGGCTAAAATATAGATATTTCCAAATACTACTTTTGATTTTATTTCTTCAATAAATCCTAGAGTATAAGCATATCCCATACTGTGACAAACAATGTCGATGGTATCGATTGTATTTTGACAAGCAGGAGAATTACAAAGAGCGGTCAAAAAGGCTTTTCCTGCAACTTTCCCACGTTCTTTTCTCGTTTGAAAACCTTCAATATTTACGTTGGTATTTAAAGTATTGTATTTCTTTTTCGCCCATTTTTTCCGAAATACAAAGGTCGAACGAAAATAACTCACAGCGAAATTCAACATCGTTTTGTGATTCGACGTATTGATTCCCATACTTCCATCGATGTAATAGGTCTCGGCTGGTTGTAATTTATCGATGAATTGATTGTCTAATTTGTACCAGTAGTGATAACGGTCTTT
>CANCEQ010000344.1 GCA_947375085.1 Flavobacteriales bacterium
GGAATTGAAGCTAACATTGAAAACTTAGGTTTGGAAGATGTTGGAATCGTTGTTGACAGAGGTAGAATTTTAGTTGGTGATTACTACCAAACTAACATCCCTGGATACTATGCAATTGGTGATGTTATCCCAACAGCTGCATTAGCTCACGTTGCTTCTGCTGAAGGTATTATTTGTGTTGAGAAAATTGCTGGTCACCATCCAGAACCATTGGATTACGGTAATATTCCAGGATGTACATATTGTTCTCCAGAAGTTGCTTCAGTTGGTTTAACTGAAAAAGCAGCTAAAGATAAAGGATTAGATATTAAAATTGGTAAATTCCCATTCTCTGCTTCAGGGAAAGCAAGTGCTGCTGGAGCAAAAGACGGATTTGTTAAATTGATTTTCGATGCGAAATACGGTGAAGTTTTAGGTGCTCATTTAATTGGAGCTAATGTAACTGAAATGATTGCTGAAATCGTAGCTATTCGTAAACTAGAAACTACTGGTGAAGAATTAATTAAAACTGTTCACCCTCACCCTACAATGTCAGAAGCAATTATGGAAGCTGCTGCAGCTGCATATGGTGAAGTGATTCACTTATAATATTTTACAACCTTTAATAAGCGGATTCTATTTTAGAGTCCGCTTTTTTTTATGCCTTTAAATAAGTGGAATTTGCATTATTTGCTTAATTTTAAATTCGCTTTATATAAAACTATACCTATACTTTATTGATATCTCTATAAATTAAAGAGATTAAAGGTTATTAAAAATATCAAAAAAAAATTATTACTATGAAATAGCCATGATTAGAAATCACAAAACTGATAAAAATCTAAAAGGCGTATTCCATATGACCATTAAAAAACAAATTATTTACATATGAAAAATTCATTTTTAGCAATTTTATTTATTATATCATCATCAACACTCTGCTTTTCTCAAGAATTAACGGTAGAAAAAATTTGGAAAAACAGAGAATTTTCTGAGGCATATGTTGATGGATTCAAATCGATGAATGATGGAGAACATTTTACTAAAATTTCTGAAAATGAAGGGGGTACAATTATTTCAAAACATTCATTTTCAGATTATAATGGAAAAGGTGAAGAAATACTTTCTCTTTCATCGTTAAAATTAAATAACAAAACCATTGAAATAGATGATTATGATTTCAATCAAGATGAAACAAAAATGCTTTTTTCTTCTGAAAGAAAACCAATTTATAGAAGAAGTTATTCAGCAGTTTTCTACTTGTATGATTTAAAAACTAAATCCCTTCAATCTCTTGACGACCAACATTCTCCACAAACTTTAGCTGAATACTCACCTGATGGAAATAAAGTATCTTACATTTTTAACAACAATTTATTTGTCAAACATTTGACTTCAGGAGTTGTTGAACAAATTACGTTTGATGGAGAAAAAAACAACATTATCAATGGTACAACTGATTGGGTATATGAAGAAGAATTTTCAATTACAAAAGGATACAATTGGTCATTCGACAGCAAACATATTGCTTTCTTGAAATTTGATGAAAGTAAAGTTAAAGAGTTCACAATGGCTTATTATAAAGACCTATACCCTACTCAATACACATTTAAATACCCTAAAGCAGGTGAAGACAATTCAAAAGTAACATGTCATATTTATTCAATAGATACTAAAACAGCGAAACAAGTGACATTAGGTGATTATGAGTACATCCCGCGCTTAAATTGGTCAAACATTGAAAATAAATTAATTCTACAAACGTTAAATAGACATCAAAATCAATTAAGATACCACTTAATTGATTTAAAAGAAAATACGTATGCTTCTAAAATATTTTTTGAAGAAAATGCATCTACCTACGTAGAAATAGATGATAACTTATTAATATTAAGTGACGGAAAAACAATTTTAAGAACAAGTGAATCAAATGGTTATAACCACATTTACCAACTTGGATTTGATGGTAAAACAACTCAAATCACAAATGGAAATTGGGATGTAGTTGAATTTTTAGGTATCAATGAAAAAACCAAAACGTTATTTTATACTTCTGTTGAAAGCGGAACAATCAATAAAGCGATTTATAAAATTAATTTAAATGGTAAATCTAAAAAATTAATAAGTTCATCTGAAGGAACAAACGATGCTGAATTTTCTAATGGAATGCATTATTTCATCAAAACTTTTTCAAATTCTAACACCCCTAATATCATTACATTATGCAATGAAAATGGAAAAGAATTAAACATACTAGAAAACAATCAAACTTTAGTATCGAAATTAAAATCTTACAAAGTTTCACCTAAAAAATTCATTCAAATAAAAGGTGTAGAAAAAGATTTAAACGCTTGGATTATTTACCCTCCCCAATTCGATTCTACAAAAACACATCCTGTTTTTTTAACCGTTTATTGCGGTCCAGGACATAACACTGTTTTAAATTCATTTGATGGAAACGATTATATGTATCACCAACTTTTAGCTCAAAAAGGGTATATCATTGTTTCGGTTGATCCTAGAGGAACGATGTATAGAGGTGCAGAATTCAAAAAATCGACTTATTTACAATTAGGAAAACTAGAAACAGAAGACATTATTGCTGTTGGAAAAGAATTAGGAAAGCTAAAATATGTCGACCCAAAAAGAATTGGAATTCAAGGATGGAGTTTTGGAGGATTTATGACTTCATTAGCCATGACAAAAGGAGCGGATGTATTCAAAACTGGTATTGCGGTTGCTCCAGTAACTAACTGGAAATATTATGACAATATTTACACTGAACGATTTATGAGAACTCCAGCAGAAAATCCAACAGGCTATGAAAATAATTCGCCAATTAATTTTGTTAATCAACTGAAAGGTAACTTTCTTTTAATTCATGGATCTGGAGATGACAATGTGCACTACCAAAATTCAATGGAAATGATTAATTCTTTAGTGAAAGAAAATAAACAATTCGATATGTTTATCTACCCTAATAAAAACCACAGTATTTATGGCGGGAATACTCGTAATCACCTGTTTAACCTTATGCTAAATTACACTTTAGAAAATCTATAAACCTTTTTAAAAGTGATAAATCTAAAACTGAAAATAAAGATTTATAAAAAAAATAAAAATATTTAATAATACGTTTTGATTGTAGAATTTCTTTATATAATTTAGACGACGTAATCAATTTGAATATCAATAAAGATAAAATATAATGGGAGAAATCGCAAAATT
>CANCEQ010000345.1 GCA_947375085.1 Flavobacteriales bacterium
ATTTACTTTTCGAATAAATTAATTCTTTCAGGGTTAATAATTGGTTTTTTCGGATTGTTTCTATTTGTTCATCAATCAAATTCTGGAACCGAAGAAGGAGAGAAGTTTCAACAAATTATTGCTTATTTAGCTTTAGTCGCTAGTGCTGCATGTTGGGTGCTAGGAGCTTTGTTTTCTAAAAGAAATGGAGATAAATTTGATTCGTCTGTCTTTATGAATACAGTTTGGCAGTTAATTGCAGCTAGTTTTGTGACATCTATAATTGCTGGAGTACAAGGTGATTGGACTAAATTTGAAATTTCAAATGTTGGTTATGAAGCTTGGTTGGGATTATTGTTCTTAATAGTAGGCGGGTCAATTGTTTCTTATATTTCTTTTGTATGGTTAATCTCTAAACGTCCAGCAGCAATTGTGAGCACATTTACCTATGTTAACCCAGTTGTTGCAGTTGTTTTAGGTGTTGTGTTTTTAAGTGAATTTATGACTGGTTTACAATTTTTTTCACTTTTCATTATTTTAACAGGGGTGCTTTTGACCAATGTGCATAATTACAAACTAACTAGAAAACAAAAGGTTAGATTAGCTAGAGTAAGATATCAATTGCTTGATTTAATCTTTATTCCTCGATTTAAAACACTTTCATATTATTCTAAAAGCTAAAAAAATGAACTTTTTAAATATTCAAAGGCATCGTTATTATTCTCTTCTTTTGACTGTCGGTATTTCTGTTTTTTCTTTTCATTTATTTTCTCAAGATGAATTCATAGATGATTCGAAAAGCAGTTATCAGAAAGTTAAAAAAAGTAAACGATTTTTTGAGGTTTATCAAAAGATACAATTAAGAAAAGGGAAATTATTTAATCGATTTGAATTGACTTATAAAATTAGACAACGATTAAAGCCATTGGATATTTTAGTTCAAAAAGCCCCTTTTAAATTAACAGATAAATTAATACCAGGACATTTCGGTCATGTAGCGCTTTGGGCTGGTAATAAACAAGATTTAATAGGAAAAGGTATTTGGGATAATGACATCGTAAAAAAGCATCAGGATAATTTAGAAACTGATTCATCAATAAATAGTAGAAATTTAATTGAAGCGGTTCCAGAGGGTGTACAATTAAATTCATTGGAATATTTTATGAATGCGGATGATTTAGCAATTATTCGTCCTAATTTTTTAAATCAATCAGAAGAAAAGGAAGCATTGTTATTTGCTTTTAGTCAATTAGGGAAGGAGTATGATTTTGGATTTGATGTAGAAACAAAAGTTAAAATTGTTTGTTCAGAATTAATTTACATGACTTTTCCAATGATTCAATGGGAAACTAAATATTTGTTTGGGCGTAATACAATAAGTCCTGATAATGTTGTGAAAACGTGTTTGAATAGTAAAAAGTTTGATTTAATAAGTTTTTATCACAGAGGTCATGAAGTGGTTGAATCAGAAAAAATTGAAAAATTAAAAAAGATAACCAAAGCCAATCGATTTAGAAAACGTAAAAACAAAGTATTAATTCTCAATGAAGATTATCTGTCGATTTTGATTAAATAAAATTATTTTTAAATTAAAATATTGATTTGATTAAAAATTAACCTTAAATTAGATTTGTAATTAACCATTTTAAATCTAATGATAAAAGAAAGAAAAAGTAATAGATGGGTAGGATATGATTATTCACAGGATAATTTATATTTTGTTACATCGTGTGTAAAAGATAGAATTTGTTCATTTGGAGAAATAATAGGTCAGCAAATGATTTTAAATCAATATGGTTTAATTGCAGAAAAACAATGGTTTTGGTTGGCAGAACAATATTCGTATTTAAAATTACATGCATTTGTCGTTATGCCAAATCATATTCATGGTATAATTGAAATTAAACGGGATTATATTGTAGGGACAGGTCGCGACCTGTCCCTACAATATCACCGCGACCTGTCCCTACGATATAATCAAAAAATAAAATCATTATCCGAATTAATGGGCGCATACAAAACCACAACATCCAAACAAATCCATTTGTCAGGTGATGTATCATTTAATTGGCAACATTCATTTCACGATCATGTAATTCGAAACGAACAGGCATTTGAACGAATTTCAAATTACATCATCAATAATCCATTGAAATGGAAAGAAGATAGATTTAATGAAATATAAGTTGCATAAAAAAACGGTTGTCAAATCAATTGACAACCGTTTTTTATAAAGTATTGTAAATAAATATCTTATATTCTAGAACCTTCCAGTTTTGAATCCTTTTTAGAAAAATTTGGAGCAACAATCAATTCTTTCGTTCCATGTCCCCAAGAATAGAAACCTTCTCCAGATTTAACTCCTTTTTTACCAGCAACTACCATATTTACTAATAAAGGACATGGTGCATATTTAGGATTTCCGAAACCATTGTGAAGTACTTCTAGTATAGCTAAACAAACATCAAGTCCAATAAAATCAGCTAATTGTAATGGTCCCATCGGGTGAGCCATACCTAATTTCATTACCGTATCAATTTCTTCAACACCAGCAACACCTTCATACAAAGTGTAAATCGCTTCGTTAATCATTGGCATTAAAATACGATTAGCAACAAAACCAGGGTAATCGTTTACTTCAACAGGAACTTTGTTTAATTTTCTAGAAAGGTCCATAATCGTATTTGTTACTTCATCTGTAGTTGAATACCCACGAATGATTTCTACCAATTTCATTACTGGAACTGGGTTCATAAAATGCATACCAATTACTTTCTCTGGGCGAGAAGTAACAGAAGCAATTTTAGTAATTGAAATTGAAGAAGTATTAGATGCTAAAATAACATCAGGATTAGTGAATTTATCTAAATCAGCGAATATTTTTAATTTTAAATCAACATTTTCTGTAGCTGCTTCAACTACTAACTCCACATTTTTAACTCCTTCTTCGATTGAAGTATAGGCAGTAATATTTGCAAGCGTGTTTAATTTATCTTGTTCAGAAATAGCTTCTTTTGCTACCTGACGGTCTAAATTTTTTGAAATTGTCGCAATCCCTTTATCTAATGAAGTTTGAGATAAATCAATTAATGAAACTTTATATCCAAATTGAGCGAAAGTGTGGGCGATTCCATTCCCCATTGTTCCTGCTCCGATTACTGCTACGTTTGTCATAGTATTAATTTTAGATTACAAATATAAGATTTAATAAATTGTAAGAAAAATTAC
>CANCEQ010000346.1 GCA_947375085.1 Flavobacteriales bacterium
TTTCAGATTAGAAATACTCAATTTTTAGAAAATTTAGTCCAATTTCTTGCAAACAATATTGGAAACGTGATTTCTGCTAATAAAATAAGTGATTATTTGAAATCTCAAAAATTAAAAATATCACCTCAGTTAGTGATTAATTATTTGAATTACCTATCACAAGCATTTTTGATTTTTCAAGTTAAACGCAATGACATCATTGGAAAAAAAGTATTTGAAATCCATGAGAAATACTATTTTGAAGATTGGGGTATTGTAAATGCAATGATAGGGTTTCAAAACATGGATATTGGAAAAATCATAGAAAACGCAGTTTATATTCACCTTAAAAGTCATGGCTACAAAGTGAACGTAGGTGTACTTGGAGATAAAGAAATTGATTTTATTGCAGAAAAAAACGGCGAAAAAATATACCTGCAAGTTTGTTATTTGCTACCCGATGAAAAAGTGAAACAAAGAGAATATGGAAACTTACAACTAATTAATGACAATTATCCAAAATATGTTATTTCTCTCGATGAATTTGCTCCTTCCGATTGGAATGGAATTAAACATATACAATTAAGAGAATTTCTAAGTGGTAATTGGGTTTGAGGTGATTTTGAATGTGTTTCAGGACTAGAAAAGATAAGGGAATAAAAAAGCCTTACATTTCTGCAAGGCTTTGGTGAATTTTTAAATCTATACGATTATCTAACAACACTAAATTTAGTAGTTTGAGAATAATTTTCTCCGATTATTTTAATTGTATAAATCCCGTTGGAAAGTTCTGAAATCGGTAAATTAAGTTCATTTTCATTAGAAAATATTGTTTTAACTAATTTTCCAACATTATCAAAAATATCAACTTTATAAGTTCCTAATTTTTGTGATAACGAAATATTAAGTTTATCTGTTGCAGGATTAGGATAAATTTGAAATTTACTTAAATTTTCCTCATTAATTCCAGTAACTACTATTTTTCCTGTTTTATCAACTGTATTACTATTTAAGTAAAAATAACTGCTTTTTTCTGGAGTACATCCATTAGGATTAGTTATTCTTATTTGATAATAACCATTAACTGGAGGAGTATAATCAATAAAAGAATATGTATTATTAGCGACAGTAGACAACAAATTAAAATTACTTCCATCTAAACTTCTCCAAATCTCAAAATTAGGATAATTAAAACCCTCATATGCATTCCAATTTAGGTTAACCGTTCCGTTAGCTCCTAAATTACTACTTAATAAAATAGTAGTGTGATTTGGACTCAATTGACCCTCATTATTACACGTGTCAATAACACTTATTTTATAACGTTCTATTTGTGTTATACTGCTCGAGGTATCTATAAATTGAGATAATTCAGTTGCCAATTGTTCGTGAATTAATTCATAATTACTTGTAATTTTACTCTGTTTATAGATTCTAAACGATTTATTCCCTTCATCCTTTTTATTCCTCCAAATCAATAAATTATGATTACTTGAATTAGTAACCATACATATAGAACCAATTGATGGTGTTTGAACTGTTATTGTAATAGAATCTGAAACCATGCATTCTGACGACGTACCATCATAACCATAAATTCTTTGTACCCCTGCAAACCACGGTTGGTGAATACTATCAGTAGAATAATTATCCCAAAAAAAACGTGGAAATACTCCGCCATTTATTTTTCCACTTAAAACAATTGAAGAAATATCAGCTTCTTTACAAAGATGCGTATTAGAAAGTGTAGAAACTTTCAAAGTAGGTTTTTGACATTTATAATAGGCTTGAAGCCCATCTCCTCCTCGATAAATAATCCCATTATTATCTATTTCCATTGCAAATCCAGTAACAGGTACACCACCTATACCAGTAGGTCCACCCATAGTGTTTTGTGGTGAATGTATTTTCCAAAGAGTATCTTGAAAACTAACAATATCATAACTAGTAGTTGTCATCCATTTTGTGCCATTTTTATCTATTTTAATGGAAAATAACTTTGAATTATCTAATAAATTTAACGGTTTATTTAAATTTACCCATTTATAACCATTAAACATACTTAATCCGGTATCCGTAACTGCCCATATATTATTATGCTCATCAACAGTACTACCAATTATCTTATTAGAATTTACACCCGAATTATTTTTATTAAAATTTTTCCAATAAACACCATCAAATCTTGATATTCCAATTTGATTTGAAAATCCAGTAAAACATGAGTAGGAAATCCATACATTATCAAATAAATCTAATGATAAATCTGTTATCTGAATATCCTCATTTTTTGACTTTAACGATAAACTATCTGTAAAATACGTCCAATTTACTCCATCAAATTTTGTGATACCGTAAAATGAGGCAAGCCAAAGATTTCCTTTTGAATCAGTCTTGATATCAATAATATAATCAGTCCAGTTGAAAATTGGAATATTCCCGTTAATAGGAATAGTGTATTTTGTTTTTATTTGACCATCATATTTTGTTATAATAGGATTTGTTTTGTCTTTATAATCAACACCTTTTTTATAACTCACTATCCAAGTATTTCCTAACTTATCACATGTAACTAAATTTGATTCAAGTGAATCAAATTTTAAAAAATCTTTTCCATTGAAATAATAGGTGCCATTTTCACCAGCAACCCAAATATTATTATGAATATCCTTCGAAATACTTGCCGCTGAATTTTGACCATAAATTTGACTATTAAAACCTTTCCAAGAATTTGGATATTCGATTTCTCTTGGTGATAAAAACCAATCATTTCTTGAATTAATCTCCCATTTATTATCTATCGAATTCCAAGAATAACTGATTTCAGCAGTAACACAACTATCATTACCTGCATATGTTGTATTTACAAATTCTGTTCGTGTTGAATACACAAAATTGTTCGATATTGTGTCAATAACTGATTGAATCTGTTCGGTTTTGTTGTTATTTTGATCATAGAAATACTCCGTTTTAAAATGTTGAGATGTTAAATTATTTTTTGAAACAAAGGTTACATACTCTTTTACTCTTGAATTGTTGTATTTAGTAGTTGTTCGTTTTTCCAATACAGATGTCTGATTCAAAAGCCATAAAGTTTCTTCAATCTTTTCTCCTAAATTATTATATGATCTTTCAATTAATTGATTAATTATTGGTTTAATACCACCATATTGATGTTTTTCAATTCTAGATACTTGATTATCAATGTTATAAAAATAA
>CANCEQ010000347.1 GCA_947375085.1 Flavobacteriales bacterium
ATTTATTTCTTGAATGGAGAAAATGGAATAAACTTTCCGACTAAAAAAATTGTTGTTTTAAATTAAGAATAAACATTTTAAAATAATACCTCTTAATTTTTATCAGTCCTCGATTTTGCAATCGAGGACTTTTTTTATCAAAAAATAGTCAGAAATCAGTATTGCGAAAATACAATTGAATTCCTCTCTTTGTAATCTAATTTAAAAGATACATTTTGATAACTAAACAGCTACCCCATAAAAAAATAAATCTTAAAAAGAAGCATTTATTGATACCTCTATTTCTTCTTTTTATTGCTTCATTAATCTTTATTTTTAATTGGGAAGTTGAATCGCTCACTATTTATAAAAGGATTTTATTGACTGTATCAGGTTTAATTTTCCTCTTTTTAATGATGAACTTATTCAAACACTTCATACAAAATAAATTAGCTTTTTGGAAACATATTCTTGAAACCAAAATTGAACATTAGAATCATAGAACAGACCTTAATAAGACTTTTCTTTTGAAAATAAATCAATAAAATAATAAACTTAAATTTTAACCTGTGAATATAAATATTCTTTTGTGTGACGATCAAAAATTGTTTATCGACGGAGTTATCGCTACTTTAAATACAGATCCAATTTATAAAATGATTGACTATTCCTTAAATGAGGAAGAGTTAAAAAATAAAATTGGTCTTCATAAAATCGATGTCATCGTTTTGGATTTACAACTCGCTCATACTGATGGATTCGAACTTATTCAATGGATACATAAAAATTATCCTGAAATAAAGATTTTAATTTTAACCATAGACGAAAGCATTGCTTCTATCAGAAATGCTTTACAGGCAGGAGCAATTGGTTATCTGACGAAAAACACGAGTAGTGCAGAACTTTTAATTGCAATTAAAACGATCTATAATGGTATTAGCTATTTACCCAATCATTTGATGCAAAAACTAATTACTTATTCTGAAACGTCTTCGCTAAATTCGGCTTTATTAACGAGCCTAACCGAAAGAGAATTAGAAGTATTGAAATTAATTATTCAAGAACACAACAATTCAGAAATAGCCAAACAACTTTACTTAAGTGTCCATACTATAAATAGTCATCGTAAAAGTATTTTTAAAAAATTAAATGTCAAAAACGTAGTTAGTTTAATAAAATTAACAATAAATGAAAAATCATTAAACAATACTGATTAATCACTTGATTATTAGAATAAACAAAGTAAAATTATCACTCGAATAAGCGATACCAATCACCTACTTAAGTGATTGTGAAATTTTTAACTTCAGATTAAATTTGAAACAAATTATAATAGACATGCAGACAATCAAAAAAAACTTTTTAACTTTTTTAATCCTTTTTTCTATCAATGGATTATATGCGCAATTATCCATCTTTGATGTAAAGGCTCCAAACAATTTAGCCGGCACTTATTTATTTGGAAGATCAATCGGATTTGGAAAAAGTCTCGACTCAGTTCAAATTACGGCAAATTTAATTGTGATGCGTTCGGCAGGAGCAATTGATTCTGTTGGTGCAAATACTGCAAGTAATAATGTAAATGGTAAAATAGCGGTAATTTATCGAGGTGGTGGTATTAGTTTTAGTGTAAAGGCCAAAAATGCTGAAAGTTCTGGTGCTGTAGGATGTATTATTATCAATAAATTCAATGGTGTAGATAATACGTTTACACCAGATCAATATTTTGATATGCCAACAACTGGTGATGTTGTTAATATTCCTGTGATTATGATCAGTGAAAATACAGGCAAACTACTTCGTTCTGCAATAGATGCAGGTACGTTAAATGCATTTATGGGAAAACAGACAGGTTATTTTGACAATGATTTAAGTTTGTCGGTGAAAGATGTGATGCATTTAGATGGTGTAATGCCGTCAAGATTTACAACTGGTAAAAACTTTCAATATTATCTAGGTGCTAATGTTTTAAATATAGGAAAAACCACTCAAAAAAACGTAAACCTGAACATTAAAATTCAATCGAATAATACGGTTTATTATACTACTGACATTACACATGATTCTATTCAAGCAAATAATACTGCTATTTTAGGGAATGAAAGTAATTATTTAAATCTATCTACTTTTCCTTCAGGCTATTATTCAATTGTTTATACAATTAACTCTAGCACTACTGATCAATATTTAATAGATAACACTATAACTTCTAACTTTTGGATAACAGATTCGTTATCTTTTTCTAAAGGGAAATTTGATCAAGCATATACAACACTATTTCCTTCTGGTTATTACGGTACTTCTTCTCAAAAAATATCTTGGTGTTCATTACTTGCATCTCCAGATTATATATATGATGGTTTATCAGTATCAAGTATTACAACGAATACCTTTCCAACAACAGGAGTTTCATTAATTGGTAAAACTATTAGTGCAGAATTATATGAATGGAACGATACCTTAACCACCGCAAAAACTGCTAAATATATAAATCTTGTCGCTTCAAATTCGTACACATTTACAGCGAATGATGGAAAAAATATAAAAATTCCTTTTACAAATGCATATACATTACAAAATGGTAAAAAATACCTTGCATGTATCAATAAAAATGCACAATTAGATGTTTGGTTAGGTACTGATAATGTAGCTTTAAATTTTAACGATTTAGGAACTGGTCGAAGAGGTGTAAATAGTGTTCTACTTTTTAATGATGTACCGTATATTAATAATGTAAACAAAACGGTACCTGCTCTTACAGTGAATATGAAAGATTGTAATTGTTCTCCTTCTCAAACTGATTTTACATTAAATGATTACCATAGAGTTACATCTCAACAAATTACAACGGTAACTTTACCTTCTACTTGTGTACCTGATTTAAAACAATTGACAGGTGGAAGTTGGTTAAGTTATACCTATGGTTTTGCAAATAATAATGTCACATTAAATGTAACTACGACAGACAATACAATTCCTACACCTAGAGTTGCTACTATAAGTATCAATGGTAAAGTATTTACCATTACACAACCAGGAACAGGATGTGTTTATTCACTTTCCAATTTTAAATATACATGTTCAGATGAAAAAGCAAGTGCTTATGGAAACATCTCTACAGTTTCAACAACGAATAATTGTACGTGGACTACTTGGACAGCGCAAGTTACGTCAGGAAATAGCTGGTTATCAACAACTTCTTCTGCTACTGGAAATGG
>CANCEQ010000348.1 GCA_947375085.1 Flavobacteriales bacterium
TCGATATTTCGAGATTTTGCAACTTCCCCTTTGTTTTATAGAGGAGTAATTCCTTCTTTTTCGATTGATTATGCCAAAATTGATAGTAGAAGAGAGGGTGTTTTTGGGATTTATTATACTTCGGGGAAACATAAATACAAGGTGATTCCGAATACGGATAAAAGTCAATTTTATTCGTTGACATTTGATTATCATAAATTGTATCAAATCAAAAAATGGAGCAACGAGAAATGGAATTATAAAATAGGTGGAAAATTACAATTAACTACAAATGTGAGGATTAACCCCATTTTAGAAAACAATGCTTATGGCTATGAAGAATTTGGGAATCTTTTATTTTGTCAAAAATTAACGCGTGATATTTCGCGTAAAACAGATAAAAATCGAAAGCTTTGGTTCATTCACTATTCTCGAAAACCACGTAAAAGAGAACTATCGTGTCAGTTTAATTTTGGAGTAGCGAATAACTATATTCGAAATGGATATATTTATTTAGGTCAATCAGATGTAATAAACAATTTCAAATTGTTTGATGGGTACAATTATGGAATTTTAAAAGGAGTTCGTATGAGTTCAGCTATCAATTATCGCATCTTTTTGAAAAATTCATCTGCCATTCAATTCTCGTATAATTGGGATGCTCTAGCTACCAAAGGAACTGAAAATCGATTCGAGATGGCAAGTAATAAAATTCAGTGTTCACTTTTATTCAATCTGAAATAAAATGAGAAGATGTATAGTATTGATAGCAGTTTTAATTTCGTTAGTTTCGTGCGAAAAGTTATTCTTTAAAAAAGACAAAGCATCGTTAAGTGCAACTGCCAATTTCGAATATTTATGGAATGAATGCGATAAAAAGTATGCGTATTTTGAATTAAAGAACATCAATTGGGACGAATTGCATTCTAAATATGGTGCAATGGTTTACGATGGAATGTCGCAAGATTCTTTGTTTAAAGTAATGGGAGCGATGTTACGAGAACTAAAAGACGACCACACCAACTTAATGTCGAGCTTGAATATTTCTTTTTATGGGGTTCAAAAATTAGGTCAAGATAATTACGATACGAGAATTTTAAGAGATAATTATTTACCACCTGATTACTATGTTTCTGGTCCGTTTGTTCACGATTTCATTTTAAATACCAACAAAGAAATAGGCTACATTCGTTTTTCAGATTTTACTGGAACAGTCGACGATGAAAATTTGAATTTCATTTTAGACAGATATAAAAACACCAAAGGATTGATTTTAGATTTACGAGAAAATGGAGGAGGCTTTGTCTCTGATGTCTATAAAATCATGAGTCGATTTGTGGAAGAGCCAACCAATTTATTTTACTCAATATTAAAAAATGGTCCAGGACATAACGATTTTTCTACTCCTGAAGTAGCTACAGTTGAACCTTCAAAATCAATTACATACACGAAGAAAGTAATGGTATTAATTGATAGAGGAACCTATAGCGCAGGTTCTATGTTTTCGCTTTCAACCAAAGCAATTCCGAATATGGTATTAGTAGGTGATTCAACAGGTGGAGGTTTAGGACTACCAAACGGCGGACAATTACCAAACGGTTGGACCTATCGTTTTTCGGTATCGCAAGCAATGGATTTAAACTTAAATAATTCGTTTGAAAAAGGTGTTCCACCAGACATTTACCAATTGTTTGATTGGAGTAATCTAAAGAAAGATGCGATTTTAGAAAGAGCTATGCAGGAGATACTTTAATCACTTAATTATCAAAAATAAATGAAAAATACAATCTATTTATTCACCTTTATATTATTCAGTAAATTAACTTTTGGACAAAATAAAACGAAGATAATTACAACTGATATCGATAATTTTTGGATGGCTTATGACAGTGTCAAATCGACAAAAGATACTTCCAAACAACTTCAATTTGTTCAAAAATTATATTTTGAAAAAGCTACAGTTGGGTTTAAAGATTTTATTGAATTAAGAGAATTTACAGCTCGAGAACATCTTGAAAACATTCTATTATATCCAAAATTTTGGGAATCGATAAGAAGCAAGACATTAGACATAAAACAAAATGTTGCTGAAATAGAAGAAATTTTTAAAAAGTATAAAGTTCTGTACCCGGATTTTATTGAACCAAGTGTATATTTTACAATAGGAAATTTAAATTCAGGCGGAACAGTTAGCTCAAATAGAATTTTAATAGGTTCAGAAATTTCTTGTGCAGACAAAACAACTGACGCATCAGAATTAAGTAATTGGTTAAAAAATGTATTCAAATTAAACACTTCAGTTATTTCAATGGTTGCACACGAAATTGGTCATACCCAACAAAAAATAGAAGAAAGAGATAATGAAAATAAATCGAATGTTTTAGCTAATACTTTAGCAGAGGGGATGTGTGATTTTTTAGCTGAATTAGTTTATAAGCCTATTTCACAACCTTATACAATCTATGGAAATAAAAATGAATATGAGATTTGGTTGAAATTCAAACAAGAAATGTATGGTGAGGAATTAGTAAACTGGTTATACAATGGAAGTGAAGCACCAAATGGAAATGCAGATTTAGGATATTTTGTAGGAGCACAGATTTGTAAATCTTATTACACGTATGCAAAGGATAAAAAGAAAGCCATCAAAACAATAATTGAATTGAAAAATAACCCAAAAGAATTAGAAAAATTTTTAAAAAAATCAAAATACAATGGGGGGTTAAAGAATTAGTTTTTCTAACAATTTTATAAAACCTTATTTAAAAAACTCTGTGAGCCTCTGTGAAAACTCAAAATTCCTCTGTGGTTAAAATTTTCCTTGTTAAACCAAAATATCACTATCTTTACAAAACACATTTATAAGCAGAATCGATGTCTATTCATTCCAATTGTAATCAATGCGAGCAAAGTTCAAAAAGTATTTTTTGTGCCTTGAAGTCGGATGAATTAGAGTTGATTAATCAAGCTAAAAAGTGTCAGATGTATGAAAAAGGAGAATTGATTTTTCAAGAAGCAGCAGCACCAAAAGGAATTTATTGTATTAAAAAAGGTAAAGTGAAAGTCAGCCAATTAGGGTTAGACGGAAAAGACCAAATTTTACATTTAGCAAAAGAAGGAGACGTGATGGGCTACCGTGCAACCTTGAGCGGCGATATTTATTCTTGTTCAGCTACAGCATTAGAAAAATCGAGTAT
>CANCEQ010000349.1 GCA_947375085.1 Flavobacteriales bacterium
AAAATCAATATTTTTGTTATTCAACTGAATTTTATGGCAGAGTTTAAAGCAGGACCGTTTTTAGAACAAATAAATATTCCAAGTGATTTACGCTCGAAATTTAAGGTAGAAGATTTACCTCAAGTTTCTGATGAGTTACGTCAATACATCGTGGATGTTATTTCTGAAATTGGAAACAGTCACTTCGGTGCAAGTTTAGGAGTTGTCGAATTATCAGTAGCGCTTCATTATGTTTTCAATACTCCCTACGATCAATTGGTATGGGATGTTGGTCACCAAGCTTACGGACATAAAATTTTAACAGGAAGACGTGATGTTTTCCACACAAACAGAATCAAAGGTGGTATTTCAGGATTTCCAAAACGTTCTGAAAGTGAATACGATACATTTGGAGTAGGTCACTCATCTACTTCAATTTCTGCTGCTTTAGGTATGGCAGTTGCGAATCATTACAAAGGAGAAAAAAACCGTCAACACATTGCTGTAATTGGGGATGGAGCGATGACGGCAGGGATGGCATTCGAAGGTTTGAACCACGCAGGTTTTGAAAAAGACGCAAATTTATTGGTAGTTTTGAATGACAACTGTATGTCAATCGATACGCCTGTTGGTGCTTTAAAAGAATATTTGACTGACATTACTACTTCTCACACGTATAACAAAGTGAAAGATGAAGTTTGGAAATTATTAGGGAAAATTTCAAAATTTGGGCCTGATGCTCAAACAGTTGCTTCAAAAATTTCAACTGCTTTAAAAGGTTCATTATTAAGACAAAGTAATTTATTTGAATCCTTCAATTTTCGTTATTTCGGACCAGTTGATGGTCACGATGTAATCGGTTTAGCGAAAGTGATGGAAGATTTAAAAGATATACCTGGCCCGAAATTGTTACACATCGTAACGATGAAAGGGAAAGGATATAAATATTCAGAAGAAGGAAATCCAACTAAATGGCACGCTCCAGGAGTTTTTAATAAAGAAACAGGAGAGATTGTTAAGATTGTTCCGAAAGCACCTGAACCTCCAAAATACCAAGATGTTTTTGGTCACACGATAGTGGAATTAGCAGAATTGAACGATAAAATTATGGGAGTTACTCCTGCAATGCCTTCTGGATGTTCTTTAAATATTATGATGGAAGCAATGCCAGAACGTTCTTTTGACGTAGGTATTGCAGAACAACACGCGGTGACATTTTCTGCAGGTTTAGCTACACAAGGGATGGTTCCTTTTTGTAATATCTATTCTTCTTTTATGCAACGTGCTTATGACCAAGTACTTCATGATGTTGCTCTTCAAAATCTAAATGTAGTATTTTGTTTAGATAGAGGAGGATTGGTTGGAGCTGATGGAGCCACTCATCATGGTGCATACGATTTAGCATATATGCGTTGTATTCCGAATTTAGTAGTTTCTGCTCCAATGGATGAGTCAGAATTACGTAATTTAATGTTTACAGCACAACAAGAAAATATGGGACCTTTCTCTATTCGTTATCCACGTGGAAACGGTGTGATGACAGAATGGAAAACGGCAATGAAAACGATTAAAGTTGGAACAGGACGTAAAATTACGAATGGGGAAGATGTTGCTATTTTAACTATCGGACACCCTGGAAATTACGCACAAAAAGCGATTAATCAATTAAAAGAAATGGGAACTTCTGTGGCTCATTACGATATGCGTTTTGTAAAACCAATCGATGAAGTAATGTTACACGAAGTTTTTAGCAAATTCTCAAAAGTTATTACCGTTGAAGATGGTTCAATAATGGGAGGATTTGGTTCGGCTGTAATTGAATTTATGGTTGATAATAAATACTCGGCTGAAGTTGTACGTTTGGGAATTCCTGATCGATATGTTCACCATGGTACAGTAGAACAATTACAAGCAGAATGTGGATTTGATACAGATGGAATTATTTCAACTGTAAAATCAATGTTAAACATTCAAGATTCAACAGATTCTTTAAATGAAAAAGTAGGTTAATTCCTATTTTTTTCATTTTCTATTTTTTACCTTTTCAAAATATTTTATGACGAATAATCAAGCAACTAAAACCAATTACGGAGCGTTGTCAACTTTAACAACCGTATTCTTTTTTTGGGGATTTATAGCAGCTGGGAACAGTGTTTTTATTCCTTTTTGCAAACATTATTTTCACCTAGATCAATTTCAAAGTCAGTTAATTGATTTCGCTTTTTACAGTGCCTATTATTTAGGAGCTTTAGGTTTGTTTATTGTTGGTTCTTCTAGTGGTAAAGACATTGTTGGAAAATGGGGATATAAGAAAAGTATCATTTATGGTTTAGCCTTTTCAGCATTAGGAGCAGGAGCAATGATTTATTCCGTTGAACAAAATATGTTCGCAGGAATGTTATTTGGTTTGTTCATTGTAGCCCTTGGATTTTCATTACAACAAACTTCTGCAAACCCATTTATGATTTCGCTAGGAGACGAAGCGAGTGGAAGTAACCGTATCAATTTTGGAGGTGCTATCAATAGTTTTGGAACTGCAATTGGTCCATTGGTTGTTTCATTGGCTTTATTTGGCTCAACGAAGCCGATTACAGATGATTTAATTAAAACATTGAAGTTAGATAGTGTTGTTATCCTTTATGCTTGCGTAGGAGCTTTATTTTTAGGAATTGCTATTTTATTTGCCTTATCTAAAAAATTACCGTCTGGAATTAGAGATGAAAAAACAGAATCTGCTAAAAAGGCAATGGCAACGTTGATTATTATTACAGGGTTGTTATTTACGTGTTTCGTTCCCGTTTTTAGTAGTTACAGAAGTGATGAAGCAAAACAATTAACAGAGTTAGAACAAGATTTAGAAACGGTTTCTTTAGATGAACAAGGGAATCAAATGGCGACGTTATCATCTGTTCAATTAGAAAATATAAGTAAGATTGAATCGAAAATTGCGATTTTAAAGGGTGATTTAGACAATTGGAGAATTTCTTGGTTAGCCGGAGGATTGGTTGTTGTTGTCGGAGGATTGTTGTATGCAAACCGAAGAGGAACAAAAGAAAAGTCAGGTTGGGGAGCAATGCAATACCCTCAATTGACATTAGGAATGTTAGCGATTTTCGTATATGTTGGAGTAGAAGTTGCTGTTGGAAGTAATCTATCCGAATTATTAAAACAAGATGCTTTTGGAAGTTTAGCTTC
>CANCEQ010000350.1 GCA_947375085.1 Flavobacteriales bacterium
GACACAGTAGAATTGATTATGGAATTTGAAAAAGAATTCAATATTGCTATTCCAGATGATCAAGCAGAAAAAATCCAAACTGTTGGTGATGCTGTTTCTTACATCGAAGAGCACAAAAACTAAGAACAAATTATTTATTTGAACGCTGAGCAAAGTTATTCTGTATGGAATTAAAAAGAGTTGTAGTTACAGGTTTAGGCGCACTTACGCCGATTGGAAATACGGTTGCCGAGTATTGGGAATCTTTAGTTCAAGGGAAAAGCGGTGCCGCTACTATACAACAATTTGATGCTTCATTGTTCAAAACCCAATTTGCTTGTGAGGTAAAAAACTTCAATGTTGAAGATTTTATCGATCGTAAAGAAGCAAGAAAATTAGATCAGTTTTCTCAGTACGCCCTGGTTTCTGCTGCAGAAGCCATGGCGGATTCTGGGTTAATGGAATCAAACCCAAATGTTGACCGTATTGGTGTAATTTGGGGATCTGGAATTGGTGGATTAAAAACGTTTCAAGACGAAGCGAAAGGATTCTTTGAAGGGGATGGTACTCCTAAAATCAATCCGTTCTTCATTCCTAAAATGATTGCTGATATTGCTGCTGGACATATCTCAATTAAATATGGTTTACGTGGTCCTAACTACGTTACTGTATCTGCTTGTGCTTCAGCTACAAATGCAATCATCGATGCTTACAACTACATTCGTTTAGGAAAAGCGGACGCTTTCGTTACTGGAGGTTCTGAAGCTGCTGTTAATCAAATGGGAGTTGGAGGTTTCAATGCATTAAAAGCATTATCAACAAGAAATGATGATCCACAAACTGCTTCTCGCCCATTTGACTTAGACCGTGAAGGTTTTGTTTTAGGTGAAGGTGCTGGTGCAATCATCCTTGAAGAGTATGAGCACGCAATCAAAAGAGGAGCTACAATTTACGCTGAAGTAATCGGTGGTGGTATGTCTGGAGATGCTTATCATATGACGGCTCCACATCCTGAAGGATTGGGTGCTAGAAATACTATGATTGCTGCATTAGAAGATGCAAATATTGAGCCTTCTGCAGTTGATTATGTAAATGTTCATGGTACTTCTACTCCACTTGGAGATGTTGCTGAAGTAAAAGCGATTCAACATGTATTTGGAGAACACGCTTACAACTTGAACATTAGTTCAACTAAATCAATGACAGGACACTTATTAGGTGCTGCTGGAGCTATCGAAGCTATCGCTTGTATATTAGCTGTTAAAAATGACATCGTTCCTCCAACAATCAATCACTTTACTGATGATCCAGAGATTGATAACAAGTTGAACTTTACTTTTAACAAAGCACAAGAAAGAGTTGTGAACATCGCAATTTCGAACACATTCGGATTTGGAGGTCATAACACAAGTGTGATTGTTAAAAAATTTAAAGCATAAATTTTGTTTTCGTTTAGTTCATTCTTTTCTTTCAATAGATCAAAGAGTGAAAGAAAAATTAAACGATTCATCATTAAACGGTTTGGGTACCGTCCAAAAAATCTATCTCATTTCGTACAAGCTGTTACTCATAAATCATTGAGCAATAATAGTGCATCCGAATCCTCTAACGAACGTTTAGAATTTTTAGGTGACTCTATTTTAGATGCTGTAGTGGCTGAATTTGTTTACAATCGTTTTCCAAACGAAGACGAAGGTGAATTAACTAAAATAAAATCAAAATTAGTTAGTCGTAAAACACTTTCAATTATCGCTGAAGAGATGGGGTTAAGAGAAATCATACGCTATCAAAAAGGTAGAACGATTAATCTTAACACACTAGAAGGAAACGCATTTGAAGCCATTATGGGAGCCATTTATTTAGACAGTGGTTACGAAGCTGTAAAAAAGTGTGTAAACAATCAAATTTTCAAAAGTTACCTTGATTTAAACCGAGTACTTGAAGAAGAAATCGACTTTAAATCTAAATTGTACATCTGGAGTCAAAAAAATCAATTAAAATTAGATTTTGTCGTTCTTTCAGAAGTAAACAATGGCAATAATTGGACGTATACTGTCTTAACTACTGTAAACGATGTAAATTATGGTCGTGGAATAGGTAGTTCTAAAAAAATGGCTGAACAAGCTGCATCTAAAGAAACCCTTGAATTAATCGGGGAATTGTAAATCTAGCTATTAGATTTTTAGAAGTTTGACTTAATTCTCGTTTAAATTATAAGCTCTTTCAAATAATTTAACGCATAAAATATTTCAGCCTTTCAGGCCTTGACTCACTTAATTTTTACTCATATCATAGGGCTTCACCCTATGTTCATAGATGTTTCCCTTTCAGGGAAAAAAGGAAATCTTAAGTTAATAGTTAAAAATTAGACCCTATTCTCATCATTAATTTAATCGCTTTCAAAGATTTAACTCATAAAATATTTCAGCCTTTCAGGCCTTAACTCACTTGATTTTTATTCTTATCATAGGGATTTACCCTATGGCTTATAGATATTTCCCTTTCAGGGCAAAAAGGAAATCATAAGTTAATAGTTAAATACTAGACCCGATTCTCGACATTAATTTAATCGCTTTCAAAGATTTAACTCAATAAAAATTTCAGTCTTTCAGGCCTAAACTCACTTGTTTTATATTCTTATCATAGGGCTTCACCCTATGTTGATAGATGTTTCACTTTCAGGGAAAAAAGGAAATCTTAAGTCAAACGTTAAAACTGATTTAGTTTATTACAGCCCTGAAAGGGTTAAATCCATCAACGATGAATGAAGCCCATAGAACAAACCACACGAAACATCATCAGCTCTGATAGGGCGATATTTAATTTTAAACTTTCTTTTAAATTTTGATTATGGAGTATTTGTTAGAAACCCTGAAGGGGTTAAATCCATCAACGATGGGTGAAGCCCATCGAGTTTAGACAACCTAGTAACTTCAGCCCTGAAGGGGCGAAATATATCTTTACATCTACTTTATAATACAAAATAACACTTCAAAATAAAAATACCCGAATCTCCAACATTAACAATCAATTCAAATAATTTTTTTACTTTTACGAGGTAATAAATGGAGAAAAGCAACAAAATAGCGGTTATTGGAGGAGGTAGTTGGGCTACAGCTTTAGTAAAAATCTTGTGCAATAACGTGCCAGTTGTGAATTGGTGGATGAGAAATGAC
>CANCEQ010000351.1 GCA_947375085.1 Flavobacteriales bacterium
GGTTTTCGATCATTCCCATTTATTCTTATCTTTTTATCACTGAATTCTACCAAACAATTGGCTGCTTCAAATGCATCTAGAATCATTTTGTCAGCTTGAAGACTTGTCATTGAAAGTCCTGTTAATTTAATATTATACCCCAATGCTGATGCAACTAGCCAAAAACTTGCAGAACTCCAATCGCTTTCAATTGAATAAGTTGTAGAGATGTAATTTTGATTTCCTCGAACAATAAAATCCTCGTAATTCTGATGAGAAACTTCAATTCCAAATTTGTTTAAGGTATCCAGAGTCATTTGGAGATAAGGCAAACTATTCAAGTTTGAAACGTGAATTCTACTATCCTCTTTTAGTAAAGGTAGTGCCATCATCATTCCTGAAATGTATTGTGAACTTTGACTTCCATCCATCTCAACCGTTGAACCTTGCATCGGTCCTTCAATTTCCAATGGAATTAAACCATTATTAGAAGAAATTCCTGCTTTAAACAGAGGTAATGTTTCTTCAAAAAAAGTAAGCGGTCGACTTTCTAAAGACCCCTTTCCATAGATCATATAAACTCCTTCGTGGGCAGCACAAACACTCGTCATTAAACGAATTCCCAAACCGCTTTCACCCATATTTAATTCAGCCTCTTTCGGGAATTTCTGTATACCATTTACCAAAAAAGTAAATTCATCCAATTGCTTTACTTTCGCACCTAATTGCTTGATAGCTGAAAGCATTGCTAATTCATCTTTACTTTCTCCAAGATTAATGATTTTACTTTCCCCTTTTGCTAAAGCAGCTGACAATAAGGCACGTTGACCATCACTTTTTGAAGATGGAATAGCGATGGTTCCAAAACGTTTCCCTGGTTGAATTACCTTTTTCATTTCTGAATTTATTTTTTCGAATTCATAATTTTCGTTTGGTGACGAATAGACTCTTGGTGCATTGCGTCCATAATCTGTCTAACAAAACGTTCAGATAATTTATAATCATCTGATTTAGAAAGTCTAGAAGTAATAATTCGAGTCCAATGTTCTTGTTGTAAAATCGTAATATTATGTTCTCTTTTAAACAAACCTACTTCTTCACTCATGCTCATTCTAGCAGATAACAAATCAAATAATTTATCATCTAAATCACCTATTTTGTGACGTAGTTCCTCTAAGGCTGTTACATCAGAAGTACAAATATCTTTAGAACGTAAAACCAATTGATCAATAATATTTTTCAATCCTTCAGGAGTTACCTGTTGAGCAGCATCTGACCAAGCCTTATCCGGATTAGGATGTGTTTCGATCATCAATCCATCAAAATTTAAATCCATTGCTTTTTGAGAAACTTCTAACAATAAATCTCTTCTTCCTGTGATATGACTTGGGTCGCAGATAATTGGTAAATCTGGCAAACGTTCACGCAGAGCAATTGGAAGTTCCCATGTAGGAACATTACGATATTTTGGATGCTTATAAACTGAAAATCCTCTATGAATAGCAGCTAATTCTTTAATACCTGCTTTTTCTAGTCGCTCAAAAGCACCAATCCATAATTCTAAATCGGGATTAACAGGATTCTTTACCATCACAGGAATATCTACTCCTCTCAAAACATCTGCAATTTCTTGAATCGCAAATGGATTAACAGTTGTTCTTGCTCCTATCCATAAAATATCAATCCCTGCTTTTAAAGCCAATTCTGCATGATGACGATTCGCAATTTCTGTAGTAACAGGTAATCCCGTTTCTTTTCCAGCTTCAACTAACCAAGGCAAAGCAATATCCCCCATCCCTTCGAAAGAATCTGGACGAGTTCTTGGTTTCCAAATACCCGCTCTTAAGACATGTGCATTTCCATTTTTAGCAATCTCTTTCGACACATTCATCACCTGTTCAGGAGATTCCGCACTGCAAGGTCCAGTTATTAAAAATGGACGTGTTGCTTCTTTTATTTTTTGAATTAATTTCATAATAATCTAATTTACAACAAAAAACCCGTTTCGAAGTACGAAACGGGTTTTTCTAATATTTATATAAATAGTAGTTTCCGAACGCACTTAAGACAAGCTGTTCCACCACCAAAAAAATCGAGTATTGTAATTCTTCATTTTATTAATTTTTACAAAGAGAAAAAAAATAATTGACAAATCTATTGTTTTATTAAAAAAAAAGTGAAAACATTTGTAGCACAATGAAAAGAAATATATCAAATACAAATTTTTGGTGGCGCTCAACTGATAGTTGGTGTGCTTGGTGCTAATTTGTAATTCTCTATAGATATTATAAAACGGCTTGTCACACTGACAAGCCGTTTTTTTTGTTTCAAACAATTTCTTTTTTACCCTTTTAATTTTTCAAAATGCAGATTTATACAAAAAGTACATCTTTTAATTCAGACGTACATACTCCAGTAGAACTTTACATGTCGCTTCGTAACCATTATCGAAAAACATGTTTACTCGAAAGTAATGATTACCATTCAAGAAGTGACAGTAAATCATTTATTGGTTTAGAGCCAATTATAGAAATAAAATTAGAAAACAATTACCTCTCAATTCTAACTGAATCAACATCTAAAACAATTGAATTAAATCAACACTCCTCCTATTCAATTCAAATACAAGAAGTTATAAATTCATTCAAATTTCAACAAGAATCAAATATACACAACGGTTTTTTTGGCAGAATTGGTTTTGAATTTGCTTTGTTTGATGAAAATCAAATAGAAAAAAGGGAGAGTTCGTTGAATATTCCTGACGTCCATTTATTTCTGTTTAAACACGTTATTGTAATTGATCATTTTAAAGACAATGGAACGATTGTTTCAAACAGTTTCACTCCACATTCAAATGACGAATTAGCCATTGAAACTTTACTTTACAAACGTCCATTTACTGATTTTCCATTCGAAAAAATAGGCGAAGAAAAAGCAGATTTTTCGGATTTAGAATTTGGTGAATTGGTTGAAAAAGCTAAAAAACATTGTTTACGTGGTGATGTTTTCCAATTGGTTGTCTCAAATCGATTTCAACAAAACTATTTTGGAGATGATTTTCAAGTTTACCGTCAATTAAGAAGACTAAATCCTTCTCCTTATTTGTTTTATTTTGATTTTGAAACGTATCGTTTATTTGGATCTTCACCAGAAGCGCAACTAAAAAT
>CANCEQ010000352.1 GCA_947375085.1 Flavobacteriales bacterium
ATTTACTTTTCGAATAAATTAATTCTTTCAGGGTTAATAATTGGTTTTTTCGGATTGTTTCTATTTGTTCATCAATCAAATTCTGGAACCGAAGAAGGAGAGAAGTTTCAACAAATTATTGCTTATTTAGCTTTAGTCGCTAGTGCTGCTTGTTGGGTGCTAGGAGCTTTGTTTTCTAAAAGAAATGGAGATAAATTTGATTCATCAGTTTTCATGAATACAGTTTGGCAGTTAATTGCAGCTAGTTTTGTGACATCTATAATTGCTGGAGTACAAGGTGATTGGGTGAAATTCGAGATTTCAAATGTTGGTTATGAAGCTTGGTTGGGATTATTGTTTTTAATTGTAGGCGGGTCAATTGTTTCTTATATTTCTTTTGTTTGGTTAATCTCTAAACGTCCAGCAGCAATTGTAAGCACATTTACCTATGTTAACCCAATTGTTGCAGTTGTTTTAGGTGTTGTGTTTTTAAGTGAATTTATGACAGGTTTACAATTCATATCGTTATTTATTATTTTAACGGGTGTACTCTTGACAAATGTTCATAATTACAAACTGACTAGAAAACAAAAGGTTAGATTAGCTAGAGTAAGATATCAATTGCTTGATTTAATCTTTATTCCTCGATTTAAAACACTTTCATATTATTCTAAAAACTAAAAAAAATGAATTTTTTAAATATTCAAAGGCAACGTTTATATTCAATTCTTTTTACTGTTGGTATTTCTGTTTTTTCGTTTCATTTATTTTCTCAAGATGAATTCATAGATGATTCGAAAAGCAGTTATCAAAAAGTGAAAAAAAGTAAACGATTTTTTGAGGTTTATCAAAAGATACAATTAAGAAAAGGGAAATTATTTAATCGATTTGAATTGGCTTATAAAATTAGACAACTATTAAAGCCTTTGGATATTTTAGTTCAAAAAGCTCCTTTTAAATTAACAGATAAATTAATACCAGGGCATTTCGGTCATGTAGCGCTTTGGGCTGGTACTAAAAATGAATTAATAGGAAATGGAATTTGGGATAATGATATTGTAAAAAAGTATCAGGATGATTTAGAAACTGATTCATCAATAAATAGTAGAAATTTAATTGAAGCGGTTCCAGAGGGAGTACAATTAAATTCATTGGAATATTTCATGAATGCGGATGATTTAGCAATTATTCGTCCCAATTTTTTAAATCCATCGGAAGAAAAGGATGCTTTGTTATTTGCTTTTAGTCAATTAGGGAAGGAGTATGATTTTGGATTTGATGTAGAAACAAAAGATAAAATTGTTTGTTCAGAATTAATTTACATGACTTTTCCAATGATTCAGTGGGAAACGAAATATTTGTTTGGACGGAATACAATAAGCCCTGATAATGTTGTGAAAACTTGTTTGAATAGTAAAAAGTTTGATTTAATTAGTTTTTATCACAGAGGTCATGAAGTGGTTGAATCAGAAAAAATTGAAAAATTAAAAAAGATAACTAAAGCCAATCGATTTAGAAAACGTAAAAACAAAGTATTGATTCTCAATCAAGATTATCTTACGATTTTGATTAAATAAAAAAACGGTTGTCAAATCAATTGACAACCGTTTTTTTATAATATATTGTAATTAAATATTTTATATTCTTGAACCCTCCAGTTTAGAATCTTTTTTAGAAAAATTTGGAGCAACAATCAATTCTTTTGTCCCATGTCCCCAAGAATAGAAACCTTCACCAGATTTAACTCCTTTTTTACCAGCTACTACCATGTTTACTAATAAAGGACAAGGAGCATATTTAGGATTTCCAAACCCATTATGAAGTACTTCTAAAATAGCTAAACAAACATCCAGTCCAATAAAATCAGCTAATTGCAATGGTCCCATTGGGTGAGCCATACCTAATTTCATTACCGTATCAATTTCTTCAACACCAGCAACACCTTCATACAACGTATAGATTGCTTCGTTAATCATTGGCATTAAAATACGATTAGCAACAAAACCAGGGTAATCGTTTACTTCAACAGGAACTTTGTTTAATTTTCTAGAAAGGTCCATTATCGTATTTGTAACTTCATCAGTAGTTGAATACCCACGAATGATTTCAACCAATTTCATAACAGGAACAGGATTCATAAAATGCATACCAATTACTTTCTCTGGGCGAGATGTAACAGAGGCAATTTTAGTAATTGAAATAGAAGAAGTATTAGATGCTAAAATAACATCAGGATTTGTGAATTTATCTAAATCAGCGAATATTTTTAATTTTAAATCAACATTTTCAGTAGCTGCTTCAACTACTAATTCCACATTTTTTACACCTTCTTCAATTGAAGTAAAAGCAGTAATGTTAGAAAGTGTATTGATTTTATCTTGTTCAGTAATAGCTTCTTTTGCTACTTGACGGTCTAAATTTTTTGAAATTGTCGCAATCCCTTTATCTAAAGAAGTTTGAGATAAATCAATTAATGAAACTTTATATCCAAATTGAGCGAAAGTGTGGGCAATTCCATTCCCCATTGTTCCTGCTCCGATTACTGCTACGTTTGTCATAGTATTAATTTTAGATTACAAATATAGGATTTAATAAATTGTAAGAAAAATAACCTTGTTAAATTTCAAACATTAATTAACTTAAAAGTTATATTTGTTTTAAGTGTTATTATCATTTTGACATTAAAATGATATGTTTTTGAATAAATTTTTAAAAATATTTTTTGGTATAAATTTCTAATAATCAATTTAATAGTTGTATTAATCTATAAAAACGATAGATTTTATGTAATTTTTATTTCAAAAAGTTTTTTTTATCGAAAATCAATCTATATTTTTGTCTCGAATTTAAAACAAACAACATTACATGCAGAGCTTTTTATCAGAATTAGAAAACCCAATTGTACAGAAAGATATCATTGATTTAGGTCAACGTATCGAAGCTTTTAAAAATGGTACATTACACGAAGACAAATTTCGCGCGATTCGTTTAGCGAGAGGAGTATATGGACAACGTCAACAAGGTGTTCAAATGATTCGTATTAAATTACCATTCGGAAAAGTGACAACGAAACAATTGAAACGTATTTCTGATGTAAGCGATGAATATAGTACTGGTCATTTACACATTACTACACGTCAAGATATTCAAATTCATTATGTTAGTTT
>CANCEQ010000353.1 GCA_947375085.1 Flavobacteriales bacterium
TTGAAAAACATTAAAGGTAAAAAAGGTGAAAAAGATTCAAATGTGATTGAAACATGGAACATCAAACCAGAAAAACCAAGTTTCCTTGGAATCAAAATTGAAAACTTATATAACTTCTTTATGATATTCGTTTTCATGGCAGGTGGAGCTTCAGTTATCTTGTTCTTCCTTTCTAAAAAACTATTAACAATGATGCACGGAGTTAAATAACTCCACTAAATACTAATTCTCCAAAACAGCACTTCGGTGCTGTTTTTTATTTTAAAATAAACTCAAATTATGAAACAAAGAAATCATCCAAAAGCATTGCCTTTCTTATTTTTCTCTGAAATGTGGGAACGTTTCGGTTACTATTTAATGATTGGAATTTTTACTCTTTATCTAAAAGACACAGTCGATGGATTCAGTATGACAGAAGCAGAAGCTTCCGATTTATACGGAACCTTTATAGCCTTTGTATTCTTAACTCCTTTTGTTGGTGGATTGCTTGCAGACAGAGTTTTAGGTTACAGAAAATCAATTACTATTGGAGGTATAATGATGGGGATAGGATATTGCTTGATGTCTGTTCACAATGAAACTATGTTGTATATTGCTATGCTTTTAGTGATTTTAGGAAATGGTTTCTTCAAACCTAATATCTCTACCCTACTAGGAAATCTATACAATACCCCTGAATTTAAAGACAAAAAAGATTCAGGTTATAATATCTTTTACATGGGGATCAATATTGGTGCATTTGTATGTAATTTCTTTGGAGCTGCATTATACAATATGTTAGGATGGGGGGCTGCTTTTACTGCTGCTGGAATCGGAATGTTTATAGGAATTATCATCTTTTGGACAGGTACAAAACATTTCAAACATGTTGATGTAATCAAACCTACTCAAGAAGGTGATATGCCTTTAGGTAAGATATTTGGTCTAATATTATTACCTTCTATTGTTTTTGGTTTAATAGGTTATTATTTAAATGGAGTAACATCTGAAGCAAATCCAGGAGGAAATTTCATAGGTTCTGATACGACAGATGCTTTTCTTTTAGGATGTATTCCTATCGTATTTTTCTATGGTCGATTACTTTATAAATCTCCAAAAGAAGAAAAAAGACCGATTGCAGCCATGTTAGCAATTTTTGCAGTTGTAATTTGTTTTTGGGCTGTATTTAAACAAAATGGTTCTACTTTAAACACATGGGCAGATAGATATACAGACAGAGAAATGCCTGCAGCTATGACTGGTACAATGGGGAAATTACAATTAATTGATTCGATGGAATATGTTAAATCGGAACAAGTTGTGATGGATGATCAATTCAGAGTCGCTGATAAAACTAAAACGGAATTAGCTTACCCTCCCTATTTTAAAAATATGAAAAAGTCTGATTTACCTAAAGATGGTGAAACAGAATTATTATTCAATACACCTTTATTTCAATCGGTAAATCCATTCTGGGTAATCGCTTTAACTCCACTTGTATTAGCGTTCTTTGCATTTTTAAGAAGAAAAGGCAGAGAACCATCTACACCAACGAAAATTGCGTTTGGATTAGTAATTTCAGCATTATCATGTTTAGTAATGTATGCTGCCGTTCACGCAAGTCAGAACGGAGGTATCAAATCTTCAGCTTGGTGGTTCATCTCATCTTATGCAGTAATAACAATTGGAGAATTATTTTTAAGTCCAATGGGATTATCAATGGTTTCAAAATTAAGTCCTCCAAGATTAACTGCTCTAATGATGGGAGGATGGTTTTTAGCTACATCGATAGGAAATAAATTATCTGGAGTATTAAGTAGTTTATGGGATGGCTACGAACAAAAAGCGAATTTCTTTTTAGTTAACTTCTGTTTACTTGGTGCTGCTGCACTTTTGTTATTTGTTATGTTAAGATGGTTGAATGGCATCTTTAAACAATACTCTTAAATCTTTTATTAACCTATTATTTCCAATTTATAAAAACAAAAAATATGAAAAATTTTAGTCTATCAATACTATTTATCGGTTTTTTAACTTTTGCATTTTCACAAAAAGAAAACCTAGAATTTAACCTTACTAAAGGACAAGTTTACAATCAAAATATGAATTGTAATATGACTGTCTCTCAAAAAGTAAAAGATCAGAATATTGATATTGATATGTCTATTAAAGGTAATATTACTTACAAGGTAACCGATATTAAAAATGACAACTTTAACATAGATGTTCAATACAACAGTTTATCAATGACGATGAATATGCCGACAGGTCCAATCGAGTTCAGTTCTACAAAAAAAGGGGACGATGATATGATGTCTAATGTATTCAAAGCATTGACTAAAAAACCATTTATCATCATTATGTCAAAAGCTGGAAAAGTTATTGAGGTTAAAAACATCGATAAAGCTTTTGATGAAATATTAGATTCTTTTTCACAATTAAATAGACAACAGAGAAAACAAATTAAAGATCAATTAGCACAATCCTTTGGAGAAAAATCGTTTAAGAACAATCTTGAAATGAGTTCTGCTATTTTTCCTGGAAAACCTGTATCTAAAGGAGAAAAATGGGTAATCAATTCAAAACTAGAATCAGGAATGAATGCTGATATTGAAACAACCTATGAACTAGTAGAAGTGAATGAAACTTCATATGTCATTACGGGAGTTTCTATAATTAAATCCATCTCAAACAATGAATATCAAATGTCTTCAAATGGTATGGAAATGAAATACGATTTAAAAGGAGACATGACTTCAAGAATTAAAATTCATAAAAACAGTGGATGGACAATTGAATCTACAATTGAACAAAATATTGAAGGTATTACTTTCATTAAAGCAAGTGAGCAAATACCCGATGGAATGGAAATCCCAATGAAAATGACGAATGAAATGACTTTATCAGAAAATTAATTCTCCTTTTTATTAACATTCTAATTTAGAGTTCAGATTCTTCTTAACTTTATTGCTTTATTTTAAAAATCAAACGTATGAAAATTGATGTAAATGCGGTTGTTTCCTTGACTTACAAGTTAACAGACCATAAAACAGGAGAAACTATCGAAGAAACAACAGCGGAAAATCCGATGTTATTTTTATACGGTGTTGGTTCTATCATCCCTGAATTTGAACAAAATTTAAATGGTAAAGTTGCTGG
>CANCEQ010000354.1 GCA_947375085.1 Flavobacteriales bacterium
TTTTTAACGATTGTTGAACGGTATTTTGACATTGAACATTTTAAAGATCGTCCAATTATCTGGCAAGACATCTGGTTGTATTATTATTTAAAACACGAATTAAAATCAAAATTGATGAAAAAAGGGTTCATTAAACAATATGAAAAAGAGATCATTGAACCGAAAAACATCGCATTCGATGAGGTATTTGACAGTTATAAAATTTTAGGACTGTGTTAAATCTGAATTCATTACAGAAATAAAATAGAATATCTTATGATTGAATTTTTCCGATAATTGAAGATGCATATTCTCGTGCTTCACGATCACTCTCTACAAAATCTTCGTATTGAGGCTTAGCAATTGATTTACAATTACATAAAGTTTCTTCGTTGATACGAGCGATGTCTAAGAAACTAATTTTTTCTTTCAGAAAAGCATCTACAGCAACTTCATTTGCAGCATTTAAAATACAAGCTGCAGTACCTTCCATATCCATTGCTTTATAAGCTAAATCAAGATTTTTGAATGTTGCTTTATCCGCTTTTTCAAATGTTAATTGAGGGTAATCCATGAAATTAAATCGAGGAAAATCTGTCTTTAAACGATCAGGATATGTTAAAGCAAATTGAATAGGTAATTTCATATCAGGCAACCCCATTTGTGCTTTCATACTTCCATCTTCAAATTGGACCAATGAATGTACAATTGATTGAGGATGAACGATTACATCTATTTGTTCAGCTTTTAAACTAAATAACCATTTGGCTTCAATTACTTCTAAACCTTTGTTCATCATAGTTGCAGAATCAATGGTGATTTTTGCTCCCATTGCCCAATTTGGATGTTTTAAAGCTTGAGCTAACGTTACTGTTTTTAATTGTTCAGTAGACCAACCTCTGAAAGGACCACCAGAAGCTGTTAAATATATTTTCTCAATTTTATTATGGAATTCACCAACCAAACATTGAAATATTGCAGAATGCTCAGAATCAACAGGATAAATATTAACCCCATTCTCTCTGGCTAATTTTGTAACTAATTCACCAGCACAAACTAACGTTTCTTTGTTAGCTAAAGCAATCGTTTTTTTCGCATTTATAGCTGCAAGTGTTGGTTTTAATCCAGCATATCCAACCAATGCAGTTAAAACAGTATGTACTTCGTGGAATTCAACTACTTGAGATAATGATTTTTCGCCTGTATAAACAGTAATATCATACTCCCAAAGCGCTTGTTTTACTTTTTCATATAAATTTTCATCACCAATAACGACTGTATTCGGCTTGTGTTTAATTGCTTGAGCAATCAATAAATCAGCATTTGAATGAGCTGTAATAACTTGTAAATCAAAAATATCCGGATAGGCTTCAATTACCTCTAAAGCTTGTGTTCCAATAGATCCAGTAGATCCTAAAATAGCTATTCCTTTTTTCGTTTCCATGTTACAAAAATAAGGATAATTCTAGTTACAATCCGGTGTTCATTTATTTAAATAAGTATAGATTTTTATTTACAAATTTAAAAATAGATGTGTTAAGTCTTGTTTTGGATTCTTAAAACGAATCTCTTATTTTCTTTGAAAGGAAGTATCTAATAGGTCAAATAGAAATTATAATTAACATTTTAAATATGGACTATTTTTTTTCCTTCTTTTTAAAGAAATCAAAATTGGTCACCCACATCACTTGAACAAGTTGTAATATTCGTAAGTCTTTATTGGTATTTCTTACAAATGATTGCCTCAAATAACCCAATTCTAATCTTCCTTTTTTTCCGAAATTATAACCTGTTCCAATATATGACCAATTTTCATTGTAAGTCGCGTTTTTTGCACCGGTTACATTTTGTGGTCCGGTTAAACTAAAATAAAATTCGTTATATGCAGATAGGTAAAATTCTTTTTCATCCAATGTTTTTCCTTGTAAAGGCAAATTGAAAGCAACTTGATAACGTAAACGGGTGAAAAAATGGTAATCTTTAGGAACGGCAAATCCATTGTCTTTTTGTTGAATAAAACGCTCTTCGAACCGAAATCGATTGGTCAATCTACCTTTTGAAACTGGAAATGAAAAAATGGCCTGTTGCCATAGACGATGTTCATTGTTGAATGCCGAACTAGATGGATTAGCAGCTGCAGTATGGTTAAATGGGTTATTTCGTTGATAGGTATAACTAGCCGCTATATTAAATTTCGGAGAATGAACATAAATAAAGCTGGGTTGAAAGTAAAATTGTAAATCGGTAGGTTTGTATTCAACATTGTTCCATTTACTATCAAACGCATCAATCGTGGTTGATACAAACAAATTGTAATTGAATTTTTTACTAATTCTACCTGTCTGATTAATAACAGGAAGTAAACCGTAAAAAGTTAAATTTTGAGCAAAAGAAGTGATAAAAATTATCCCAAAAATAAATGCTAGAATATTTTTCTTCATACCTTAAAATTGAGATGGAATCGGTTGTGAAATAAATTCTTCTTCTTTTTGAAGTACTCCATTTTTATCAAAATATAATTCAAATTCACCTGAAGTATTTTTAGATTTACTTCTTACATAAATCTCGTAAAGTGAATTTGCAGTATTCGGATTTACTTCCAAACATTCTGTGATTTTATACTTCACAAATAAACTATCTAATTGATTTGTAATTGATTGCTTAATAGCATCTGGTAGTTGCTTAAAATCAAGTTCAATTTCAACTTCATAAATACTATCATTGTGAAATTTGAGTGAATATTCATCCTCACCTATTTCAAATTCACTTTCAATAAATAATTTATCTTTTTCTCTTTCTTCATAAAATTTAATATCCTTTGCTTTGGGATAATTTTGGGATAAAAATTCTATAATTTTTGGAGAGACATTTTTCTTTGAAATTCCTTTCTCTTGAGAAAAACTTATAAAATAGCTGAAAACAAAAACGATAAATAACTTAACTTTCATAAAATCCATCGATAAATTATTTAATTAAACAGTTTACAATGGTAAAAATAAAATATCGATGAGTTCTGCTTTTTAACAATTAATTATGAAATTATAAAATTGCGTAACTAGTTTATATGAGTACTTTTGCACCCGCCAAGTTGAAATAATTGTATTATTTTCAATTGTAAACATTTAAAGAAAATAAATGCAAAAACAACTGT
>CANCEQ010000355.1 GCA_947375085.1 Flavobacteriales bacterium
CCTTATTAGAAAAATAATCAAATGGCGAAAAAAGCGAATACATTAAACGATTTAACCTCTTTCTTAAAGTCTGATTCTATTATAGGTTCAACTGAATTTGTTTCTGAAGTAGAGCAAGATTTTTTCACAAAGAAACCTTTGACATTGGTTGATGTTCAGACAGAAGTTTTGGATGAGGTTGTTCCTTTGATAAAAGAGAAGAAGATTGTAACAGCTGAAAAATCAACAAAATGGACATTAGAAGAATTGCAAAATGCACTTTCAACTTATGCTAAAGAAAACAATGTTACCGTGGACGAAGTGGTTTCTAAATTAACTGCAAATCAACATACACAAACAGAAGTAAATCCATTTTTAGCTTATTTCAATTGGACGATTGATTTACAAGTAAACTACTTTCAATTTTTGTTAGATTTCCAAAAAGGGATTTTTAGAAAGTAATTTTAAAATTCGTAGACCATCTCATTTTGTTTAATATAACTAGATAGTCCTACTTTTTTAAGAAAAGAGAGGGTGTTAAAACTTGTCAAATCGACATTTGTTACAAATACTTCGTTATCTATTTGTTTTGAAAGATGGTAAAAGAGTTGAGAACAAATTTTTTGATTTCGTTTCTCTTTATGAGTCGCAAATTGCATGATTTTAGAAGTTTTTGGGTTGTAAATTAAATAACCAACAAGAATTGATTCTTGAAATGCTCCAAAGATTAGCAATTCACTTTTACAGTTGAAAACCGCTTCTTTAGCGTTTTGCCATGTAGGTTCAAAATCCCAAAAAGAAGAAAGGATATCCCAATTTATTTCATGTAATTCATTTATAACAAGATTTGAATCAATTTTTTGAGTGCTTAAATTTCCTCTAAAGCAATCAAAATTTCGAGTTGTTTTAAATCCAATTTTAGAATATGAATTAATGGCTGCTTGATTTTGAGTTATCACCTCTAAATAGATTTTCGAAATACCTTTTTCTTTCAATTTTGGCAGAATGTATTCGTACATCTTAAGAGTTAGTTGATTTCCTCTATTATTTGGGATTACTCCGGTTCCAGCATTGTATAAAATACCATTGCCATTTTTTATTTTAAAAGCATGCAAAATAAAACCAACTAATAGCTCATTTTCATAAGCTCCGACACATAATTCAAAATCAGTATTATAACTTTTGTTATTAAATTGAAATTGTTCTAAAGTTGGTCTAACTGCTACGAAATAATCAGAAAAAGCTAATTGAAAACTGGTTAAAACTTCTTCAATTGTCGATTTAGATAATTCTTGAATAATCATTTTTTCGCTTCAGGATTCAATATTTTGTATGGAAGAGGAATGTTTTCACAATATTCTATTTTCACTTCAAACGGTTGATTGATTTTTAATTCAGATAAATTTAATTCAAAGATTTCAGATTTAAATCGAATTGTAATTTCTTGATTGTTAAGACTTATTTTTTTGATTTTATCCTTTTCAACTTGAAAAAATAAATTCTTTCCTTGGTATTCACCACGAATGTTAGTAAAGGTAGTTTTACACTCTTTTTCTGAAGTCTGTGAAAAAATAAAACCTGAAAATAAAGAGGTAAATAAAAGTGCAATGGTTAATTTTTTGTATTTCATTTGATTATTCTAATTTGAAATTGATTGGAATTAAGAATTTTTGTTCAACAGGTTTTCCATTTAAAATACCAGGTAACCATTCATTTGGTATGGTTTTAACTACTCTCAAGGCTTCTTCGTTACATCCATAATCTTTCTTTATTCCTTTTTCTATTTCGTGGTTATATGCATTTCCATTTGAATCTACCTTAAAAGAAATATAAACTTTACCTGAAATATCATTTTCAATGGCTTGATGAGGGTAATTTACATTTTTAGCAATAAAATTATAAATAGGAGTCATTCCTCCAACATACATACAGGGACTATCGAGTTTTACTACTGTTGTATCGTTACCGTTAATTATTCGGTGTTCATAATCTTCTTCTTTAAAATCTTTAGGGTTGAAATAGAGGAGTTTTTTATTGTCATAATCGTATTTTTGGAAAAGTTCGGTTGTGTAAAATTCCCAAATACCACTTTTAACTCCATTTGAATAATAACCACTAGCCTTTAATTCACCATTTTTATATAACTCTTTAAAAGAGCCATTTTTAATTCCATTTTCATAATTTTCAATAATAGAAATACTTTTCCCATCATAATAAAATTCCTTCCATTCACCAATTTCTAAATCGTTTTTATAATGGCCTGTTTTTTCAATGCTTTTTCCATCGTAATGGTATTCATTCCATAAACTATCTTTTAAGTCATTTTTATAAAAACCTTCAACTTGAAGATTTTTAAAATAGTATTTTTTATAATTGCCATTTTTAATATAGGCATTTTTTGTTGGTGTAGCATAAAATATTTCCTTCGTGTTTTCTTCTTTATTTTCTATTTTTAATTTAATAGGTTTTTGTCCGAAAATTTGTGAGATGAATATAAATGTACTGATGACACTGAAAAATTTAATGTTGATCATATTTTAAGATTTAGATTAACCACAATAGCACAAGCAAAATTTAGCAACTGGATGAGCTAATGCAGAAATGTTTAAATTGTCGGAAGCATCTGATAAGTCCATCACCGTTCCGTTTTTTAGTAATAAGTTGATGTTTTCTTTGTTTTGATTGTAAGCGTTATTTGTCAATATTTCAGAGTACACAAAATAATCTGCTTCTTCATCTGTGATTCCAAAACGATCTTTTGCAATTTCTTTTTCTTTTTTAATACGTTCTTCTGAAAAAGGAGCTTTAGCAATTTCGATTTTAAAAAGTTTTCTATTTACCAATCGTTTTGAAAGATTTGAAAGTGCCTTATCATCAGCATGTTGCCATACTTTAATGGCTCCTAAAATATCGTAATCATCTAACAAAGCAAAAGTGTCTAGTACTTCAGGATTGTTTTTAAAATCATCTAACTGAATATCTTTAGAGAGGAAATAGAGTAAAGCTGGACTTGCAAATAATTGTTCTCCTTTTAAAACCAATTGTTTCGCTCTTCTTAAAATATGAATTAACATAAATTCTCCAGCAACTACTGTTTTGTGAAGGTATACTTGCCAATACATCAAACGTCGAGCAACAAT
>CANCEQ010000356.1 GCA_947375085.1 Flavobacteriales bacterium
AAGAAAAATCGGATTAAAAAGAACAGATTTAGTATTGAGTATTCCAGATGGCAGTCCTAATATTACGCTGTATTTTATGGATCAAAAAGGCTATACTCTTTTATATAATGACAACAAGACGAAAAAAGAAGTGATTGAAAATGCAATTGCTAATAAAGTAAAATACCTCATCATTACTGACAAGGTACTTGCTAAAGATTCTTCCATTTCAGATTACACTAAAAATAAAATTGGAGAATATAAAAATGTATCTGTATTTAAATTGGATTAATTTTTATAAAAATCTACTCCTATTCTTTTGATATGATCTACTAAATCTGGATTTGAAATTTGAGAAAAAATTGAAATGTCAAATAAATAAGGTAGTAATAAATCATCTATTTTTGTTTCTATTTGACTCACTATTTCAAAATTTAAATTGTCACCAATTAATGAGAGATCAATATCTGATGACGGTCTGTAATTCCCTTTGGCCCTTGAACCATACAAAATTACTTTTTCAACTTCAGGAAATAAACTAAAAACACTTTGTATTTTTATAACATCCGCTTCTTCAAGTCCAAATTTCATATCAAGTTTTCCATTGTGATCTTGAAATCCTTAAAACAGTCAAAATAGGAGGTAAGAATCTTATTTACAATTTCTTCAGCAGTCGATTCATTGTAAGTATGACTCGATTTAATTCTACTTTCAATCATTTCCATCCAAGCTTTTCCATCCTTAATTAATTCTCTATTAAAGGCTAATCTGATGGCATCTCTACTACCTTGAATGTTCTCTACAGCCTGCTCATACACATAATAATCTTTCATTACGTTCCAAGCTAATTCATATGTATACTCAAATGCTTGAATCAATCCTTGTTCTTCTAATTCATTTAATTCTCCTTTGTCAATGAATTTTTTAAGTTGACTAAAGGCTTTTAAATAATTTGAAAAACGTTGTTTCCATCGAATATCTTGTTCCATTTTTTTGATTTATTTTATCAAATATATCCTTTAATCTGATTTATTTTACACCAAAGAAGTCCCAGTCATTTCCATAGGAGCAGAAATCCCTAATCTTCTTAAAATAGTTGGAGCAACATCTGCTAAAATTCCGTCCTTGATTGTCAATCCCTTTTGATTACTTACCAATACAACTGGAACTGGATTCAATGAATGTGCTGTATTTGGAGTCCCATCTGCATTGATAACAAAATCAGCATTTCCGTGATCTGCAATTACTAAAAACTCGTATTCGTGTTTTAAACCTGCTTCTACCACTTCTTTCAAACAACCGTCTACTGTTTCTACTGCTTTTACTATCGCATCATATACACCTGTATGTCCTACCATATCAGGATTTGCAAAGTTTAAACAGATGAAATTTGGTTGGTCATTATTAATACTTTCGATAATCCTATCTTTTACTTCTACAGCACTCATTTCAGGCTGCAAATCGTAAGTTGCTACTTTTGGAGAATTAACCATGATTCTACTTTCCAATGTAAATGGTTCTTCACGACCACCATTGAAGAAGAAAGTAACGTGTGGATATTTCTCTGTTTCTGCAATGCGAACTTGTGAACGATCTACTTTTGCTAAAACTTCACCTAAAGTATATTGCAAATTATCTTTTTCGAAAAGTACTTTGATGTTCTCAAAAGTCGCATCGTAATTCGTCATTGTATAATAATGAAGATTTAATTTCTTCATATTTACTTCAGGGAAATCTTTTTGTGTTAGAGCAATCGTAATTTCTCTCGGACGATCCGTTCTGAAATTAAACGATAATACAACGTCTCCTTCTTTAATCGTTGAAATTGGATTTCCATTTTCAGTGATAATACAAGGCTCGATAAATTCATCTGTCTTATCATTTGAATAAGAAGTTTGAATAGCTTCTTTTGCAGATGTATAAGAAGTTCCAACACCATTTACCATTGCATCGTAAGCAAATTTAACTCGCTCCCAACGGTTATCTCTATCCATAGCATAATAACGTCCTACAATAGACGCAATTTTACCAACTGACTTATCTAATTCGCTTTGTAATTCTTCGATAAAAGCCAATCCACTTTTAGGATCACAATCACGGCCGTCTGTAAATGCGTGAATAAATACATTTTCTAAACCTTCTTGTTTTGCTAATTTACAAATAGCATAAATGTGTTCTTGGTTACTGTGAACACCACCTTTTGAAACCAATCCAATCAAATGCAAAGCAACATTGTTCTTTTTAGCTGTATGGATTGCATCTAATAATACTTCATTTTTAAAGAACTCACCTTCACGAATCGATTTATTAATTCGCGTTAACTCTTGATACACTATTCTTCCTGCACCAATGTTCATATGACCCACTTCAGAATTCCCCATTTGTCCATCTGGTAAACCCACATCTTCCCCACTCGTGCTTAACTTTGCATGTGGGTGATTCGCGATTAAAGAGTCCATAAAAGGTGTGTTAGCATTGAAAACTGCATCCGATTTTGATTTGTCTCCAATTCCCCAACCGTCTAAAATGATAAGTCCGAAATGTGTTGTCATAATTATAAAGTTATTTCAAAGTTTGCTCCTGTTGGTAGGTTATTTTTATAGATAATCCTACCTCCGTGAATACGTATAAATTCTGCGGCTATAAATAAGCCTAATCCTGTTCCTTTTTGCGATCTAGTTTCTTCATTTCCTGATCGTACAAATTTTTCAAATATTTCAGTTTGAAAGTTGATTGGTACTCCAGGACCTTCATCCTTTACTCCAAAGATAAGCTTTGCGTCTTTGATATTATTCAAATAAAGAACGATTTTTTTATGATTTCCAGCATATTTTAATGCATTCTCAATCAGGTTATTAATAACTGTTTCAATCATAAAACTATCCGCCTCAATAAAAATTCCTGTTTGAATTTCAAGTTGAATAATCTCCTGCTGTAAACTTTTATTGAATCGATTGGCAATTTGCTGAAATAAATCAGAAAGATTTAAATGTTCTTTGTGTAACTGAACTACTTGATTTTCAAGTCGAGTCGCATTCAATATATTGTCAATCATCACCTCTAAACGTTGATTTTCAGTAATGGCTTTTTCAATTAATTCAGTTCTCTTCGCTAAATCTAAATCGCGTTT
>CANCEQ010000357.1 GCA_947375085.1 Flavobacteriales bacterium
ATGGAATTTATATCTCAAGAACTAGATAATTATGTTTGTAATCATACCGAAAATGAGCCTTCACTTTTGTATGAATTAAATAGAAAAACAAATTTAGAAGTCTTGAGACCTAGAATGTTAAGCGGACATTTTCAAGGTCGTGTTTTGAGCATGCTTTCACATATGATTCAGCCTAAACAGGTTCTAGAAATAGGGGCGTATACTGGATATTCGGCGCTTTGTTTTGCTGAAGGACTTCAAGTAGGAGGGAAGGTAATGACCATTGATGTGAATGAAGAATTAGAAGATTTAATTCGTGAATACATTGCAAAATCAGATTATTCAGAAAATATTGATTTCGTTTTAGGAGATGCTATGGAAATTATACCTTCATTGGATGTTGAGTTTGATTTAGTTTTCATTGATGCTGACAAACAAAACTATAGTAACTATTACGATTTAGTTTTTGATAAAGTAAAAAAAGGAGGTTACATCATTGCTGATAATGTACTTTGGTCTGGTAAGGTTGTAGAAGAGTATGAAACAACCGATCGAGATACGCAACTATTAATGGATTTCAATAAGAAAGTACACGATGATTCACGTGTTCAAAATGTATTATTTCCAATTCGTGATGGATTAATGATTGCTCGTAAAATTTGATTTAGGTTTAGGTTAAGATTGAGTTTAAGGTTAAAATTTTTCATTTTATTTCTTCAAAATCAATGTGATAATGATCATCGTGTAATGAGTTAATCATTGGAGTTAAACTTTGAGCGAAATAGATTCCACTTTTTTGAAGTTCTTGTCCATATTTTGAAGCAAATAACTCATCTTTTAATTCAATTTTTAAAATTACTTTACTGATTTTAAGATTGTTTTTACTTACCTGCTCATTTAAAATTAAGAGATGTTTTGCAATTAAATCAAAATCAATACTTACGTTTTTATCTTCCGAGTATCGACCCTTTTCGTCAAAGTCTAATAAATAGTGTTGTCCTCCTAAAGTATCCAAATGGTAATAAGCTTTATTGTTTTTAATCAGTGGAACCATGAAATCGATGCTTAAACCATTTTGATGAGTTCGATGAGGAAAAATTTTACCACCGTGCTTATTTGAACATTCCATAATTGTAAAATGCCTATTGGGAATTTCTGTGTTTAAAACAGCATATGTTTCTAAAACAGATTTTTTCACTTTATCGTTTAAAAATCCTCTGTTTTGAACGTAACTTGTTGTGTCAAAATACGAGAAATTTGGACCTTTAAAACTCATTAGTTTTCCATTTTCTAGCGATCCGTTTGATACTGAACCTATTGATCGACTTGAATTGCTATCTTCTTTATAGTTCGAAAGATATACATCTAGTCTAGGACTATTTTGTTTTAAATTTTTAATACTATCCTCAATGGATTGACTCGTTTTTTTGCCTTGACTATGGCTTTGACAAGAAACGAATAAAATAAATAAAAGGAAATATGGAAGTCTGTTCATGATTGAAAGTTTTAATATAAACTCTTCCTATTCAAAAGCTATACCAAAAAATCAAAATCACTTCCAATTCAACACCTGGTATTTTTTATTTCCATCCTCTTTGCCATAATTTAATTGAATACTCCTGATTATTTTTTCAATTGAATCCCATTTTGAAGTTTTATTTGGGAGAATTGCAATAATTTCTCGTGCAGGAATTTCTCTAGTATCAGATGAAATTATACGTTTGCATTTTGAATTGTCTAATTTTAAAACACGTTGATATTCTTCAGGAATTAAAGAATAACCTCCATTCACATCTACCATTCGTAAGAGCATTTCTAAATTTCCACCTTCGTAATTCCAAGTATCATTTGTGTCAGAAGTTAATCCACAAAAATGAATCATTTGAGTACGTAAGCAATTTCCTTTGCTCAATAACCAAGGATGTAAATCAATCAGTTGGTTTGAATGAATCGTTTCTCCATGTAAATTAGGAATATATGCTTTTATTTCCTCTTTAAACAAAGGTATAGTTCTCAAATTCGATTGATTAAAAGGTCCGGCCATTATAGCTAAATCTATTTCTTTTTTTTCAAGTGCAACTATTAATTCTTCCGATTTTAATTCTTCTATACTTAATTGAATATGAGGAAGTAACACTTTCCATTTTTCAAACATATCGGAGATAAGAAAAGCAGAAATGGTTGGGATAACACCTAATCTCACCTTTTCAATATAACTTCCACTCATTGATTTGATCAGATTTGAAATCTTTTCAGTTTCATTGATGATTTCACGAATAATTTCAATCAATTGCTCTCCGAAAATCGTTAGAGATAAAGGATTCGTCGAACGATCAAAAATCTGAAAGCCTAATTCATCTTCAGCCTTTTTAATTTGCATAGAAAGAGTAGGTTGTGTTACAAAACAAGCTTCACTCGCACGTTGAAAATGGCGGTAATCACTAACCGACAAAATGTATTGCATTTGTTGAATTGAAATCATATAAATATTATCTATGTGTTTATAAAATTAATCAATATATCTTATAACTACAAATGATGCATCTTTGTAATATAAACAAAAGGATATGGATTTTGAAAATAATTATTCTGTAGTATATTCATTTAAAGTGAAAAATCGAAAAGAAATTGAATTCATTGAAAATTGGAAATTTGGAACAAAGTTGATTTATGAATATGAGGGAAGTTTAGGATCTAGATTACATAAAATTGAAAGCAATATGTTTATGGCCTATGCACTTTGGCCGGATAAAAAGACTTTTGATGAAGCGACGAATAAGATTCCTAGTGAATTGGAAAATAAAAGAATCGCTAATTTTCAAAATTGTGTAGATGAATTTAAAGTCATATTCAAAAGTGAAGTTGTTTCAGATTTAATTAATTCAGAAGTCAATATTTAAAACATTAAAGATTTCTTAACAATAATGCAAAAAGGGTTTACTTTAAATACTTAAATTTGAAGTATAAATTTTAATAAACAATAAAAAATAAATAAAATGAGTGTATTAGTAGGAAAAAAAGCACCTTCTTTCAAAGCAGCTGCTGTAGTAAACGGAAACCAAATTGAAAATGGTTTTTCTTTGGATCAATATTTAGGAAAAAATGAAGTTTTATTCTTCTTTTAC
>CANCEQ010000358.1 GCA_947375085.1 Flavobacteriales bacterium
TCAGCATTTGCAGTTCCTCCTACGTCCAAGAAGTTAGCAGGATTTCCACCTGATAATTTAATGATATCCATAGTTGCCATTGCTAAACCAGCACCGTTAACCATACATCCAACGTTTCCGTCTAATTTTACGAAATTTAATCCTGCAGCATCAGCTTCAACTTCTGTTGGATCTTCTTCTGTAGTATCACGCATAGCTAAATAATCAGGGTGACGGAACAATGAGTTACCATCCAATGTTACTTTCGCATCAACTGCAATGATTTTATCATCTGAAGTTTTGAAAACAGGGTTGATTTCGAACATAGAAGCATCACATCCTTCGAAAGCAGCATATAAATTAGCAACGAATTGCGTCATTTCTTTGAATGCTTTTCCTGATAATCCTAAATTGAAAGCAATTTTACGCGTTTGGAATCCTTGAATACCAACTCTTGGATCGATAACTTCTTTAAAGATTAAGTGTGGAGTGTGTTCAGCAACGTGCTCAATATCCATTCCTCCTTCTGTAGAATAAACGATAACATTACGTCCTAATTCACGATCCAATAAAACAGACATATAGAATTCAGAAACTTCTGATTCACCTGGGTAATAAACGTCTTGTGCAATTAACACTTTGTTTACTTTTTTACCAACTCCGTTTGTTTGAGCAGTTTCCAAGTGACCACCAAGAATACCTTTAACTACGTCATCTAATTTGTCAATTCCTTTTGCAAGAACAACTCCATGAGATCCTGTTTCAGCTACAAGTCCTTTTCCACGACCACCTGCGTGAATTTGTGCTTTCACTACGTACCAACTAGTACCAGTTTCTTCAGTTAATTTTTTAGCTGCAGCCTGTGCATCTTCAACTTTGTCAATTACAATACCTTCTTGTACTTTAACGCCAAAGCTTTTTAATATTGACTTTCCTTGATATTCGTGTAAGTTCATCTTCTGAATTTTAAGTGCCGTAAAGATAAAGCAAATTCTTTGGATAGAGAAGATTTTTGTTGGTTTTTTTTTGAATTGTAGAATTATCTGTTTCCCCCTTTGGAGGGGGCAGGTGGGAGGAGAAATTTAAGATTAAAAGATTCTTTTTATATTAATGGAAAAGAAATAAATGTTTACATCATCCTCCCCCTTAATTCCCCTCCAAAGGGGGAGAGCTTGATTCTCTTTTATTTTTTAGTCTAAAAATCTATTGTCTAAAAGTGAATCCATCAAAAACAGCATTCACAGACCAAGCTTCAGGTTTACCTGCAAACCAAGGTTTTATCTTCGGCCAAATTGTCCCAAATGTTTCTGAAATTCTGTAATTTTCTAGGGCTTGTTCATTTTCCCAATGGCTGTAAGTCATAACGATAGTTGGGTTTGAAATATCTTGAAGTAATTTCATTCCTAGACATCCTTCGAAAGTATTTACTTTGTGCTTGATCGTTTCGAAAAAAGTTAAGAAATCAGCAATTTTATCTTCTTCAAATTGAAGTTTTACTATTCTTGTTATCATAAGAAAGGATGTTTTAAAATAATGATTCTAACGTGTCTTTCGAACCTCTTGGTGTGAATTCAATTCGAACTGTGTCGCCAATGTGGACTCCAAACAATTTTTCTGCTCCACCACCGCTTCCATTTGCACCTCTATTGATTGCGATTTCTAACAATCCGTTTTCATTAAAGATAGCAACTCTCTCTCCTTCAGATACTTCGTTGTAAGAAGTTGAAATGGTGTCGATGTAATAATCTCTTTTTCTGAAATAAATAGTGAATGGAATATCTTTTCCAAAACGGTCAAATAATTCTCTTGAAACATTGACAATTAAATTTCCATACGTATCAATGTGGATGACATTTCCTTTAATTAAATTCGTTTCCACAACAGCATTCTGTACAAATGCTTTTTTGTAACTCGGAAATGGTGTTGCAAATGTAGAAATGTCTTCTCCCTTTGTTAATTTACAAGCGATTGGGATAAACATGCTTTTAGTAGGGAAATGAAATAGTTTAGGATTGGATAAAACATCATCGATTCTCCAAAATTCTTCAGGCTTATTTTCTCCTAAAAATGCTCCGAAAAATCCGTTATCATTCGAAATGAAATAATGTCCCTCAAATTTTAAGATAGATGGAAAAGAACCATCAGAGCCTCCAAAATTTACAATTGGTTCATCATCAACACCTATAACGTGAACGGTTCCTTTCGGGAAATTTCTGAAAGAAGACGAAATATAATAGGCTGCTTCTGAAATATTAAAAGGCTTAACTGCGTGAGAAATATCAACAATAGTAGCTTCTGGATTTAACGTTAAAATTGTTCCTTTCAAAGAAGCTACATAGTAGTCTTGAAGTCCCATATCAGTTGTTAACGTAATTATTTGCATCGCTTTACTATTCTCGAAGTGTTTTGACAAATTATTTCCTAAATTTGCCCCAAAAATAAGAAACTGTTTTGAATTTATAGAGGAACGGACTTATATTCAAAAACAAATTGAGCAGAGTGCAAGAAAAAAGCATTGAAATTAAAGGAGTAAATCCGGCAGAATTGTTTGGAATTAATAATTCTAAACTGAAACAGATTAAAAGTTTTTTTCCGAAACTAAAAATTGTGGCGCGTGGCAATATTATCAGTGTAATCGGTGATGACGAAGAAGCTGCTATTTTCGAGAAGAAGTTTAATTTGGTGATTCAATTTTTTCAAAAGTACAATAGTCTTTCAGAAAATGAAGTGAGTGCCTTGATGGCAGAAGATGGTGAATTATTGGTTTCAAATGCGGCAAATGATACGTTAGTTCACGGAAATGGAGGTGCGAAAATTAAAGCTAGGACTCAAAACCAACGAAAATTAGTTGAAGCCATCAACGAAAATGATTTGGTTTTTGCTGTTGGTCCAGCGGGAACAGGTAAAACGTATACAGCGGTTGCTTTGGCGGTTCGAGCATTAAAAGCGAAAGAAGTTAAACGTATTGTGTTGACTCGTCCAGCGGTTGAAGCAGGTGAGAATTTAGGTTTTTTACCAGGGGATTTAAAAGAAAAATTAGACCCTTATATGATGCCTTTATATGATGCGTTAAGAGATATGATTCCCCCTGAAAAATTAGCAGAAATGATAGAATATGGTGT
>CANCEQ010000359.1 GCA_947375085.1 Flavobacteriales bacterium
ATTGATTCAGTAGCAAATGTAACAGGAGTTGAACCGCGATTAATTGTTTCTGTTTTAGTTGGAGAACAAATACGTTTATTTAATTCAAAAAGAGAGGCTTACAAAAAATGGATTGGACCCTTAAAAATCCTTTCTGTTGAAACTCAATTTTCTTTAGGTGTCACAGGAATTAAAGTATTAACTGCTCAAAATATTGAAAAGCACTTAAAAGATCCTTCTTCGGTTTATTATTTAGGAAAAGAATATGAACATTTGTTGGATTTTAGTACTGCAAATCCAGATGGTGAACGTGTGAGTCGTTTAACGTCGTATAGAAATCATTTCTATTCGTATATGTATGCAGCTATTTTCATTAAACAAGTGAAAATGCAATGGGAAAGAGCAGGATTTCCAATCGATGATCGACCTGAAATTTTAGCGACTTTGTTCAATGTTGGTTATCCTCAATCGGTTCCTAAAAGCAATCCACAAGTGGGAGGTTCTGGAATTATGATTTATGATAAAGAACATTCTTTTGGATCAATTTCATATGAGTTTTACTATTCTGGAGAGCTTTTTGATTTGTTCCCTTTTAAGCCAAAACGTTTCGATTGGGATGCAAAAATTTAAAGCTTTTCTCGTTTATTCTTGTTTAATTTTTGGATTTTTATCGAGTTGTTCTGCTCAAAATAAATCCAAAGATTCAGCACTTGTATGGACGAGTATATACGAAGGTTTGGATTATTGCGAAACGGACGGGCCATACAAATCCATTGTAAACGATTCGAAGATTAGCATTCTAAAATTAAATCCTGAAAAGTTTGATTTCTATTTATTATCAGCAACAGAATTTGATAATAAACCCAGAACGGTGACTGAATGGGCAGATACATTTGATTTAAATATTGTGATAAATGCGGGAATGTATAATTTATCTAAAACCTTATTAAACAAAGGTTTTATGAAAAATTATGAGCACGTAAACAATTCAGAAGTACATCCGTCATACAATGCTGTAATTGCTTTCAATCCGAAAGATAGCTCCAATTCGAAATTCATCATTCACGATTTAACTTGCAGTCCTTGGGATTCTGTAAAATCAGATTATCATTGTTATGCACAGGGAATGCGAATGATTGATTGTAACGGTCAGGCATTGGGATGGAACAAGAAAAATCAATCGTGTAGTATGTTGGTTGCGGCCGCAGATGAAAGAGGAAATATTTACTACATCTTTACCCGTTCACCTTATACACACAATGAAATTATACAGTTTTTGTTATCGCTACCTTTTCATCTGAAAGAAACGATTTATTTAGAAGGAGGACCAGAGACTAGTTTTTATGTAAACATTGGTAATACTAAAATTGAAAAAGTAGGAAGTTACATTTCCAATTCATACCCAAACGATGCAAACGATCATTTTTGGAAATTACCGAATGTGATTGGTGTAAAAGCGAAGAAATGATTTTCCTCATTTCATTCTAGTTTAAATAATCTTACTCTTGTATATTGAAATTTAAGAAGTATGCAAAAAACAAAAACACCCAAACAGTCAGAAACAATCATGACGGAAGTAGTATTTCCAAATGATACGAATCCGATGGGAATGTTACAAGGAGGTAGATTGGTTCATTGGATGGATATTGCCTCTGCGGTATGTGCGCAAAATCACGCAGAACATATTTGTGTTACAGCTTCTATCGATAGTGTTAAATTTAAGGCTCCAGCCAAAGTAGGGGACATAATAAAGATAAAGGCAAAAGTTACGCGCGCTTTTCATTCTTCAATGGAAATTTTTGTTGAAGTCTGGGCGAAAAAAGTATTGACTCAAAAGGAATATTTAATTAGTGAAGCTTATTTTACTTTTGTTGCGATTGATGATAATGCAAATCCAACTCCTGTGATGCACATTAATCCAAAAACGGATAGAGAAAAGGCTGAATTTATTGCTGCTGAAGGAAGGAAAAAAGCTCGTTTGTCCAATTAATGATTGTTTGAAATGAATTAATTTTTTATTTTAACAAGATTATTTCAATAATAAAGACGGATGACACGAACATTTTTTAAAGAAGAGCAAGGATTTTTCAGCGGAAGACAATCTCGCTGGAAAGAACTTAAATATGCGATTGGGGTCGTTTTTCAATTTGTGAAAGGATTTAGAACTTTGCATTTTGTTGGACCGTGTATTACCGTTTTCGGTTCTGCTCGTTTTAAAGAAGATCATCCCTATTATAAATTAGCTAGAGAAGTTTCAGAAAAAGTATCTCGACTTGGATTTACCATCATGACAGGTGGGGGACCAGGAATTATGGAAGCAGCCAATCGTGGAGCGAGAGATGCTGGAGGGCCATCTGTTGGTTGTAATATTAATTTACCTCATGAGCAATATACCAATCCCTATTTGGATAAATTCATCAATATTGAATACTTTTTTGTTCGAAAAGAATTACTTCGTAAATACTCATTTGCTTTTATAGTAATGCCCGGAGGATTTGGAACATTGGACGAATTTTTTGAGACGATTACCTTAATTCAAACTAGAAAAACAGCTCCTTTTCCAATTGTAATAATGGGTGTTGATTTTTATAAAGATTTAAGAAATCACATCAATACAATGGCTGAACAAAATACTATTAGCAAAGAAGATATTGAATTAATTCTGTATACAGATGATGTAGATGAAGCCGTTGAACATATTCATCATTACGCTAATACAACATTTGAAACAAAGAAAAAAGCGAAGAAACACAAACCATTTTGGTTTCTAGGAGAGAGCCATTAAATTGAAAAGAGTTTTTTAACACAGAGTTTTAAATGAGTTTCCACAGTGTATCACAGAGTTTATTTTACTGATTTTAAAAAATATAAATCAACTCTAAATGTGAAAACTTTAAAAAGTAAATTTTATTAAAAAACACTGTGAGACTCTGTGCTTTCCTCCTTTTAACTCTGTGGTTAAAAAAAAGCAATATTTAGAATCCTTTAGAATCTAATATAGCAGCCATTTCTTCCTGTAATTTTTTCGCTTCATTTCGAGCTTGTTCCGCAAAATCATTTCCAGTTGAAGCATATAAGATACCTCTTGAAGAATTAACAAGTAAACCACAAT
>CANCEQ010000360.1 GCA_947375085.1 Flavobacteriales bacterium
TTGGTTCCTTTAAAGATACAATGTTCTAAAAAGTGAGCCAATCCTTCTTCATCTGGATTTTCGAAACGAGAACCACCTAAAATAGTAATCCCCATGTGTGCAACTTGTGCAGCAGCATGGAGATATATAACTCTTATTCCGTTTGATAATTGAAAAACCTCTGGTTTTATTTCGTACATTTAGTAGAATTAAGGATTTTTTCTATACACTTTCCATTTTTCGTTTTCAAGTTCAAAAACGATACGGTCGTGTAATCTTGATGGCCTTCCTTGCCAAAATTCTAACAATCTAGGTTTTAACATATAACCTCCCCAATGTGGAGGACGTGGCACTTCATTCGGGAATTTAGCAGCATACATTTTTACACGTTCTTCTAAATCATCTCTTTCTTGAAGTGTCTCACTTTGCCATGAAGCCCATGCTCCTATTTGACTTGACCTTGGTCGAGATTCAAAATAAGCATCGCTTTCTTCTTCTGAAATTTTAACTACTTCCCCTTCAATTCTAATTTGACGCTCCTTACCCGGCCAAAAAAACAGCATTGAAGCATTTTCATTCTTCGAAATATCTGTTCCTTTATGGCTTTTATAATTGGTGAAAAACACAAAATTTGTATCAGACAAAGCTTTCAAATACAAGATTCTTGAACTTGGTCTATTTAACTCATCTACAGTAGATAACACAAAAGCATTCGGTTCAAGTTGCCCTGTTTCAAATGCTTCTCTGTACCATTTTGAAAATAAATCAAAAGGAGTTTCTCCAAAGAAGCCTTCCAACTTTCCATGGTCGAAATCACGATGATCGTGCATCATTTGAGTTAGAAAATCTTCCATTGGTTCTATTTTTTTATTCTTCTTCAGAATCAGAAAATGAATCTTCTAATTCGCTATCATCGTCGAAATCTACTTCTTCATCCTCGTCAAAATCAGAACCTGGAGCAGAATATACTTTCTTACCAGTTGGAGTTTCAATAATTTCATCCGTTTCCTCTAATGGACGACGACTGATTTCTTTGTCTAATTCTTCACGGTAAGGGAAAATATCTACAATCGGAGAAACGATAATCGATGGAATTAAATAATCCACCATTAAAGTTGATAAACTCTCTTTCAATTTTTCGAAAGCATCTTTTACAGAATTTGCAGTAACCAAGAAATTTTGAGCTACTTTCTTTTTCTTCTCTACATTCGCTTCGTCTCCACCACCTTCACTTTCGAATGTGATTTTACATTTGTACCAAGTATCGCATTCTTCATAGTGAAAAATGTCGTGAATTTCTGTACGACTAATTCCTACAACATTAAACTCACCTCTAATGATTGTTCCTAACTCTTCATAGATACGCGTTTCAGCATCTGTGAACGTCATTGCGCATAAAAGATAAGGTTCTGAAACTCTTTTGAAAGTTCCATTATCTAATTGTTTCGTATATTTTACTTTAACTGTAAACCAATTATTCATTCTTTCTAATTTTTAATATTTCTAATCTTTCTAAAGATTAAATCCAAATCTATACAAATATAAACAGTCTAATTTAGATAATCTAAAAAAGTACCTATTAATAAGCTTTCGCTATTACCACTCTGTATTTAGATGGTTTCCCTGTCACCATACAAACACCATTTTCTTCTTCAGCATCTAAAGGAATACAACGAATTGTCGCTTTCGTTTCTTCTTTGATTTTTTCTTCTGTTTCTGCAGTACCATCCCAGTGAACTAAAAAGAATCCACCTTTGCTTTCAATTTGCTCTTTAAATTCAGTATACGTGTCTACTTTGTGCATATTTTCAGAACGGAATTGATTCGCTCTTTCAAATAAATTATCTTGAATATCCGCTAATAATTCTTCGATGTATGAATCTAATCCAGCAAAATCAACAACTGCTTTTTCTTTCGTATCTCTTCGCGTTAATTCAACTTGTCCGTTAGCTAAATCTCTTGGTCCGATTGCAATTCTAACTGGAACTCCTTTCGTTTCGTATTCAGCAAACTTCCATCCTGGACGTCTATTTTCATCATCATCGTATTTGAAAGAAATACCCAACGCTTTCAAGTTAGTTGTTAATTCGCTTACTTTTTCAGAAATAGCAACAAGTTCTTCATCCGTTTTATGAATCGGAACAATAACTACTTGAATTGGAGCTAATTTTGGAGGTAAAACCAATCCTTCGTCATCAGAATGCGTCATAATTAACGCTCCCATTAAACGAGTTGATACTCCCCAAGAAGTAGCCCATACGTAATCTAACTTCCCTTCTTTATCAGCAAATTTCACATCAAAAGCTTTCGCAAAGTTTTGACCTAAAAAGTGTGAAGTTCCAGCTTGTAAAGCTTTTCCATCTTGCATCATTGCCTCGATACAATACGTATCTTCAGCCCCAGCAAAACGCTCACTTTCCGATTTACGTCCTCTGATTACTGGCATTGCCATGTGTTCATTTGCAAATTCAGTATACACATCCAACATCAATTCAGATTCAGCAATTGCCTCTTCTTTCGTTGCGTGAGCAGTGTGACCTTCTTGCCATAAGAATTCAGAAGTTCTTAAGAATAAACGTGTTCTCATTTCCCAACGAACAACATTGGCCCATTGATTAATTAAAATAGGTAAATCTCTATACGATTGAATCCAACCTTTGTATGTATTCCATATAATCGCCTCACTTGTAGGACGTACAATTAACTCTTCAGTCAATTTCGCTTCTGGATCAACAATTAATTTCGTTTTATCGTTCGGGTCTGTTTTTAAACGGTAATGCGTTACAACAGCACATTCTTTCGCAAATCCTTCCGCATTTTTTTCTTCTGCTTCAAAAAGACTTTTGGGAACAAACAAGGGAAAATATGCATTTTGGTGACCTGTTTCTTTGAACATTTTATCCAATTGAGATTGTATTTTCTCCCAAATTGCATATCCATAAGGTTTGATTACCATACAACCTCTAACTCCTGAGTTTTCAGCTAAATCAGCTCTTTCAACTAGGTCGTTGTACCATTTTGAATAATCTTCTTGTCTTGTTGTGTACTTCTGTGCCATTCTAAATTTATTATTGAG
>CANCEQ010000361.1 GCA_947375085.1 Flavobacteriales bacterium
GTTGAGAAATTAGATAAAATCACTGAAAATAATCACCAAGGTGTCATTGCTTTTGTTGCTCCTATCAAATATGGTTCAGTTGAAACATTGGTAGAAGAAATGTTAGAGCAAGGTAAAAAACCATGTGTACTTGTTTTAGATAGAATTACAGATGTACGTAATTTTGGAGCAATCGCAAGAACTGCTGAATGTCAAGGTGTTGATGCAATTTTGATTCCTTCAAGAGGTTCTGTTCAAGTTACTTCTGATGCGATTAAAACATCAGCTGGAGCATTGAATAGAATTCCGGTTTGTAAATCAGACAATATTAAAAATACCCTTTTCTACTTACAACAATGTGGAATGAGAATTGTTGCTTGTACTGAAAAAACAGATACTCCTTTGTATCAATGTAATCTTCGTGGTTCTGTAGTGATCATTATGGGATCTGAAGAAGATGGTATTACAAATGATTTCTTAAACATGGCCGATATTAAAGCTAAAATTCCAATGAGAGGTGAAATTGCTTCGATGAATGTTGGTGTAGCTGCCGGAATTGTTTTGTACGAAAAAACACGTCAAGAATTGTATGGATAGAATAACACAAAGCACGTTTTTCAAGAATCACGCGATTTTCATTTGGGTGATTTTTATTGGAATTGTATTACGTGTTTTGTTTATTGAATTTCAAGGACTTTCAAACGATGAATTAAGCGCTTGGTATCGAACTCGCTACATCGATTGGAATTCATTTTGGTACTTTGGTGTAAAATCGGGTGATATGCATCCGGTTTTCTACCAAGCCTTTCTCCACTTTTGGACCAAACTATTTGGTGATTCAGAATGGGCTTTACGATCAACTGGAATCTTTTTCTACCTTCTCAACTCATTACTGATTTATAATCTGTGTAATCGTTTTTTCACAAAAAAAACAGGTTTAGCATTGCTCACTTTGTATGCTGGCTTGGTTTTTACAGTCATAAACACCACGTTAGCAAGACCTTATAATTCAGGCACTTTCTTTTTACTTTTAAGTTTTTGGTCGATTTTAGAATTAGCAAAAACTGAAAAAAGAATCACTTTCTGGCACCTTGGAATCGTCTTTGGGTTTTTAGGCGCAATGACTTCTCATTATTTCGCCTTTTTAACTGCAGGTATTATAGGAACTTTGAGTCTGGTCTATTTACCTAAAAAGAAACTCCTTGAATTTTTAATCTGTGGCGCAGTTACTGTTCTACTTTTTTTACCCCATTGGTCAGTTACAGAACATCAATTAAATCAAGGAGGATTAGGATGGTTAGCTGCTCCAAAATGGGATTGGTTAATCAATTTCTTCTACCAATTTTTTAATTATTCTTGGCTGAATGTAGTTTTGATTGGTGGTGGAATCGTATTTATCAAGTGGTATTCAGAATCAAAAGAAATAACAAAAGAAGAAAAATTTACACTTGCTATTTTTTCATTCACTTATCTTGTTGCTCATATAATCAGTTTACTTTACACTCCTATATTACGTGAACTAGTAATGTTGTATTTACTTCCCTTTCTATTTATCTTTTTATTTAGAAAAGTAGATGTTCACGGAGATACAAAACTCAAAATTATTTTTCTGATTTTCCCAGTGTTTATTGGCGCACAAAGTATTTTCAATAAAGGATTACTCGAACCAAAAAACTTCGGAGTATTTAGAGAAATTGGACATAAAATTAATTTTTGGGAGAAAAAAATTAACTTAAACGATTGTACAACCGCTTCAAATTATAATAACATAGGGTATATAAATTATTATTTAGATAAGCCTCTAAAAGAGTCAATTCTCGATTGGACAAAGGGTGATGTCGTTTATGAATTAGCCGATAGAGCCAAAAAGTCAGATAAAAATTATTTCTTGTACTCTTGGAGTAATAATTTTCATTTGCCAATGTACTATGAAGTAATTAAAAACCATTTCCCTTATACAGTTGACGGTGAAACCTATTTCGGCAGCTCTTTTCGAATTTATTCAAAAAATAAAAAACGTATTTTAAAACCTGAAAACAAGCTTATTCAATCCACTAAACCACAAACAACTAACGATGAGTTTTTTGGAGAAATCACATTATCTGTTGAGAAAGCTTACCGAAGAATTGAAGAAAATCAATACATACTTTTACAAACAAAAGGAAAATTGACAAGTCATGCCCCTCTCTTTTACGTTACAACCCTTGAACGAAATGGTGAAATGGTTAAAAATGGTGAGACACCTCTATTTTACGCAGCATACGATCAAACAAAATTAAATAAGATTCAAACTTCAACGACCTTCTTTACTGCATTTGATCTTCCAAAAGAAGCTCTACCGACTGATGTTATAAAAATTTATTTTTGGAATCCAGAAAAAGCGAAGGTACAAATTGGAGAATCGAAAATTTATTTTGAAAGAGATTAAAATAAAAACTTTAAAACATATAAATCCTTGAATATAAAACATATTTTATCGCTTATTCTATTCTCATTTCTTATAAAGATTTTATATTTTTCAATACCAGTAATTACAAATAAAACTGTTCATGAAACCAATTATAACGAATATATTAATATCGTTAAAAAAAATGATTCTTATTGGTATGAAAAAATAGCCCTAAATAGTTATCCGAAAATTCAAAACAAACGAGATTTGGGTTACTCTGAAGGAGCTAATTTTAAGCAAAGTGAATGGGCTTTTTTTCCACTCTACCCTATTTTCAATAGTGAAATAATAAAAGTATTTCACACAGATTTTAATATGAGTGCATTCATCATCAGTATTATCTTTTCAATAACCTCTATACTTGGTATGTATTGGTTTGGAGTAATTTATTTTAAAAATCCGAAACTATCATTTTTCACTTCACTTTTACTTTTTTCATTTCCTTTTTCATTCTATTTTTCAATGTTTTATACTGAATCTTTGTTTTTCACCTTTATGATATTCAGTTTTATATGCATCCATTATAAAAAATACTTATCCCTCTCTATTTTACTCATATTGTTAACACTTATAAGAGCAAATGGAATAATTACGATTATTCCTCTATACTTGTATTTCTTGGA
>CANCEQ010000362.1 GCA_947375085.1 Flavobacteriales bacterium
TCTTTTTCATATTGTTTAATGAACCCTTTTTTCATCAATTTTGATTTTAATTCGTGTTTTAAATAATAATACAACCAGATGTCTTGCCAGATAATTGGACGATCTTTAAAATGTTCAATGTCAAAATACCGTTCAACAATCGTTAAAAATTGGGTTGTTTGACTAATCTTCGAATGCTTTAAATCGTAGTTCAAACAAGCAATTTGTTCTTCCTTTAAATATCGTGTTACGGCTAAATAAATAACATAGCGAGGTGAATATTTCAATCTGTTTTTTCTAAATAACGATACCATACTTTTTAATTTTTAGGTAAAATTAGACCTGCTGAACGTAAACTATTTATGGTTAAGTCATTTATCCTCGATTTATTAAATTCAGAATAAATTTGATTTTACCCTCTCAATGTCCGACCTTTGCACTCATAAATCCTATCAGGAATATAATTTTATGACGAATTCTTCAGTTACATCTCAAGTTTGGAAAGGAAAATTTTCTTACAATCCCGAAGAATATGGAATTGTAGATGATGTTGATTTTGAATTATATGTCGAATTGAAAGACGGAAAATTTGAAGGAAAAGTCTATGATGATGAGTTCCGAGAATTATGCGATCAATTGGCGGTTGTAAAAGGATTTATCGAAGAAAATCGCATTCATTTTGTTGTTACTTATCCTATTTCTTATTCTATGGATGAAAACGACCAAGTTCAAATTGACCCAAGTAAAAAAGGTCACGATGTGATTTACAATGGGTTTTTAAATCCAAATCGTGGAAAATGGGAAGGTGAATGGGAAATAATGGAAGAAGAACCGATTGAAGGATCAGATGATGTGTACCAATATCATTCGACTGGAGGTTGGGAAATGGAAAAAAATTAGCAACTTTACATTCAAATAGTGATTCGAATGGAAAACGTTATTGAATTAAAAAACGCAAAGATTTACCAACAAAATACAGTTGTTTTAGACAATGTGAACTTTACTTTAGGTGAAAGTGAATTTGTTTATTTAATTGGAAGAACAGGAAGTGGAAAAAGTACACTACTAAAAACACTTTACGGTGAAGTTTTACTTTCTGAAGGAGAGGGTTCTGTTGCAGGATTTAATTTAAAAACGTTGACGAAAAACGAAATTCCAATGTTGCGTCGTAAGATTGGTGTTGTTTTCCAAGATTTCCAATTATTGACTGACAGAACCGTTTTGAAAAACTTATTCTTCGTAATGGGTGCAACGGGTTGGACGGATAAAAATTTGATGCAAAAAAGAGCAACGGAAGTCCTACAATTAGTTGGTTTAGAGAAAAAAATGAATTCAATGTCGTATGCCTTATCAGGAGGTGAACAACAACGTTTATCTATCGCTCGTGCCTTATTGAACAAACCAGCATTAATTTTAGCGGATGAGCCAACAGGAAATTTAGATCCTGAAACTTCTCAAGAGATTATGCATTTGTTAATCGCGGTAGCACAAGAAGAAAAATCAGCTGTTTTTATGGCAACACATGATATGACAATGGTTGAAAAATACCCAGGAAGAGTGGTGCGTGTTGAAAATCAACAATTGAAAGAGGTAAATACGATTAATCGCTTTAATCCATTCCAACAGTTTAATCCTACTACTGATTAATTGATTTCTTGTTTGTGTGATTTTTTAAACACAAAAGAGAACAAAAGGAATCATCAAAAGAAGAACAAAAGTTTTTTAGTGAGAGGTAGAAAACTGCTTTACAATTAAAAGTTTGTAAAAACGATTACTCTTCTTACACCATCTTTAAACAAATTCTTATATGATCTTTTGATGCTTTCTTATATGTTCTTTTGTGTTAAAAAACTAAAAAACATTTAAACATCAAAGCCCTGAATCAAGCAAAATGAAAAGCATCTGCATTATCCTCTAGCATCGAAAGAATATCCAAAATCTCTTGTAAATCATACGTCGAAACCAATCTTAAGCGGTGTTCCTTGAAATTTGCAATTCCTTTGAAATAATTTGTATAATGACGTTTCATTTCATTGATACCCAATCCTTCACCTTTCCAACGAACGCTCATTTCTAAATGATCACGTGTCGCTTGAACTCGTTCACGAATACCTGGAGCAGCTAAATGTTCTCCCGTTTTCATAAAATGTTTTACTTCATTGAAGAACCAAGGATAACCGATACTCGCTCTTCCAATCATTATTCCGTCAACACCGTATTTATTTCTGTATTCAACTGCCTTTTCAGGACTTGTTATATCCCCATTACCAAAAATAGGAATGTGCATTCTCGGATTGTTTTTCACTTCTCCAATCAATGTCCAATCTGCTTCCCCTTTGTATAATTGTTGACGTGTTCTACCATGAATTGATATAGCCTCAACACCAACATCTTGCAAACGTTCAGAAGTATCAACAACAAATTTTGTTTTATCATCCCAACCCAATCGAGTTTTGATGGTTACGGGTAATTTCGTTGCTTTTACAATTTCATCCGTCATTCGAATTAACTTCGGAATATCTTGTAACATCCCTGCTCCTGCTCCTTTGCACGTCACTTTCTTTACCGGACAACCAAAATTAATATCAATAATATCGGGATTTGTTTTTTCAATAATTTCAGCAGCCGTTCGCATACTGTCAATATCGTAACCAAAAATTTGAATACCAACCGGACGTTCATATTCATAAATATCCAATTTCTGAACGCTTTTCGCAGCATCACGAATCAATCCTTCCGAAGAAATAAACTCGGTATACATCAAATCGGCACCGTGTTTTTTACACAACGCACGAAACGGCGGATCACTTACATCCTCCATCGGAGCAAGTAAAAGAGGAAATTCCCCCAACTCAATATTTCTGATTTTAACCATTGCTTTGCAAAGATAAGGGATTTTTAATTACCACTATATAAAAACACTTCAGCGCTTCGAGATTTCAATCTCACTATATAAATTACTTAATAACTAAAAGAACAACAGAACTAAAAAATTCACTTGACTATTAAGTGCTACTATCTGACTGAATAGTGCTATCAAAAGTGAAAGCATATCTCTATTA
>CANCEQ010000363.1 GCA_947375085.1 Flavobacteriales bacterium
CCAAATCGTAATCTAGGATATTCTGATGTTTTTAATACGGCTTGAATATCTTTTAATCCGTTATGTCCGCCGTCACTACCTTTTCCTTTCATTCGAAGTTTACCAAAAGGTAATGCAATATCATCAGTAACAACCAATAAATTTTCGACCGGAATTTTTTCTGCTTGCATCCAATAATTTACTGCTTTACCAGATAAATTCATAAATGTGGTTGGCTTTATCAAGATAATTGTTCTTCCTTTAAATTTCACCTCTGCTACATCAGCTAATTTATTAGAAGCAAATTTCCCATCCATTTGACGTGTAAATAAATCAACTACTTTGAAACCAATATTATGACGTGTTTCTTCGTATTTATCACCTGGATTTCCTAGACCAACTATTAGGTATTTCATTTTTACAATTTTCTTTTTTACAAAGATACTAGTTTTTAGAGTTTAGACTCAAGAACGAAAGATTTAAGACTAAAAGACTTATGATAATTATAAAGATAAATAAGTCTTAAAATCTTGACCGCAAAGCAGCATCGAAGATAATCTTATGGTCTTTGTATCTTTATAAACCAAGTCTAGTTAGACATTATTCATCAAATTCATCTATATCTAACATCACATTTTTTGCTTCTTTAAGCTCTGAGAAAGTTTTCATATTCCCTTCTTTTTTAGCTACTTCCATTCCTTTATCAAAAATCGTTGTCGCTTTATCAATTTCATTCATCGATTGATACAATTTACCCAATTGATAATAAACAGCTAAATAATTTTCATCTTTCTGATGTAAATCAAGCAATGTTTGAATCGCTAACTCAACATTGTTCTCTTTTACATACTCTAAAGAAAGAGCATAAATCAAAAAAGAATCATTTGGTTCTTCTTTTAAAAATTCTTTTAGTTGTGAAATTCTTGAATTCATTTTACGAAAATAGGATTTATTATAATCTCTGTCAATACCGAATTAGCAATGAAACATTCTTCATGCGCTTTTTGATGAAGTAGTTCAATCTGTTCTTTCGATAGTTGATTTTCGCCTCTAAAAGTAACTTTTGGTCTTAAATACATTTTAGTAATAGCCATTTTATTGTTTGCATTCTTTTCTAAAAGTGCTTCTGAATCATCTTCATAGCTCTCAACTACAAATTTCTTTTTTGAAGCTACAAATAAAAATGACATCATATGACAACTTGCCAATGCTGCTGCTAAAGCTTCTTCTGGATTAATAAACTCAATATTCCCAACATATTCAGGTGCTGCTGAAGCTTGCATTTTTTTTCCTCCATCAAACTCCCAGGTATGAGTTCTATCATATGCGAAATAAGAAAAATCTTCTTTTTCGTTTTTCCAATTGATTTTTACTTTGTGTAAAGACATTTTTAAATAATGTTGGATGTTTAATGTTTGATTTTTGATGAAATTGACGTGGGAAATTATGTTTGTTATCTGGATTCGTGGTTTTGGGACAGGGCATACCCTGTCCCTACAATTAAATAAAAATCTTATGATGAACAACTGACCTCTAAATCATTTGCCCAATCGGGTGGTAACTTTGCATATGATTCATTTTCAATCTGTTCTTCAAAAGGACTTTCCATTATTTTCAATAATTTATCTACCTCTGAAAAATCACCATTTTCTGCTTTTTCAATTGCTATTTGCAATAAATAATTACGAAGAATGTATTTTGGATTCACCTTATTCATCCTTTCTTTTCTTTCAGAATCGATACTTTGCTCTAATTTTAATCTTCTTCTATATTGAACCGACCAATCATCAAATGATTCTCTATCTATGAATAAATCTCGAATGGGTTGATTGGATTCAAAATTATCGATTTCTAATTCACTTAAATTTCTAAAAAATATAGTGAAATCAACTCTTGACTGTTGTAAAATGGAAAATAGAGATTCAAATAATTTAATATCTTCTGGATATTTAGCTTCTAAACCTAATTTTTGATGCATTAAATCATCGTATTTTGCTCTATAAATCGGCCAATAACCCTCCAATATTTCCTTTGCTTCTTCTACATCTCCCAATAAAGGCAACAATGCTTGCGCCAATGCTTTGCAATTCCAATTACCAATATGTGGCTGATTTACATACGAATACCTTCCTGAATCATCTGAATGATTACAAATATGCCCTTGATTGAATGCATCCATAAACCCAAAAGGACCGTAATCTATTGTCAATCCTAAAATCGACATATTATCCGTATTCATTACTCCATGCATAAATCCTACAGATTGCCATTGCGCCATCAATTCAGCCGTTCGTTTAATTACTTCTGACAAAAAAGCTTTATATGGAAAATCTGCAGACTTTACTTCAGGATAAAAAGTATCAATAGTATAATCTGTCAAGATTTTTAAACTCTCTATATCTTGTTTGTAATACCAATGTTCAAAAGAGCCAAAACGAATAAATGTCGGAGAAACACGTGCCACAACAGAGGCTGTTTCTACTCTTTCTCTGTAAACTGGATCATCAGATCCTGTTATACATAATGCTCTCGTAGTTGGTATCCCTAACGAATTCATGGCTTCTGAACACAAATATTCTCGAATTGACGATCGTAAAACAGCTCTTCCATCTCCTCTTCTAGAATAAGGAGTCAAACCAGCTCCTTTTAATTGAATTTCAAAAGTTCCTTTTTTTGTTTTTAAGTCACCTAGTAAAATTGCCCTACCATCCCCTAATTGACCTGCCCAATGACCAAATTGGTGTCCTGAATAAACAGCTGAAATTGGAATTGAAGAATCTAATATTAGATTACCAGTAAACACTTCTACCCCTTCTTGAGAATGTAAAACAGCTACATCAAGCTCTAATTCCGTCGCCAATTTTTCATTTAAGGAAACTAAATATGGATGAGTCAATGGTTGAGGAGTGACTTTTGAATAAAAAGTTTCAGGAAGAGTTGAAAATGAATTATTCAATCTTATAAAATCACTTTTAAAATTATTTGTCTCTTCGTTAGTGCTCATTATTCAAAATTATTCCTCAAAGATATTGATATTTCGAAGTTAAACGACTACTTT
>CANCEQ010000364.1 GCA_947375085.1 Flavobacteriales bacterium
TTAGTTTGCGGATAATCATTTTAAAACTTAATTTTAACCTCAAACACAAATTGTCACAATATGTCTATAAATACTGAATTATTAGGTAAAATATGTAAAACGCCAGGAGCATCTGGATTTGAGCAAAGAGTTCGTGAACTTGTCATCGACGAATTGAAAGGTTTAGTGGATGAGGTGCAGGTAGATAACCTAGGAAACGTTTACGCAATCAAACGTGGTAAAGAAAGTAAAAAAGTAATGATTGGAGCTCATATGGATGAGATTGGATTTATCGTTACACATATTGATGACAAAGGATTTATTCGTTTTCATACGTTAGGAGGATTTGACCCTAAAACGTTAACGGCTCAACGTGTAATTATTCACGGTAAAAAAGACATTATCGGTGTTATGGCTTCAAAACCAATTCACGTGATGACTGCGGACGAAAGAAACAAAGTAGCTCAATTATCTGATTATTTTATAGATACAGGATTATCACCGGAAGAAGTAAAAGAGTTAATTCAAGTTGGAAATCCTGTCACAAGAGAACGTGAATTCATTGAAATGGGGAATTGTGTAAACGGAAAGTCATTAGACAATCGTTTGGCTGTTTTCATCTTAATTGAAACGTTAAAAGCATTGAAAGGCAAAGAAGTTCCTTATGATATTTACGGTGTATTTACAGTTCAAGAAGAAGTTGGAATTAGAGGAGCAAATGTTTCTGCATTAAGAGTTCAACCTGATTTTGGATTTGGATTAGATACAACAATTGCTTTCGATTTACCAGGTGCAGCAGCTCACGAAATGATTACAAAATTAGGCGAAGGTACAGCGATTAAAATTATGGATGCTTCAACGATTTGTGATTATAGAATGGTTGATTATATGAAAAAAACAGCGGATAAACACAATATCAAATGGCAACCTGAAATTTTAACTGCAGGAGGAACTGATACAGCTGGTATTCAACGTATGGTCGAAGGTGGTTCAATTGCAGGTGCAGTTTCAATACCGACTAGACATTTACACCAAGTTATAGAAATGGCAAACAAAGACGATATTCAAGGAAGTATCGATTTATTGGTGGCGTGTGTTTCTGAATTAGATACGTATAATTGGGATTTTAAATAGTATTTTATTCAAAAACATAGGATGGGATTTAAATCCCATCCTATGTTTTTGGAGATATAACAAATAATTATAACATTCATATAAATGATATTTGTAACAGGCGGAACAGGTTTATTAGGTAGTCATTTACTTTTTCAATTAACGAAAGAGCATACTCCTATTAAAGCAATTTTCAGAGATCAAAAGAAAATAGAATTGGTTCGCCGGTTGTTTCTATATTACGATGAGGTAAATGGTCAATCAAGATTTGAAACCATTCAATGGGTTAATTGTGATGTTCTTGAAATTGTAACACTTTACGAAGCAATGGAAGGCTGTGAATTCGTTTATCATTGCGCAGCGATTGTTTCATTCCATAAAAATGATTTCTTTAAGATGATGAAAATCAATCGAGAAGGAACGGCAAATATAGTCAATGCTTGCCTGGAGTTAGGTGTTAAAAAATTAGGATATGTAAGTTCAACTGCTGCAATTGGAAACGGTGAAAATGATCCAATTGTAACTGAAGAAACGAAATGGAAACAATCACCAACCACTTCTGGTTATTCTATTGCGAAATATTCTGCAGAAAAAGAAGTATGGAGAAGTGTAGAGGAAGGATTGGATGTCATTATTGTAAATCCGTGTGTCATAGTTGGAGCTGGAGACTGGAATGAAAGTTCGTTAACGATGTTTAAAACAGTTGAAAATGGCTTACAGTTTTACACATCAGGAGCAAATGCTTTTGTAGATGCAAGAGATGTCGCAACGGTTCTGATAGATTTAATGAAAAGCGACGTTAAAAACGAACGTTTTCTTTGTATAGGTGAAAATTCATCATTTAAAAACCTTTTCGATCACATCGCAAGAAAATTAAATAAAAAGGAAGCTTCTATTTTGGTTAAACCTTGGTTAATGGGATTGACTTGGAGAGCAATGTGGTTGATTTCAAAATTAACAGGAAAGAAATCTCCAATTACAAAAGAAACAGCTAGAAGTGCTTTTGGAACAACTGTTTACGATGCTTCAAAACTTAAAAATGCATTGAATCATTCGTTTTATTCGCTAGAAGAAATGGTTGAAAATGCAGTAAAAGGGAGATTGTAAACAAAAAAGAGGATGTCCGAAAAGTCGATACATCCTCTTTCAATTTTAAAAATGACATTTTACTTATAGATAGATAATTTATCGCTACAAGGTATTTGAAAATATTGGAAACCTGAATACTGTTTATTTTTTATTGAATTACACCAATTTATATTTTCTTTTTTAGTTATTCGGTTCGTTAAATTTTCAAAGTATATCCAAAATATTTCTTTCTCTAACCCATCAGTTGTCGTAACAAAACCAATTCCATTTGGAACAAATTCATTTTTGTTTTCTCTATTTTCACGAATTCTAATTTCTGAAACTTCAGCTAAATTAAACGTTATTACTTTAGCTACAGGATATACATATTGATTAACCCCATTTACTTTTATAATTGAATCTTCTCCATATGAATTTGCAATCGGAATAGCTGATGGAATATTCAAACGATATTGAAAACTATTGTCATTTAATTTAGCACTTGTATCCGTTTCTAAATTTGAATAGTTACTTCTGTTTTGATAGCCTTCGATTTCCTTGTAAACAGAAATAGATCCATTATTGATTAACTCGGTTAATTCATTAAAAATAGTATTACTAGAATATAAGTTTTTAAAAATCAAATTGTTTTGACTTGTATTTTTTAATGAAATCCATCTTGTTTTAAGACACGTTGTATCTGTTGATTGAGCATTTACATTTAGCATAAAAGCTATTGAAAAGCTAAAGGATATTATTTTTTTCATAACTGTTTTTAATTTATCGTTTGTATTTAATCAATTACCACTATTTTATGACTAACAAGATTGTTTCCATTCTTACCATTTAAGAAATAAATCCCATTCGATAGTTGAT
>CANCEQ010000365.1 GCA_947375085.1 Flavobacteriales bacterium
AGGAGGAGCTGTTGAAATAGGGTATAAGCAGCTTTCACTTTTAATATTTGGTTCGATAAAAAAAATGGATGCTATTAAAGATATTGATAGTTCAATGATTGATGAAGAAAAGATTACTTCTATTCAAATGACGGGGTTGCATCGAACAACAAATGAAATCGCAAGAAAAAATGGGATAACAGAAAAAATAGGAGGACTAAATTTGAAGTATAAGTTTAAAAGTTTTCAATGTGGATTAGCTTCCGTTTATCAAGGATATGATTTTACCTATTCGAAACAATATCAGCCTTATAATCAATTTGATTTTCGAGGAAAAAGTTTAATAAGTACGAGTGGAGATTATAGTTGGGTAGTTCGAAATTTTAATTTTTTCGGAGAAATTTCAACAGTTTCTTCAACAGGAGCCTTCGCTCAACTTCACGGAGTTTTAGTTGCATTGGACTCAAGGGCTTCAATGAGTATCGTTTATCGCAATTATGACAAAGCGTATCAAACTTTTTATAACAGTGGTTTTTCCGAGGGAACAAATACTCAAAATGAAAAAGGGATTTATGTTGGATTGAAATTGAAACTTTCTAATGCAATAATATTTAATTCCTATGCTGATTATTTTTTATTTCCTTGGTTGAAATATCAAGTTGATAAACCTTCATTTGGTCACGAATATTTGGCTCAATTAAATTATAAACCATCAAAACAACTTGAAATATACGGTCGTTTTAGAGAACAATTACGTCAAAAGAACAGTAGAAATTCAGATGGTACGATTTCCGAAATTGAAGATGTGGAGCAAAGGAATTACCGATTTAATTTGAATTATGCTGTATCTGAATCTATTACGTTAAAAAGTAGAATTGAATACGTAACCATTCATCGATTAAGTAATCAGTCTGAAACAGGAGTGATTGTAGCGCAAGATTTACAATTCAAACCTAAATCCCTTCCGTTTGATATTGCGATTCGATATGTATTATTTCAAACCGATAGTTATGACTCTCGTATTTATATGTATGAATCCAATTCACCAACCGTATTTTCAATTCCTGCTTATTATTATCAAGGCTCAAGAGGGTATATTTTATTACGCTATTCTTTTTTGAAGAAATTTGATCTTTGGATGAGGTATGGAAATACAATTTATGTGAATAAGACTTCGATTGGAACAGGAACAGAAGCAATCAATGGAAATGTTAAATCAGATATTTCTGTTCAATTTAGAATGAAATTCTAAAAAATATCCTCGATTTAATTTAAACCGAGGATGGATGATATATTGTTTTGATTTTTAATTTTTTATGATTTTGTAAATCTTAGAGTTATTGTCTAATTTCAATAGATAAACTCCGTTTTTTAGATGACTTAAAGAAGTTGTTTTAGAGTTTATTTTCATTACTTTTTGTCCTGTAATGTCAAATAAATTTCCATTGTATTTTAATCCATTTATTGTTATGTTGTTCTCTGTAGGATTAGGTGAAATTGAAACTGTAATTGGTTCTGATTTTATTTCTTGTAAAGATGCTGATTTTGATTTTCTCACCAACGAAATACGTTTTCCGCTAAATATAGTAGATTTCATTTGTTGGCAATAAACAACACAATTTAAAAACACACTTGAATCATTTACAATAAAGATTGTGTCTGAAAGTACGAATGTATGTTTTCCTTGAAATAAGGTTAGGTCAAATTTGTATTTTGCGGTATCATTTTTTTGATTTACGAAAGTTTCTTGATAATGTAAAGAATCAATAGGTAGATTGTAATCTATTTGACAGTTCATAAAATTGAAAGCTACAGTATCTTGTGGATTTAAATAAAATGCAGATGTGTCAGTATAGTTGTAATTTCCATCAGTGATGTAAACTTGTAAGTAAGAAGAGTTTAAACTTTCGTCTGTTGCCAAAATGGAATAAACTCCAGGACATAAATTTTGCTGGGTTGAACCGATAACCGTTGAATCATTACTCCATTGGTATGTGATATTCCCAATTGCATTTAAAGGGCGAAGCTTAATAGTACCATTGCAGTTTTGGTAAGAGTCTGTTTCGTAGGTGTTTACAAGTAGATTGTTATTAGTTATTATGTTATTTAAATTACCAATAATACCTGAAAAACTGCATTCTGCTAAACTAGAGTTAAAACATAAATTTAGGTTTGAAATTGTAATATAGGTATTTGTTAAATTATTTGCTTTAAAAGTAAATGGGTCTATAGAGTCAAAAAAGTAGTCAGAATTTGAAGAGTCTAAAAGGTGGTACATGAGTTTTGAGTTATTTTGAGCTGTATTATATTTAAAAGTAATACTCCCGTCATTTGATAATTTATTAGAAGGTTTAGTATATTGAATTATTTGGTAGTTTATATTTGATAAACATGTATTATTCAAAATAGTATCATGAGGAAAATTTGCAATATGCCATTTTCTATATACAATGGAATCAATAAAAATAGCATTTGCAAGTACTTCTGAATTAATGTCTAATTTTTTAGAATCGTAAAGATAAAAATCATACATACCATCTGTTTCGTTAATTAATTTTGAGGTATCATTATTAATGATATATTTTTGATTATCATCAGTTGGTGAATATGAGTTAGAAAAAGCTGAACTACCAGCAGGTTGGTTTAATATTTTAATTACAAAAGTAGAACTATCAACTCCAGCTTGAATCCTATCTACTTGCATAAAAACCTGAGAATTTCCAATTAAATTGATTGCTAAGAAGATGGTAAATAGTATTGATTTTGTTTTCATAGATTGATTTTTTGTTCTGAAATAAAAATGGATTCAAATATAGTGAAAAGTGAATTAAATTTTATCATTGTTAATGGACTATTTATTTCATCAACAATAGAAACATTAATTTGTTAATAATTTACTGTATGTAACGACTATAATCATAAGGTAGATTGTAAAAATAAGTTACATTTGCGCCGTTGATTTTAAATACATTTAAATATGTCTAGTAAATACCAAGCACAGATCGATGCTTTCATGGAGAAAGTAAAAGCTACAAACGGTCATGAAAAAG
>CANCEQ010000366.1 GCA_947375085.1 Flavobacteriales bacterium
GGTCGTTTTGATTTAATTTTTTGGTTTCAGAAAGATAATTTTCTATCATTTTTAATTCGTATACCATATTTTTTAAATTATTTCTGGAAATAGAAATTGAGATAAATATTTGAATTAAGGTTATTTATTTTGCTAAAAGCTAATACCAAATCACTAACACCTAGATATACCCAACAACATCATACGTTATATAACCAATTACTTCTTTCACCAATCGATTCCAGCCAAAAAGTGTACTTAAGTCTGGAACAATGTATTGATCCCAGTAGTAATTCGAATTTGGTCCCGTATTCAAATCAGTCGAAAAGGCATCACAATTCATATTTTCTTTTTTGAAACAAGCTAACGATCTTTTCATGTGAAAACCAGAAGTAATCAAAAGAAATTTATTGAAATGAGGATACGAACGATCTAAAATCTTCTTTGTGAATTCAGCATTTTCGTGAGTGTTTCTGGAAGTCGTTTCTACTAATAAATCATTTTTTGGAATTCCCCAAGTGATTAATACTTCACGGAGTTGAATTGCTTCTTTTAAACCTCTATCAGAAACATACCCTGAACCACCAGAAATGAGTATTTTTTTAATTTTCCCTGTTTTATAAAGTGTAAGAGCTTGCCAAATCCGATCAGCATGGGTTCTCACACTTAAAACATCTAAATCGTTATTGTATTCAAACATTCCTCCTAATACAATACCTACATCGTATTTTTTAACATCTTTGAATTTAGTCCCTTGCACTTCCCAATGACGCATTAATTCCAAGAAAATAACGGTGTTTGAAAAAAGTAAAAACATAGAAATAGAAGATATTCTACAGATTTTTTTTAGCCGATTACTCTTAAATAAAAAATACCCGATTAAAGTTAATATACACCAAGTACTTGGGTATAGAAAAATGATGACTATTTTTGAGAGTATAAAAAACATGAAATTTAATTTTGTAAAAAAAGCTAAATTATTCAATTATCTTTTGACAAGTTCTATTTTTGTAAAATAATTAAAGTGTTATGTTGAAAATTGCCGACGAATTAAAAATTGACAAAATGAAAATTGATAGTCTAATGGGGGTTAAATATTCCGATATTAATCAATTTTTAGTGAAGATAGGAACTAATATTTTACTAGCTGTAGCGATTCTAGTTATCGGTTTTTGGTTAGTGAAAATGGTTGTAAAGACGCTTAAAAAGATTTTAAGAAAAAGCAATACCGACGAAAGTTTGGTTTCTTTCTTATCCAGTCTTTTAACTATGGTTTTAAAAGTCCTGATAGTTGTAACCAGTATCACGCAATTAGGAGTTGAAATGACCTCTTTTGTAACGATTCTAGGAGCTGCTGGTTTAGCAGTAGGTTTAGCTTTTTCAGGAACACTTTCTAATTTTGCAGGAGGAGTGATGATCTTGATTTTCAAACCATTTAAAGTAGGAGATTTTGTTTTAACGCAAGGTGAACAAGGTACAGTAAAAGAAATCCAAATTTTTAATACTTATTTACATACAGCTGATAATAAGGTGATTATTCTTCCGAATGGTCCAGTGGCAAATGGAAATATCACCAATTTTACGAAAGCAGAAAGAAGACGAGTGGATTTAGTATTCGGAATTTCATACGGTGATAATTTGAAAACAGCGAAAGATTTGATTACGAAGTTTATAGACGAAGATACTCGAATTTTAAACGAACCGGCACCTTTTATTGGAGTTGAAGCCTTGTCTAATAATTCAGTAGATATTAGTGTAAAGGTTTGGACTGAAACGACAGATTACTGGAATGTATACTACAGTTTAAACGAAAGAGTATATGCTGAATTTGAAAAAGCAGGATTACATTTTCCTCATTCACCTCAAGTACAAATCGTTTCGGAGGCATAATTAATGGAGAAAATACATCCTTTAAATTTCGATCCAATTATTTTAGCGTACAAGAATGGAAACAATTTTGGGCGACTAATCGAAATGGATTTTGAATTATTCAATCCAGGCGAATTAGAATATAAAATTAAAATTACAGAAGATCATTTAGCGACACCTTATGCTGCTCATGGAGGAGTTGTATCAGCATTGATGGATTCTGTTTTGGGGATTTCAGCACTTTCTATGGTATGCACGGATGATAAGATTGTATCGACTGTTGAAATGAAACTAAATTTTTTAGCACCTGTTCGCTTAGGAGATCAATTAACAGGAACTGCAATCGTTTTATCAAAAGGAAATCGAATTGTTGTAACAGAAGCTGAAATAAAAAATCAAGATGGTTTATTGGTGGCAAAGGGAATGGGGACATTCAATGCTTATCCAAAAGAAAAAGCAGGTTATTAATTTAATTGTTAGCTGAAAATATAATTCGTAATTTTGCACTCAAAAATATAGAAATATGCTTTTATTTTTAAATGATATCGCAGGTTCAGAAGTCCTTTTAATATTGATATTTATATTGATGTTTTTTGGTTCAAAAAGTATTCCTGGTATCGCAAAAACGTTTGGTAAAACTATGTACCAAATAAAACAAGCTTCTAACGATTTGCAAGACGAAATAAAAAAATCAGGTGTTGATATCAAAAAAGACATGAATATTTCAGGTTTCATTAAAGAAACAACTGAAGAAATCCAACGTCCTCTAGATCAGCAAATGGTGGAAATGGATAATATTATACGATATGATCCACCCAAAAAAATGGTCGTTCCTTCAGAGCCAGAAGTAATTACTCCTTTGTCGAATGAAGATGTTCAGATTCAAGGCATCGAAATACAAGACATCAAGACTCAAGAAAATAAGACTGAAAAAAGCGATAGTAAAGAAATCAAAAATTAAGCATCAAAGATTCAACATTTTTAAGGAAGTCTTTTATCTTCAAGTCTAATAAATAAAATAAAAACAAATAAATAATATGGAAGCAGTTATCACAACAAACAAAGGTGTAATGAAAGCTACGTTTTTTGAAACGGATGCACCAAACACTGTAGCTAACTTTGTAAAATTAGCAAAATCAGGATATTATGATGGTTTAAAATGGC
>CANCEQ010000367.1 GCA_947375085.1 Flavobacteriales bacterium
TCAATTTCAGGAGATGCAACAATTGGAGGTTCAACAACCTCAACGGGTTTAATTACAGCTTTGGCTACAGAAGCGATGAGGATGAAATCGAATTCAGCTTATATTACGGGATATAATTCTGATGCAAGTATTAGAACAGGTTATTTGCAATTTAACAGTGGTAGTGATGTTAGATTAGTTGCTGAAGAGTTGAATACATTAATTTTAGGATCTGCTCATCAAAATACTTTAACATTAAATGCAGATCAATCTGCAGATTTCAATGGATCAGTAAGAATACCAGCAAGTTTAACAGTTTCAACTACAGCTTCAATTTCAGGAGATGCAACAATTGGAGGTTCAACAACCTCAACGGGTTTGATTACAGCTTTGGCTACAGAAGCGATGAGGATGAAATCGAATTCAGCTTATATTACGGGATATAATTCTGATGCAAGTATTAGAACGGGTTATTTACAATTTAACAGTGGTAGTGATGTTAGATTAGTTGCAGAAGAGTTAAATACATTAATTTTAGGAGCTGCTCATCAAAACACCTTGACTTTAAATGCCGATCAATCAGCAACATTTGGTGGAGTTGTAAATGCAACTTCTTTTGTTAAAACAGGAGGGACATCATCACAATTCTTAAAAGCAGACGGTACGATTGATACTAGAACTTATTTGCAAGCATCTGATGTTTCTTCAGCTTATTTACCTTTAGTAGGAGGGACTTTAACAGGAGGTTTAACAGGAACTACAGGATCTTTCTCGTCTACTTTAGGGGTGACAGGCGCAACTACTTTATCTAGTACTTTGGCAGTAACTGGATTGGTCACAGTAAACGAAAATCTTAATGTGAAAAATGGAGCTAGCGATGCAGGAATTGCAATTTACGAAGCTAGTGGTTCAGGAACAAACAAAGTTACTATACAATCTCAAGCAATGGCTGCAGATTACACATTGACATTACCAGTAGATGATGGTACAACTAGCCAAATGTTAATTACAAATGGTTCAGGAGTATTAAGTTGGTCAGATATTACTTTACTTTCTGTTTCAGATGACAATACGAAAGCAGGTACTAATACATTATCTTCACTAGCGGGAGGTATTGAAAATTCAGCATTTGGATATGAAATTTTACCATCTAATACTACTGGATCAAATAATAATGGTTTTGGTCGTCACTCACTTTATAGTAATACAACAGGAACAGATAATTCAGCTTTCGGATCAAATTCTTTATTTCACAATATAAATGGAGGTGAAAATGCAACATTAGGTGGTTCTTCAATGTTTGAAAATACAACGGGAAGAAGAAATACAGGTGCTGGTTATATTGCGTTAACAAGTAATACAGAAGGAAATGATAATGTTGGAATTGGTTACCGTACTCTTTACACAAGTGTAACAGGAAGTCAAAATACTGCTTTAGGGTCTTATGCAGATGTTTCTTCAGATGGATTATCAAATTCAACAGCAATTGGATATGGAGCAACAGTAACAGAGAGTAATACAATTCAATTAGGAAATACTTCGGTTACTAAAGTGAAAACGTCAGGAGATATTGAAGTAAGTAGCACAAACGCATTTTATTTTGGCGATCCTACAGTAAATGGAACTTGGAGAATTATTAGAAGTGGTGACAATCTAATTTATGAAAGAAGAGAGAGTGGGGTTTGGGTTACTAAACTTGCAATGCAGCCATAATGTTCTGTCTTATTAGCGATTTAAAATAAAGATGAAATGAAAGTATTTATAGCAATTTTTATATTATTTATTGGTTTGTTTAATACGTATGGGATAACTTCTATATTAAAGAATTCAAAAAGTGAATCAAATATTTTGAAAAAGCCTTCTTTAATAAATTTAGCTAATAATATCGATCTTAAAAAAAATAATGAAATAATAGAGATTACTTTCTTCAATAGTAAAATTCCTTTACCTCCACTAGCTACAGTAAGTACAACAACTGCTTCATCAATATTGAGTACTTCGGCTACAAGTGGAGGAGTAGCTTCTGGTAGTTTTATTACTTCAAGAGGAGTATGTTGGAGTACTTCAGCTAATCCAACTAAACTTGATTCCAAAACAAGCAATGGAACTGGAACTGGAACTTTTTCAAGTTCAATAACGGGCTTAATTCCTGGTACCACATACCATTACCGTGCTTATGTAACAAATCCTGCTGGGACGAATTATGGAACCGATTTAACTTTTACAACTTTAGATTTACCAACATTAACAACAACAGCAGCAAGTTCAATATTAATTAATTCTGCAAGTTCTGGAGGGAATATTACAAGCGATGGAGGGGCAAGTGTCACAGAAAAAGGAGTCTGTTGGAGTACTAGTATAAACCCAACAATTGGGGACAGTAAAACTTCTGACGGAACAGGTACAGGAAGTTTTTCGAGTTCAATTACAAGTTTAAGTTCAGGAACAATCTATCATATTAGAGCTTTTGCGACAAATAGTGTAGGTACCAGTTATGGAAGTGATTTAACGTTTAATACGCCTTTCACGTTTATTTCTACAACATCAGGTAATTGGATAACAGCTGGGTCGTGGGTTAATAATACTGTTCCTACATCTTCTGATTTCGTACAGGTAAATAATTCTCATAATATAACAGTTAGCTCAAGCACATCAATTACCGATTTAATTTTAAAAAGTGGATCAACAGTTACCGTTTCGGCTACAACGGTTTTAACCATCACCGGAAATTTACAAGATGAAGGTGGTAACTTTGCTATTGATAGTGGTGCACAAGTTGTTGTTATGGGAAATGTGAACAATTCAAGTGTTTCTTCTAAATTGGTAAATACATCAACGAATGGCTTGATTATCAAGGGGAATGTTGATGTAGGGCAGTAAATTAAACCATATATATAAATGAGTTTAGTTTGAAATATTTCGTAGTTATTAAATAAAAAGATTAACATTAAATATTACCTCACCTTATTATTATTTTATCTTTGTTAAATTAAAAATAATTAAATGAAAAAAATAATCTTTATCTCATC
>CANCEQ010000368.1 GCA_947375085.1 Flavobacteriales bacterium
TTCCATCGTAGCAATCGGGTTACTTTATTTCGCGTCTAATTAAGGAGTTTTCTTTTTCTAAATCAATAATCATCCTTATATGTTCTTTTGATGCTTACTTTTGTTCGCTGTTGTGTTAAAAGAAAATTCTACTTTATAACCAATTGCCTTTATCATCTGAAATCCCCATCTTTGTTTTAAAATTACGAAAATGAAAATACATCCTCTTAATACTGGAAATTTCAAATTAGACGGTGGAGCAATGTTTGGAGTTGTTCCGAAATCAATTTGGCAAAAAACAAATCCTGCTGATCAAAACAATATGTGCGATTGGTCGATGAGAAGTTTGTTGATAGAAGACGGGAATCGTTTAATTCTAATCGACACAGGAATAGGGGATAAGCAAGATGAAAAGTTCTTCTCTCATTTTCATCTAAATGGAAACGATTCTTTAAAAGGGAATTTAAATCAATTAGGATTTTCTTTGGATGATGTTACGGATGTGTTTTTAACTCATTTACATTTTGATCATTGTGGAGGAGCAATTCAATGGAATAAAGATAGAACTCATTTTGAACCAGTATTTAAAAATGCTATTTACTGGAGTACAGAAAATCATTGGAAATGGGCAACTGAACCAAATCCAAGAGAAAAAGCTTCTTTTTTATCTGATAATATTTTACCCATTCAAGAAAGTGGTCAATTAAAATTTGTGGATCGTAAAGGAGATTTTACTCAAAATGTGTTTAATAATATAGATGTATTATTTGTGGATGGACATACAGAAAGTATGATGATTCCTCAAATTCATTACCAAGATAAAACGTTGGTTTTTATGGCCGATTTATTACCGAGTACAGGTCACGTTCCATTACCGTATGTGATGGGGTACGATACGCGTCCTTTGCTGACAATGACGGAAAAAGAAAAGTTTTTAAATACTGCAGCAGATAAAGAATTGATTTTGTTTTTAGAACACGATAGTGTAAACGAATGTTGTACTGTAAAACAAACTGAAAAAGGCGTTCGTTTAGATAAATCTTTTCAATTTTCTGAATTATTTCAGTAAAATTTCTTATTTTTCAAATTCAAATTCGTTCACTTCGAATATATAATCACTATGGAAAAGCATTTACAACAAATATTACAAGAAGTTAATACAATCATTATCCCAGGATTAGGGGCTCTTACAGTTACTAGTCATAAAACAGGGGAAGTAATGTTTATGCCTTATTTGAAATATGATGATGGTAAGTTAGCTTCTTTTATAGCTGAAAGAGAAGGTATTACTTTGGAAGAGGCTAAAGCGTTAATTTCAAAAGATGTTTCATCTATATTGAGTGCGATTGAGGCAGGAAATGGTTTTAATTTGAATGGAATTGGAAGTTTTAAGAATGATTCTTCAGGTGATATCGAATTTAAATCAGGTGTTTATGTGGAAACTTCAACTGATGTAAAGGTATCGGATGATGTAAATGTGAATTCAGAACCAGTGGTTGAAGAAGCTTCTTCAAAAGTAGACGAGCAAATCATTGAAGAGCCTGTAATCGAACGTGTTTCTTCGGAAGGTGAAGATGAAATAGCTATTGAGTCAGACGGGGGGGTGGTTTCAGAAGAAACTCCAGTTGAATCTGAAAACAAGAAAAAAGGATTTTTTAGTATGCTTAATAAAGAGACTGTAAATCCTATTGAAACGGTTGAATTAGAAGAAGAGGAGGAATCTGATATTGCTTTTGAGATTGAAACACCTACTGAAGAAGTTATTGAAAAAGAAGTAATTCAAGATATTCAAAAAGAAGAAGAAATTAGTTCTCCTATCGAAGCAAAATTAGAAGTAGAAGAAGTATCAGCTCCTGAAGAGACAATTGAAGTTGAGAAATCAATTGATATACAGGGAGATAATTCTGATGAAGTAGGTTCTACTGAATCAATTTCAGAAAATACGATAACTGATGAAGAGTTTTTAGCTGAAGAGGAAGTAATTGTTCCAGTTAAAAAGAAAAGAGGAGTTAAGTTTTGGATTTTTACCATATTGATTCTAGCTATCGCAGGAGGAGGAACTTTTGTCGGATTGAATTTTGATAAATACAAAAAATATTTACCGTTTGGTTCTAAAACAGAGACAATAGATATTTCTGAAGAAGAGAAAATCATCGAGACATTAGAATCTGATGATACTGAACCTGTTAAAGAGAAAGCTACTAAAACGGAAGAAATGATTCATTCTGCTCCTGCTGAAGAAAAGGTTGTAGAAGAAGTGGCTCCAGAACCAAAAGTGGAAGAGCCTGTTGTACAAGCTGCTCCTGTTGAACAACCTGTGAGTACACCTGTTCATAAAAGTAAACCTAAAGCGAAGAGTTATTCTAAAGTGAAAATGGAAGATGTTCAAGTTCAGGCAATTGCAGATGGTTCATCTTATATCATTTTAGGGACTTATGCTGAAAAAGTAAGTGCTATAGGTCAAGTTGAAATGTTACTTTCAAAAGGGAAAAAAGGTGCGACAGTAATTGAAAGAGATGGAAAATTCTCTGTTAGTTATGGTACTTATGCATCAAAAGAAGAAGCAATTGCTAAATTAGAAGAAGCAAAATCTGCGTTTAGTCATGCTTGGATATTGCATAAATAAACTTCTTAAATCTCATATATGATTTTTAAAGCCAGTTTTTTACTGGCTTTTTTTATTTTTAACTTTTTGATTTTCAGGGGTAAATAGTCTTTTTATTAAAATTTAACAAAAAAATATTTTATTATTCTATTAATTCTATAGAATTAATGTATATTTGTGACGCAAAATAATTGTTTAACTTAAATTTTACGGTCGCAAATAGTTCATAAATCACTCCGAAAGAATCTCAAACCATCACCTAGTATTAGTATTAACAAAAAAACGATAGTATAAGATGAGCAATAAATTAAACGAACAAGAATTAAGATTTGAAACATTACAGTTACATGCTGGACAAGAAATAGACGAACAAGGATCAAGAGCAGTTCCAATTCATCAAACAACATCCTATGTATTCAAAA
>CANCEQ010000369.1 GCA_947375085.1 Flavobacteriales bacterium
TTTGGTATAAGGTTAAAACCGGTTTGCCTGAAAATTCTTCCATTGTAATTTCGGCCGGTAATGCACAAAAAGTAAACGCCAATGGAGCATTTAATGGATTGAGCAACGATGCAGGAACTACAGTGAACATTAGCAGTAATTTAACCGGAATATCAAATTATATTAATGCCGATTTATTCCTGTCTTTTTATCCGAATCCTGCGGGTAACAATCTTACTTTAAGAAATGATTTAAATGTCAATACTTCATATCGGATTTATGATTTAACCGGTAGAATGATTACTCAAGGTATATTTACATCGATAAAAAACATTGATATTTCTTCAATCGATAAAGGCATTTATGCTATAGAATTCGAAACACCACTCGGCAAAAGCCAGAAAAAATTGGTGAAAGAATAGATTGATGTTAGTAATAAAAAAAGCCTGATTCAATATGAGTCAGGCTTTTTTGATTATCGAAAAAGCATCCACTCAACAAAAACAACCACTTAATAAGTCAAAATAAGGTTCTGTCATTAGTAAAAGCTATAAGAGCGATAAATCACTAATTTAACCAAACCAAACGCGTGTTTGGTTTGTATTAGATAATTAACAAAAACCCTTAAAACAAAACTTATGAAAAATATTTTACTCCATTTCGCCATGTTTCTCGCATTAATTTATTCAATAAATAAAATTAATGCACAAGCATTAAACTTTAGCATTACAACACCAACTGCTTGTAACACTAATTATAGCACTAATATCGCGTATAGTATCTCAAACTCGTTTACTGCCACCACTTTGTTTTCTTTTTCTATTAATTCCGCTTGTGGAAATTATAACCTTGGGGTAATTGGGTCTTCGTTTACACTTGGCTCGATGTATATAACTTGCACTGGACCATACACGGTATTTTGTTCCGCAATTGGTTCATCATCTAATGTTTTGGCAACCTCTTCTGCTACAGGAAATATTATTGCCCCTACACTTACTTTAAGCCCGAATAATGGATTTGGCTGCGTAGGCACCACCTTTACGCTTAACCTACCCGGTAGTGGTGTTTCATCTTTCACAACTTCAGGTCCTTTTGGTATTCAAACCGGCTCAATAGTTGTTTTTACCCCAACATCAAGTTCATGTTTTACAGTTTTAAGTTCAATAGGCGGCTGCACTGCTAATACAACAAGGTGTTATACTTTAACTTCGAATCCGAATGTTACAACTGCTTCGTCTGTTAGTATATGTTATGGCGGTTACGCTGCTTTGTCGGCTTCCGGTGCCAGCAGCTATACTTGGAGCAATGGTAGTTCAGGCAACATAGCCAATGTATCTTCAACAGTTTCTGCTACTTATACAGTGGTTGGTAGCAACCCAGGATGTACCACCACTAGCAGTGCAGTAGCCATCGTAACAATTATACCTTCTCCAGTCATAAGTGTTGCCGGATTAAGCACGGTGTGCCCGGGTGTTAACCTAAGCCTAACTGCTTCCGGTGCCAATACCTATACTTGGTTTGCAGGATCCACTTATGTTTCATTCAATTCAACAGCTACAATTAACAATAATTCATGTTTTACGGTTACAGGGGCTAGTAGCAATGGCTGTATGAGCACCACCAACATATGCCCAAGCACTTTACCAACACAGAGTATTTCGATTGCCTCAAGTGGCAATGCCATCTGCTCCGGTGGCAGCGTAACACTTACGGCCATTGGCGCGAGCAATTATACTTGGAATACCAACGCCAACACTTCAGCCATTGTTGTAAGTCCTACATCATCGCAATGTTATTCAGTCGCATCTACCGGAACAAACGGTTGTGTTTCAACAGCCATTTCTTGCGTCACAGTGAACAATGTTCCAAATATCACTATCTCTTCGCCAGGTAATGTTTGCGCCAACTCAAACTTTACAACTTATTTGTACGCTTCAGGCGCCAATACTTATACTTGGAGCAATGGCTACACAGGAAGTGTTTGTCCAATTTTTAATTTCAGCACCACTACTTGCTTTTCAGTCATTGGTAGCAATTCAGGTTGTGGCACAGGAACGGCTGTCACATGCGTAAGTGTTACGCCAAGTCCAACCATCATAGTATTGGGATTAACGCCCACGTGCAATGGAAGCAATTTGACATACACTGCCACAGGGGCACCTAACTTTACTTGGTATGCTTCGGGCTCAGGCTCTATAATTGCGGTTAATCAATCGGTGGTGACGCTTCCTAGCAGTGTGTGCTTTAACTTATTTGCATATAATGGCTGTCCGGCCTATTCCACTACATATTGCCCAAATGTTGCATTTAATCCTACACTCGTGATCTCAACAAATGCCGCAAATTTATGTGCCGGAACCACGCGTACGTTAACTGTTAGCGGGGCAAATACTTACACCTGGAGTACATCCTCTAACGCAACGTCGATTGTTGTCAATCCGCTTTCACCGCAATGTTTCACGGTGGTTGGCACCACTACCAACGGATGTATTGGAACTGCCATCACTTGTCAAACAGTTGCACCTACACCGAACGTCATTATAAGCGGGCCAAGCTCAGCATGTCCCGGGTCACCGATCGTTTACACAGCCAGTGGTGCGCAAAGCTATCTTTGGAGTAATGCGAGCACCACAAACTCAACCAGTATCAGCACTACGGCCTCTGCTTGTTATTCAGTTGTTGGCTACAGTAACAATGGGTGTTCGTCGATTGCTACCAAATGCTTTACTTTAATGCAAACACCGGGTCTAAGTATTTCAGGAAATAACTCAATATGTGTGGGCTCGAGTGCCTCATTTACTGCTTCCGGTGGCACAACTTACACATGGTCAACCGGGGCTAATACAAACACAACTAGCCTAATACCAACGGGCAACACTTTTGTAAGTGTGAGTGCCAGCCATTTCATCAATAATTGCACAAGTACTAGCACATTGGCGGTGCAGGTAAATACCGGCTGCGCCATTGTTTGGCCAGGTGATGCCAACCGCGACGGACAGGTAGATAACACTGATGTATTCGAGCTTGGTTTGGCAGCCAATAGCACCGGTGCAGGCAGATCAGGTGCAAGCAATTCTTGGACAGGACAATATGCCAGCGCATGGTCAGGAACCGTGAGTACAGGTTGGAACAAAGCACATGCCGATTG
>CANCEQ010000370.1 GCA_947375085.1 Flavobacteriales bacterium
AAAGCTATACTGAAATTACTACTTTTGCTACACTTTACCAAAATAGAGACCGCCAAAAGCGTGCCAAGTTTATTATGTCAAAAACTTTAACAACCAGACAAGAAGATTACTCCCAGTGGTATAACGATATAGTGCTGAAGGGCGGATTAGCCGATTATTCACCTGTAAAAGGTTGCATGGTCATAAAACCTCACGGATATGCCCTTTGGGAGCATATGCGCGATGAGCTGGACAGACAATTCAAAGCTACAGGTCACCAAAATGCCTATTTCCCGCTGTTCATACCCAAGAGCTTTTTAAGTAAGGAAGCAGCTCACGTAGAAGGCTTTGCCAAAGAGTGTGCCGTAGTTACCCATTACAGACTGAAGAATGATCCTAATGGTGGTGGCGTTATCGTTGACCCCGAAGCCAAACTGGAAGAAGAACTCATCGTTCGCCCTACTTCTGAGACTATTATCTGGAATACTTATAAAGACTGGATACAGTCTTACCGCGACCTCCCTTTGCTCATCAATCAGTGGGCCAATGTAGTACGTTGGGAGATGCGTACCCGACTGTTCCTGCGCACCACAGAATTTCTGTGGCAGGAAGGGCATACCGCTCATGCCACCAAGCAGGAAGCTATAGACGAGACCGTAAAAATGCTGGATGTATATGCCGCTTTTGCAGAAGATTACATGGCACTGCCGGTGATCAAAGGAGTGAAAACGGCCAATGAGCGCTTTGCAGGAGCCGAAGACACCTATTGCATCGAGGCTATGATGCAGGATGGTAAAGCATTACAGGCAGGTACTTCTCACTTCCTCGGCCAGAACTTCGCTAAGGCTTTCGATGTGCAGTTCCGCGATAAGGAGAACAAGCAAGATTATGTATGGGCTACATCATGGGGCGTTTCTACCCGTCTGATAGGTGCACTCGTAATGGCGCACAGCGATGATGAAGGCTTGGTATTGCCGCCAAAGTTGGCACCACTGCAGGTAGTTATCGTACCTATTTACAATAAAGATGCAGCTACTACCGCCAAAATTGACGGCATTGCTGCCGACCTCATGGCTACCCTGCGCAAGCAGAACGTACGCGTGAAATATGACAACGACGACAATACTCGTCCGGGTTGGAAGTTTGCCGAATATGAGCTGAAAGGCGTACCGGTACGCATAGTACTGGGTGCTAGAGATATAGAGAACAATTTGGTAGAAGTGGCCCGCCGCGATACCAAAGAAAAGACCTCTATTCAACTCGATACCCTTGCAGACCATACCCTGCAACTGCTTACAAACATTCAGAGCAACATGTTCAACAAAGCATTGAAATTCCGGGAGGACAATATGCACACTGTGGACACATGGGATGAATTCATCAAGACCCTTGATGAAAAGTCAGGCTTTATATCTGCCCACTGGGACGGCACTAGCGAGACCGAAGACAAGATCAAGGAACTTTCTAAGGCCACCATTAGGTGCATACCGCTCAACAATCCTCAGGAAGATGGTAAGTGCATTCTAACAGGTAACCCATCTACCCAACGTGTTATCTTCGCAAGAGCATACTAGGTTAAAGCAAATATTTGAAAACAATACGATAAAAGCCTGCTCTAAGAGCAGGCTTTTTCTGTTCTGTCGCGAGAGTTAGCGTAGCGCTCTCGTGACGAAATAATTTAACGGGTCTCTGACCCGAGCATCGGGACATATTCGTTTTAGTAAAGACAGCACTGGTCGAAGCGTCTTGTTCTGTCGCGAGAGTTAGCGTAGCGCTCTCGTGACGAAATAATTTAACGGGTCTCCGACCCGAACATCGGGACGTATTCGTTTTAGGACACCCGACACTGGTCAAAGCGTCTTGTTCTGTCGCGAGAGTTAGCGTAGCGCTCTCGTGACGAAATAATTTAACGGGTCTCTGACCCGAACATCGGGACATATTCGTTTTAGGAAAGACAGCACTGGTCGAAGCGTCCGCTTCGACCTTCCTCGTGCAAGCGTCACGCTTGCTAAACAAGACTAACACCCATCAGCAAATATTATAAATCTCACAGTAAACGTTTGGAAAAAAAGTACCTTCTTTACCAGAAACAAAAAACGCCCACTCATCGAGCGGGCGTTTCAAATTATCATTCAGTTACAATTAACCATCAATATCATCATTGATGATCACATCAGTAAGGATATAATCCCTTTCGCGGCGGATCTTGATCTTGGCCCAGATGGCAGCATGACCAATATGCACCTTATTATCTGCCTTAGTAATATCAATGGTATCGTAGATGGTATTGCTGGCATCATAGATCATCAGCTTGGTCCAGCGGCACGTTGGGTCAAGACCCTCATGCTTCATTTCCTTGTTATGGAAATAATCATAACCATACTTCTCTTCAAACAAGCTCAGACGCTGATAATGATCGCCGGTAAAATCATACAACATACGTGTAGTGGTATGGCCATCCTTATCAACACCTACAGCTACTATATGCAGGTTCTCAACGCTGTTACTTCTGATACGCAAAGTTTGTCCTTGTGCCGAAGCGATACAAAGAAAAACAAGACAAAGTGCTAGTATGTGTTTGATCATTGTGTATGAATTTGGTCAGTTTACTATCCGGCTGATTATTTATAAGCCATCAAGTTCCAACAAAAATAATTAAAGTGCGCATATTTAAATATCTTTTTTACCCTTTGTGGAAAAAGAGTTGCTATTTCCGTGCCGGCTTACTGGATAGGGACAAAGTCAACCTTTAGCTTACAATTCCCGGCTCACCATCGTGGTCCATCATTTGATCAGACAGATCACAGTTCAGTCACCCGCTCAAAAAACATATCCACAAATTTCACCCCTTCCAAACCCTTACCCACAGCACATTACAGACGACTCAAACGTAAATTTTGTGAATATCTTTATTTGCTTGAAAATTGAAGGCAAATTAATTTGCACCCGTTCCTTCACCATCCCCTGTTCGATCTTTGAAATATAGACCTATCAAATAAACTACCCACATCCTGATGATCTGTGAACTCTTTGGCAGCAAACAAATTCAGGGATTATCTGACCAATGTGTAAACCTATTTAGGGACGAGGCAAGTGAATGATTTTCTTCCACTTTTTTAAAAAAGTGGAAGAATGTGGCAGAAAGTAGCAATTTTCAAAAAACAACGAAACCCTCAACAGCATTGCAATACACAGGAACCAAACCAGAAAAACTGCCACTTTTATTAAAAACTGCCACTTTTGTACACACTTACATTATCCCACTCTTCCCCACTGTCCCCACTGTCTCGAATGTTAGTCCCGCATGGGAGGCTCTCGTGACTGCACAGTTTAACGGGTCTCTGACCCGACAAAGCAAATGAATACAAAAATCGGGCATGGTCGGGCATGACAAAAAATTACAAACACCTAAAAACCAAACAGATACATAAAACCAATGCCCGATTGTATTTATTCTCCGGTCGGGCATGACACAGCAAGACAACATAAAAACCCACTGTCGCGAGAGTTAGTCCCGTATGGGACGCTCTCGTGACTGCACAGTTTAACGGGTCTCTGACCCGACAAAGCAAATGAATACAAAAATCGGGCATGGTCGGGCATG